>JBDTRF010000152.1:0-8701 GCA_039931815.1 Gemmatimonadota bacterium
CGCGCAGCATTCGGGCGCGCCTGTTCTATGACCGATCACATTCGCGCCGAGCTGGCCCGGGTGGCCTCGACCATGGGAGCCGAGGGCACTGAATTCGTGCTGGAGCGCCCGCGGGACCAGGGGCACGGCGACCTGGCGACCAATCTCGCCATGGTGCTGGCCCGGCAACAGAAAACCAATCCCCGCAAGATCGCCGAACAGGTCATCGCGGCGCTTCGTCTGCCACCGGAACTGGTCGCGAAGACCGAAATTGCCGGACCCGGGTTCATTAATTTCTGGTTCGCGGAGAATCAGCACGGCGTGTTGATCGACAACATACTTTCAGCGGGCAGGAAGTACGGAACGAGCGCGATCGGGCAAGGCATCCGGGTGAACGTTGAATTCGTCTCGGCCAACCCGACCGGACCGCTCCATGTGGGGCACGGGCGGGGCGCTGCCCTGGGTGACGGGATCGCCTCACTCCTGGAATGGACCGGCCATACCGTTTCCCGTGAGTTCTATATCAACGATGCGGGAGTTCAGATCGGGAAGCTGGCTGAAAGCCTGTGGGCCCGGATTCAGCAGGCGGTCGGACGCACCCGTGAAGTGCCGGATGGCGGGTATCATGGCGAGTACCTCAGGGAAACCGCCGCCCTGGTCCTGGGAGAACAGGGTCGCGCCTTTGCCGATCTCCCGGATTCGGAGGGAATCGCGCGCTGCCGGGTCATCGCCCTCGCGACCCAGCGAGCCGAGCAGGACAAGCTGCTCGCTGACTTCGGCGTGCGGTTCGATACCATGTTTTCGGAACAGAGCATCTACGATCAGGGGTTGATCGAGAAAACCCTGGCGATTTTCGCCGATCGAGGGCTGACCTACGACAAGGATGGCGCGTTCTGGCTTCGCACCACCGATTTTGGCGATGACCAGGACCGGGTACTCCGCAAACAGGACGGCAGCTACACCTACGTGCTCCCCGACATCGCCTATCACGTAGACAAGCACGACCGCGGATTCGACCAGGTCATCGATATCTGGGGCGCGGATCACCATGGATACATTCCACGGATGCGCGCCGCCCTTCGCGCGCTGGGGTACCCCGAGAGTTTCTTCGATGTCGAGATCGTTCAGCTGGTCAAAGTGGTGCGGGGCGGGGAAGAGGTGAAGATGTCCAAGCGCTCGGGCGAGTTTGTCACCCTGCGAGATCTCTGCGAAGAGGTCGGGGTGGACGCAGCCCGTTACTTCTTTCTCATGCGCCGTGGCGATTCACATTTTGTTTTCGACGTGGACCTCGCCCGCAGGCAGACCGATGAAAATCCTGTCTTCTACGTGCAGATGGCCCATGCGAGACTCGCGGGAATTTTTCGTACCGCCGGCATTTCCCCGGATTCCGTGACTGGCAACCTCGCGATGGAGGGGCTGCCGGCACCAGAAGACCTCGAGCTTCTCAAGATGCTGGGGCGGTTTCCTGACGTCGTGGAAAAGGCGGCCCGTGAGCGAGAGCCTCATCGAATGACCGGGTACCTCGAAGAGCTCGCTGCGGCCATCCACGGATGGTATCATCGTACCCGCACCGTGGGCGAAGCGCCTGAGATCGAACGGGCCCGCCTCCTGCTCGCGCGCGCCGCCCGCACCGTTCTCGCCAATGGACTCTCGTTACTCGGCCTCCACGCTCCAGACCGGATGTGATCGCATGAGTTTGCTCGTTGTCGGCAGCGTGGCGCTCGATTCCATCCACACGCCATTTGGAGAAACCGCCGATGCGCTGGGTGGATCCGCCGTGTATTTCAGCGTCGCGGCGTCGTTGCTCCACCCGGTGCAGGTGGTCGGGGTCGTGGGCAATGACTACCCGATGAAGGAACTGGAAGCGCTGGCGCCCCGCGGGATCGACTGGTCCGGTGTCGAACGGGTCCAGGGTGAAAGCTTCCGCTGGAAGGGGAAATATTCGTACGACCTGCAGAGCCGGGAGACGCTGGAAACCCGGCTCGGAGTCTTCGCTGATTTTCAGCCGAAACTTCCCGCCTCTGCGCGCGACAGCGACTTTGTGTTCCTCGGGAATATCGATCCTGAGTTGCAGCTCGGCGTGCTGGCCCAGGTGCGGCAGCCCAGGCTGGTGGTCTGCGACACCATGAATTACTGGATCAAGAGCAAGAAGGATGTGCTCCTGCATCTGCTCCGCCAGGTGGATATCCTGATGGTCAATGACAGTGAAGCGAGGGAGCTTTCCGGCGACTGGAATATTCACCGGGCCGGGCGGTGGATCCTGGCCCACGGCCCCAAACGCGTCGTGATCAAGCAGGGGGAGTATGGCGCCCTCATGCTGGAAGAGAAGCGCGCCTTCTACGTGCCGGCGTTTCCGCTCGAGGAAGTATTCGATCCTACCGGCGCCGGCGATTCATTCGCCGGCGGGTTCATGGGCTACGTGGCCTCGACCGGCGACACGGGGAGCGACAACCTCCGCCGGGCGATGGTCTACGGGTCGGCCATGGGATCCTATGCCGTGGAACAATTCGGCATTCATGGATTTGACAGCGTTTCCCGCGCGGACGTCGAGCACCGGGTGCACGCCTATCACGATCTCACGCACGTCGCCCTCGCGGAGCAGATCCCATGAGCGAAAGCGAATACGCCCGGGCCGGCGTGAACCTGGTCGACTCGGATCGGGCCAAGGAACGCATCATCGAGGCCGTCGCCCGGACTCGTACGAACCTGAGCGCGGGGAGGCTCGGCGCGTTCGGTGGGATGGTGCGGGTGCCCGCCGGCATGCGGAACCCGATGCTGGTCATGAGCACCGATGGTGTCGGGACCAAGGTCCTGGTTGCCGCCCTGGCCAGCCGCTATGACTCGGTGGGTGAAGACCTGGTCAACCACAGCGTCAACGACATCCTGGTGCACGCGGCACGACCGATCGCATTCATGGACTATATCGCCGGCTCGGACCTTACCGTGGAACAGATCGCGGCCATCGTTGAAGGGATCGCGCGGGCCTGTGTCGCTCATGCGATGACCCTGGCGGGTGGAGAAACGGCCCAGATGCCCGGTCTCTATGGGGCGGGGCACTATGACCTGGCCGGGACCATCGTGGGGGTGGTGGAAGAGGACGCGGCGTTACATGGCGATCGCATCGTTGCAGGAGATGTGCTGCTGGGATACGCGTCGACCGGCCTGCATACGAACGGATACAGCCTGGCCCGACGGATCGTATTCGACAAGGCCGGCCTGCAGATTGATGATCGGTTGGGTGAGACGGGGCAGACGGTGGCCGATGCCCTGCTGGCCGTTCACCGCAGCTATTTCAAGGCTATTTCCCCTGTGATTCAGGACATGCACGGCCTGGCTCATATCACTGGTGGGGGAATTCCCGGCAATCTGGTGCGGATATTGCCCCCGCAGTGCCAGGCGGTGGTCAACCCGGCCCACTGGGAGATGCCGCCGCTGTTCAGGTTTCTCCAACAGGCCGGGCAGATTTCCTCGAACGAGATGCAGAATGTCTTCAATCTTGGCATCGGGATGATCGCGGTGCTCCCCCCCGATGGCGTGGCCGCTGCGCAGAAGGCAGCACGGGTCGATGGGGTCGACACCTGGATCATCGGAGAAATTCGCCCCGGTCCCTGCGCAGTCACCATCTCCACTCCATAGGGGACCGCATGCGCTTTCGCTACTCGTTGGTTCCGCTGCTGCTACTGTCAGTCGCCGGAACCGCCTCGGGGCAGACGGGCAATTCCGAATGCTCCAGTTTTCCAAACCAGGCTCAGAATGTCTGTAACGCGGCCATCGATGGAACGCGGCTCTTTCACCCCCTCGCGGGACTCCTCGTCAGCGGTGGTAATCCCGTTATTGGCACGGCCCAGACGCTGGGTGGACTGCCTCACTTCTTCCTTTCTGCCCGGGTCAACGGCGTCGGCGTTCGGCCGCCCAACCTCAATTTTGACGGGAGCAGCAACACCGTTGCCACCGACGACAAGGTGATCTTTCCCGCACCGCTGATCGAGGGAGGACTCGGAGTCTGGAAGGGACTCAATGGAGGTTTGCTCTCGGTCGACGCACTGGGCTCGGCTCAGCTGCTTCCTACGACGCAAGTCGACAACCTGACTGTGGATCCCGATGCCCGGAAGATCGGGAGCATTGCGCTGGGTCTCGGGTACGGAGCCAGGGTTGGAATCATTCGTGGGAACTTCCCGCTCCCCTCCGTATCGGTGAGCGTGATGCGACGCAGCATCCCACGCCTCCAGTACGGTGACATCACTGACCTGAGCCAGGACTATCAGTACGCCGTGGATCTCGACGCCACGAATTTGCGGGCAGTGGCCAGTATGCGGCTCCTGATCCTGAACGTCGCCGTCGGACTTGGCTGGGACAAATACACCGGTGGCGCCACCGTCATCTTCCGGGATCCGATCACCCAGCTTCCGCACGCACCAATCGACATCGATCTCGACAACACCCGGACCATGGCGTTTGCCGATGCGGTTATCGACCTTCCCATTTTCAAGATTGCGGGAGAGATCGGCTACCAGGGCGGCAAGGATCAGCACCTGACCACGAACTTTGATTCGGTCGACACCACGAAGGGTCACTTCTTCGGTGGTGCCGGTATTCGCATCACCTTCTAGACACTGAAAAGTGACCGGTAACAACGGCCAGGCGTCAGTGACAGGGGACCAGGGAACGGTGAGAGGCGGACGATTGTCTTCCCTTCATCTTCACGGTGCAGATGAACTGGGGCGTGCGATATCAACGCGATTACACATTGTCACTTGTCACTACGGCCAGCCTAGATTAAGCGCATGACAGAATTGGACGCCATGCGTCGCGCAATCCAGCTTGCCTGGCAGGGCTGGGGGCGAGTGGCTCCCAACCCGCTGGTGGGAGCCGTTGTGCTTCGAGAGGGGAACGTGATCGGAGAGGGCTTCCACGCCGAGTTCGGACACCGGCATGCGGAGGCGGCTGCACTGGAAGGCGTGGGCACGGGAGCAGAGGGCGCCACCCTGGTTGTAAGCCTCGAGCCCTGCGCGCATCATGGGAAGCAGCCGCCCTGCACCGAGCTGGTCATCCAGCATGGCCTGGCGCGAGTTGTCGTGGCCATGGCGGACCCCAATCCGGTCGCGGCAGGGGGCCTGGATCTGCTTCGGGCACACGGGATCACCGTCGAACTCGGTGTAATGCAGGCCGAGGCCGAAAGTCAGAATGCTTCGTTTCTTCACCAGTTCAAGGGCCTGCGTCGGCCCTTTGTCGCGCTTAAGCTATCCACCAGTCTCGACTCCCGCATCGCTGATCGAGCCGGGTCTTCCCGGTGGATTTCCGGACCCGAGGCCCGGGAATACGTGCACTGGCTGCGGGCCGGATTCGATGCCATCGGGGTCGGCGGTCGCACCGCACGCGTGGATGATGCATCGCTGACAGTACGAGGTGAGCTGGTGCCGCGGTGCACGCCGAAGCGGGTGGTGTTCACCCGCACGGGCGAGCTCTCGCCTACCAGTCGCCTTCTCATGACGACAACTGAAGCTCCCGTCATCCTTGCACGGAGCGGAGCTGGTTCGCTCGGTATGATGGATTATGCGGACGCGGCCGGAGTCACGGTTATCCAGGGAGAGGAACTTGCCGAGTTACTGTCGAAGCTGTGGCAGAGCGGGGTGACCTCGATTCTTATCGAGGGAGGCGGAGAGCTGGCTGGAAGCCTCCTGGCGGGCGGCCTGGTTGATCGCTTCTACTGGATCCAGGCACCGGTCTGGCTGGGTGACCGCGCGATCCCTGCCTTCCAGGGAGTGCCGGCCCCGTTACTCGGCGCGGCTGATCGCTGGCATGTCGCGGAGCGGCGACCGCTCGGCGCGGACACCCTTCTCGTCCTGGACCGCCGCTGATGTTTACTGGCCTCGTCACCCATCGCGGCACGATTCGACAGGTGGACCGCGACGAGCGCGGACTCGAGCTCACCATTGGCGCCGCTTTCGAGGATCTCCGCATGGGAGAGAGTATCGCGGTGGACGGTGCCTGTCTCACCGTGACCAGTCTTGGCGCCCACGAGTTCCGCGTGCATATCGTTCGGTCTTCGCTCGATCGCACCGGCTTTGGAGAGTACCAGGTGGGGAAGTCGGTCAACCTGGAACGAGCCCTCCAGGTCGGCGATCGGCTGGGCGGGCACATGGTGCAGGGCCATGTCGACGGCATTGGCATGATCACCGGTCTCGAGGTGCTGGAGGACGCCCTGCTGATCGATATCGACGTACCGCTGGACGTGGCCCAGGTATCGATGCCGCTGGGATCGGTCACCGTTGATGGTGTGAGCCTCACGGTAAACGCCCGTCCCGACGAGACGGTGATCCAGGTGTCCATTATCCCACATACCCGGGAACAGACCACGCTCGGTGACCGAAAAGTCGGCGACCGAGTACATTTAGAAGCTGATGTAATCGGAAAGTACGTCCAACACCTGATGAATGAGGGTCGTCGAGCAGCGGCACCCTGAACCTGCCGTGGTTCCACCTGCCGGAATGTCGGTAACAGGACCAGACATCAATGACCTTTGGCACAATTGAGCAGGCGATTGAAGACCTGCGCAACGGAAAAACGATCATCGTCGCCGACGACGAAGACCGCGAGAACGAGGGAGACCTCGTGTGCGCGGCCGAACTGGTCACGCCGGAAACGATCAACTTCATGGCCACCCATGGCCGGGGGCTCATCTGCCTCGCCCTGACGGGGGAGCGATGCGATCAGCTTGGTCTTGCCCAGATGTCGGATCGGAACACCGAAGCGCTGGCGACCGCCTTCACGGTGAGCATAGATGCCGAACGGCGCTTCGGGGTGTCGACCGGCATCTCTGCGGCAGACCGCGCGGCCACCATTCATGTGGCCATCAACCCGGCCACCGTGCCCGCCGATTTGCGCCGGCCGGGCCACATTTTTCCGTTGCGTGCCCGCCCGGGTGGCGTGCTCCAGCGCGTGGGCCAAACCGAAGCGAGCGTAGACCTGGCCCGCCTGGCCGGGCTGATTCCCGCAGGCGTGATCTGCGAGATTCTGAATCCGGACGGTACCATGGCCCGGCGCCCGGAGCTGGAGATTTTTGCCGCGGCGCACCACCTGACCTTTATCACGGTTGCGCAGCTGGTTGCCCATCGGTTGAGCCAGGAGAATTTGGTCCACCGGATTGCCGATGCCAGGTTACCTACTGAGTTCGGCGATTTCAGGATCATCGGCTACCGCAACGATGTCGACCAGGCTGAGCATGTGGCACTGGTGCTGGGCGAGGTAGCGGGTGAGACGAATGTCCTGGTGCGGATGCATTCCAAGTGTCTCACCGGCGATGTGTTCGGTTCCATGCGTTGCGATTGCGGGCCGCAACTACACGCCGCCATGCGGAAAATCAGCCAGGCGGGCAAAGGCGTGATCGTCTACCTCGACCAGGAAGGGAGAGGCATTGGCCTGCTCAACAAGCTCCGCGCCTACTCATTGCAGGACCAGGGCGATGACACGGTCGAAGCCAACAAGCGACTCGGCTTCGGCGCCGACCTGCGCAACTACGGGATTGGCGCCCAGATCCTCCGCGATCTTGGCCTCTCCTCCATTCGAATCATGACCAATAATCCCCGCAAACTGGTTGGACTCGAAGGGTATGGGCTAGAGATCAGCGAGCGCATTCCCCTCGAGCCCGACGCCAACGATGAGAACCGCGGCTATCTCAACGCCAAGCGTGACAAGCTCGGCCACCTCCTTCACAACTGATCGTGGCTGAACTCTCCGGACGCCTACGCCGGGTCGGGCGCGTGGCGATCGTCGTCAGTCGCTACAACGAGCTGGTGACGTCTCGCCTGCTTCAGGGCGCCCGCGCGTGTTGTGTCGAGGCCGGAGTTCCGGAGACGGATATCGAGGTGCTCTGGGTTCCCGGGGCCTTTGAGCTGGTCGTCGCCACCAACGCCGCGGCGGCGAGTTCCCGATTCTCCTGCGTCATCGCGCTCGGTGCCGTAATCCGGGGCGACACTCCCCATTTCGATTTCGTCGCCGGCGAAACGACGCGTGGCCTGGGCGAAGTCGTGCTACGCTACGGTCGTCCCGTGGGATTTGGCCTCTTGACTGTCGATACGCTCGCCCAGGGCCAGGATCGCGCGGGAGGTAAGGCAGGTAACAAGGGTTATGAAGCCGCCGAGGCTGCGCTACGCTCGGCGGACCTCCTCATGCAAATGGGAATCGATGCCCCTCGGTCTTAGAACAAAAACCAGAGCCAGGGCGCTGCAGATCCTCTACGCGTGGGAAATGCAAGGCACACCACGAGTGGTCGATGTAGCCAGCGGGCTCGTCCGTATCGCCGGTAGAGTTCCGGCCGCGCTCGAGGACGCCGAAAAGATGGCCCAGGGAGTCATTGACCGAGCCCCTGATCTGGACAAGATCGCGTCCGTGGCGGCTGACAACTGGCGGGTGGAGCGGCTGGGAGTGATCGAGAGAAACGTGCTGCGCCTGGCCATCTTTGAACTGACGACGGAAGCGGCGCCACCCAAGGTCGTGATCAACGAGGCGATCCAGCTGGCCCACTGGTTCGGAGGACTCAAGTCGCCAGCATTTATTAACGGCGTCCTTGACCGGGTGGCACATTCGCTCGGTCGACTGTGAACATCCTGGTTGTCAACTGGCAGGATCGGGAAAACCCGCAGGCGGGCGGGGCGGAGGTTCACCTGTTCGAAATCTTCTCGCGGCTCGCCGCAAGGGGACACCGGGTCAGGCTGGTCTGCTC
>JBDTRF010000153.1:0-8674 GCA_039931815.1 Gemmatimonadota bacterium
AGAATGGCCCCGTTGGCGCGACGGAGCATGCGTCCGCCGGTTTCCAAAACTTCCGATCCACCGAGAAGCGCGCGTACCCATGCCGCCGCAGGTCCGCGCGCCTGGAGCCGGTCCTGGAGAGGATCGCCCTCGACCAGCCCGGCCGGCCCCGGACTGACCGGCAGCAGGACCACGGCACCGGTCTGACTTTCCGCGTGCCAGCGCTGAATGGCCGGAATAGCCTCACGATCCCGAACCAGCACGGCGTGGACCCATTCGCCGAGGAGTCGCTCCGCGACCTCGGCATCTTCTCGACCGGTGTCTATGTAATCGCTGAGGGGGCCGAGAATCGCACCCTCAAACTGATCGCGAGCCGACAGCAGCGCGGCTGCTCCCGGGGCCAGGCCCACGCGATCCCGTTCGAGATCTTCCAATGCCTGGCGCCGGGCGCCCAGCTGGGCCACGAGTTCCTCGGCTTCCCGCAAGCGCGATCGATCCAGTGCTTCCTGGCGCCGAAGCTCACCAACATGGTGACGGTTACGGTCGGCCTCAGTCGCGGCTTTTCTTGACTCCGCCATCTGCCGATCGGCGTGCACCGCGGAATCCAGCCGTCGCAATTCAGCCGCGTCGAGGTCGTTCTGCAGGGCGGAACGCCGGGCGCCGAGTTGAGATTCCCGCTCCCGCAACGAGGCAAGGTCGCTTTCGAGGGCCATCCGTTCGCCTTCGAGGGATCGCAACGTATGCACGTGGCGCTGAATCTCCTCCTCCTGGGAACGAAGGGCGGCTCGCTGTTCGGCGAGGCGTTGCCTCACGATTTCTTCCGCCGAGGACCGTCCCGCGAGTTCCGCCTGGATGCGACGGTGCTCCTCCAGGGAGGCGGTTCGTTCTTCCTCGGCACTCTGCCGTTCCCGATTCGCGTGCATCACCCGAGCTTCCATCTGGCCCCGTTCATCGGCGGCACGCAGGCGGCGGGATGACGCGTTGGCCAGGCGCTCCGCGGCCAGGGCCAGGTCGCCATCCAGCTTGCCCATGTCCACCCGGACCGCTCCCAGCCGCCGCGTGATGTCTGTCCGCTGGGCTTCAAGGCCGGCGCGCGAACGGGCGGCTTCTTCGCGGAACTGTTCGGCGGATCCCAGGGTTTCGCGCATGCGCGGAAGATCTTCCGCGAGGGCTTCCCGACGCGAATGGATCGTAATCATCTGTTCGTCTATATCGGTCAACAGCCTACGCGCAAGGGTGAGCTGCACGGAAAATTTCTCTTCCGTCAACTTGTAAAATCGTTCGGCCTTGCCTCGCTGACGGGAAAGGCTCCGGAGCTGGGACTGGACTTCGGCGATCAGGTCTTCCACCCGCTGAAGATCGAGGCCGGTTTCTTCCAGGCGGCGTTCGGTGCTTTCCTTCCGGTCGCGATAGAGGCCGATTCCAGCGGCTTCTTCGAAGAGGGATCGGCGCTCCTCGGCTCGATCGGACAGCAGAATGTCGATCATTTTCGCCTCGATGACCACACCCGCATCACTGCCGAGCCCGGTGCCCCGAAGCAGATCCTGGATATCGCGGAGCCGGGCAGGGGATCGGTTCAGCAGATAGTCGCTCTGTCCCGAGCGGGAGAGGCGCCGGGTGATCACGACTTCCTGGTACGCGATGGGCAGGTCACCGTCAGAATTATCGAGATACAATGACACTTCGGTCACGTTGACCGGGCGGCGACCGGTCGCACCCTGGAAGATGACATCTTCCATTTTGCTACCCCGCAACAACCGGGCGGACTGCTCACCCAGCACCCAGCGGACGGCGTCGGAGACATTGGACTTGCCGCAGCCGTTGGGTCCCACGATCGCCGTGACACCCTCTTCAAAGTGCAATGTGACTGAATCGGCGAAGGACTTGAAACCGGAGAGCTCGAGCTTGGTAAGCTTCATCAGAAAGCTTTGCTCCTGTTTAGAGGCAGGTCGCATATCGCGTATCGCATCAACGTCGGCGCATGGCGTATGTCGAAGGCCAGTGTATTGACTCGATATGTTCCGCGAAGCCGGGCGATCCAGCGGGTGATTACAGGGCAATGACCGCAATCACAGGGCTATCTGTGAAACGCGATACGGCTATTGCGATTCAGGCTGATAGATAAAAAACGGGCGGCCAAGTTTCTTACCCTCGGCCTCGGCGGTTTCCCTGGAATCGTAGGGACCGAGCACAACCCGGTAAGGATCACCGTCGTGAGGCGGTTTGAGCACCGATGCATTCAGGCCGGCCTCTTTGAGCTTGTTGGCCAGGTCCTCGGCCCAGTCGGGATTCTGGGAACTGCTGACCTGCAGGAACACCCGTGACACCGGGGAAGAATCGACCGCAACCTGGACTACCGAATCGGTTCGGATGACCCGGGTTCCACCCTCCGGGGTCCACGCGATCGGCAGCCAGAGATCGGTGGCTCCGCCTTTGATGTGCCCGATCTCGGGCCAGTCCTGCGCGTCGAGATTGTAGGCGACAATGTCGTTCCCATGTTGAAGAAGCAGGGTGGACGTCCCGGCGACCGTGGGGAGATCGTTGGTCCAGTCCGTCTGCCAATCGGCCACGTAGCGACCGGTGCTGAGGTCCACGAGCCAGACGGAATCGGCCGCCACGGGACGAACCATGAGCCATCGACCATAGGTGTCGCGTCGAAGCGCGCCGGGTCGGCCTGGAAGCTCGATCTCCCGGATCACCTTGTCGGTAAAACGATCGATTTCGAGTAACGGTCCCCGGTCTCGTGACAAATACATCCGGTGGCCCGAGGCGGAAAATACAACTTCACGCGCATGGTCCTTGATCGCGATGGAGCGCAATGCCGGGTCGGCCGCTGGGTCGTAGAGGACGAGCGCCGTATCCGCCGCGACAGCGACGAGGTCACCCCACATGGTGGCCGCGGCATGACCGGAAGGCAGCGCCACCTTTCGCATCGGTTCGTCCTGGCTCAGGGTGATGAGCTGGTTGCCTGAACCGGGCACGATGGCGAGCAGCTGATCGCCCAGGGTTCCAAACATTTCGCGCGGTTTGCCCGGAAGGCGGCTGGCAAACCTGGTGGGTGTTCGCCGCGCGATCTGGGATACATGGTTGCTGTCGTCCACGGTGTAGAGGACGCCGTCAGGTCCGAGAATAGCGCCGCGAACGCCGGTGAGATAGGACCGCACCTTCCCATTCTCCAGGTCCAGCGCCACGATCTGGTTGTCCGCGCCAAACGCAAACACCACGCGCTGATCGAGGTCCGCTCCGATGACCTGGCTCAGTGGGGGGAATTCTCCGCTCTTCAACCATTCCGCATCGGCCAGCCGGGGCAACCGATATACCGTGGGGGCACCGCCCGCGCGCGGGAGCCGAAGGAGCGAAGCTGGCGGCGTGGCATTCGACAGGGCGAGGTCCCCGGGAGGCGGGGTGTCTTTGCACGAAATGAGCAGCGCCAGGACGGCGCCGATGAGTAGGCGGGATTGCTGCACGGCGGAAAGATAGTCGAGACCCGGAGCCTCAACTAGGGTTTATTTTCGGGGAAATTCCGGCGAAGACAAAACACCTCGATGCCAGTGTGTCGGTGACCGACCGATCCAAAAAAAAGCCCAGGCGATCGGAAGTGTCCGATGCCTGGGCCCGGTGTGGACTTCAGGGTCTAGAAGGTCGGGCCCAGGCTGATGGCCCAGAGTCCATTCACTCCCGGTCGGTCACGAGGGATCGAATAGTCCAGTCGGAGGATGACGAAGTTGAACAGGTTGGTACGGAGCGACACCCCCCAGGTCTGGAGCGGGGTCCGGACGGTCAGGGAGTTGCTGCTGCTCCCGTTCAACCTGACGACACTGTTCCCGTTCCACGCCATACCCACGTCGTAAAAGAGCGCACCATCGACGGGGGGGAAGCCCAGCGGTAACCAGTGGAAAATTGACGAGTTGAGCACCGGGAACCGAAGTTCGGCGCTGGCGACGGCGACCTGGGTACCAATCAGCTGGTCGAGCGCGTTGCACCCGGTTTCGGTATTGACGTCGTTGGAATTGCGGCACTCGTTCCGGAAGTACGACCCGGAGGTATGGCCTCGCATCAGGTCCGGATTGCCGAGGAAGACCCGGAACTGGTCGGCATCGCGACCGATACGGCCGAAGTAAAGACCCCGGGTTGCGAGTACAAACGGGCCGGGGAGCTGATCGTACCGCCGATAGTCCACGGTCGCGGTGGTAAAGTTCCAGGTTCCCAGGCTCTGGGCGATGGAGAGGCGATACCGCCGGCCGTAGAAGGGCCCGACATATCCCATGAGGGAGTTGTCAAAGACCATCGCAATCGACGGCTGGATATAGTTCGAGCTTCCCAGATCAGTGGTGCGAATATGGGGATCATCGATTCGATTCCCCGAAAGTCCGTCAAACGGCTCAATCAGGCTCAACCGGTCGTCGCTCACGTTTGCGAGCTGCATCCCCGCCTCGACCCGACGGAATCGGTTCAGGGGGAAATAGGCTTCGGCTGAAATGGTTCGAAGGACGAGCCGGCGCACGTTGGTGATCAGGGTATCGCGGAAACCGTTCGGGTTCTCGTCTCGCCTGACCTCGGAGGCTTCGCGGTAGAAATACGGCTCTTGGCCTCCAACCAGGGCCCAGTTAATCCGCCGGCGCTGGTTAATGTACGCCGCGAGAATCTGCGATTCCGCGAGCGAGCCGTTGACATATCCAGAGAAGACGAGCGTGTGATCTCCCATCATGTCGCTCAGGGAAATTGCGGTTCCCCCGAAGAATCCCCGGCCGAAGGTATCGCGGCTGTAGCCAACGCTGGGTCGGGCGACATAGTCCGGAGTGAACTTGGTGCGACTTTTTCGAATGGCGAATTCGGTCGTGTCCGGCAGATGGTAATCGGCCGAATCAAGCAACGCAGAGATAGAAACCGGCGCGGGTGCTGAACTGTCCGACCGGGCCACACCCGACTCACGGAAGCCACCCTGGCTGCGATAGATGGACCCACCCTGCTGGACCGCGCCACTCACCGGTTGCGAATCGGCGGGAACCGGCGGCGTCGTGGGCTGGGTGACGGCCGCGACCTGAGGCTGGCTCAGTGGCGCCGGGTTATACGGCTTCCGGAGCGAGCGAGGGTTGTCCAGCGTGTACACATCGTACTTCTCATTCTCGTAATACACGAACGCCAGGCGATCGGCCGTGTGAGCCCACGATAAGGCGGGGGACAACGGCGTGATACCCTGCACGCCGGTAAAGAGGTCGGTCAACTGGTAGATCTGTTTTTCCTGCAAATCATAGAGATAGATGTTGGTCACCCCGTTTCGATCCGAGGTGAAGGCGATTTCGTTGCCATCGGGCGAGAACTGGGGGCTGACGTTTTTGCCCTCTTCCATGTGATCCAGCACTTCGATTCTGCCGGTGTCGAGATGGAAGAGCGCGATTCGCATGTTGCTCTGGCGGAGAATGTCGAAGTCGGTTTCGGGGCCACGATCGGTGGCAAACGCGATCGTCCGGCCATCGGGAGACCAGACCGGATGGAAGTCGGCATTCTTGTCGCTGGTAAGCTTCCGGAAGCCGGATCCGTCCGCGTTGACGACATACAAATCCGAAATGCCGCCGTCATAGCCGGTAAACACGATCTGCTTTCCGTCCGGGCTCCAGGCGGGCGTCGTGATCCCGTTCAGGTCGACGCTGATGCGGCGCACTTCCCGGTGTTTGGCCACGTCCACTATCAACAAGTCGTCCTTGGGGCCCTTCTTGGTCGCCATCGCGATAAAGCGACCGTCGGATGACCAGCTGACCCCTGAATTGATGAATCGAAATGTTTCGTAATTCGCGCTGAAAGAGGACTTGAGCAGCCGTCGTTCGACATGGCCGGTTGCTGCATCGGCGAGGTAGAGATCAACGAAGTAAAAGTCCTTCTCGCTGAAGTAGGCGATCTTGGAACCATCGGGCGACAAGGCGGGCGCCAGGTGCAGCGTGCCGTCGGACTTCTCTTCCGTCAGCACCGGTTTGGCAAAGGCGCTGGCCCGCGGGCGATTGCCGATTTCCGGCAAGTACTGTTTCTGCACCGCATCGCGCCATTGATTGGAAAGCTCTTCAAATCCCACGCCCAGTACCCGGCGGAACGAGCCCTCGAGATTTCCACCGAGGCTGCCCTGGAGAATGGCCGCGATGGCCTCGTCCCCCCATCGCTGACCGATATACGCCAGGAGCCCTTCACCGAATCGGTAGGGAAAAATCCGAGGATCGTTCGCCATCTGATCGATGGTAGGAAGATTTCCCTCAAGCGCCGCGTCCCGGAGCCACATCGCGGTGTTGGCGTCGATCCGACCCTTGGAGAAGTACTCCGCCATGCCTTCGACGAACCAGAGAGGCGGGTTCAGCGCGATCAGCGTCTGGATGCCGCCACCGGCCCGTCCCCGGCTCCAGATGTCGTACTGGAACTGGTGCACCATTTCGTGCTGGAGCACGTGTTCGAATTCTTCGTAATCGCCAGTAAATGGCACTACGTTCCGATGTTTCAGGAAGTCGGTGAACCCGCCGGTCCCTTCGCTGACTTCCCCGCCGGTCGCATTGGTCTGCTGGAAATCGGAGTGAGAGGCGTACAGGATGATCGGTTTCCGCTCCTTGAACTGGTGGTTCAAGGCGCGGGAAAGTCGGGCATAGGACCGCTCGGCCATGCGGGCCGCGTCCATGGCCGCTTCCCGTTCGCGATCATAGAAATAGATGTCGAAGTGTTCGGTCTGGATGACCTTGAAATCGAACGTGCGATACTGGACCTTGTTCTGTCCGAAGTATTGTGCGGGTAGCACGGCGGGAACGCCCGTTACCAGCGCCAGCACCAACCCCCAATTCCGTTTCATGCGATACCCCTGCTCGTTATGAGCTGGCCAGCAGTTCCGGTGCGTCGCCCCAGAGCCGCTCCAACTGATAAAATGACCGGGTCTCTGGATGGAATAAGTGAATCACGAAGTCCACATAATCCAGCAGTACCCAGCGGCCTGTCGTCAGGCCTTCCACATGATGAGTCCGCACGCCGTGCCGGCCCATCTTTTCCATCACAGAATCTGCAATGCCACGGACGTGAGCATCCGAGGTTCCCGACGCGATAATAAAGAAATCGGTGGCGTCGGTCAGCCCTCGCAAATCGAGAATCACGATATGGCGCGCTTTGAGATCGTCCATCGCTTCCACCGCGGTGCGCAGCGAGTCTGGAAGTTGATGCATCCCTTTACGATCGGTGGTCTGGATTTGTTGGTTCCTCGCTCAGTTGAAACGTGAAGATCAGGAATATCAGGACCCGCCGTTGACCATCGTCAGTCTTCCACCACGTAAAACACGGCCCAGGCACCGGCGCCGACATGGGTTCCGAGCACTCCCGTGGCGAGCGTCACGAAACAATCCCGCGGTTGATACGCCGCGATCAGGGCGGTGCGGACTCGCTCGGCGACTTCTGGCGCATCGGCGTGTGCCACGCCGAACCGCACCGCCTTCGGCCGGGGCGTCAACCGCTTCTCCAGGAGCGACAGCACCTTCGGGACGACATTGTCTCTCCCCCGCACCCGGTCCAGTGGCTGGACCTTTCCCGCCTGGTCCAGCGAAAGGATCGGCTTCACGTCCAGGACGCCAGCCAGCCAGGCCTTGCCTCGGGTCACTCGTCCTGAACGGATCAGATTATCGAAACGATCGACCGTTATGAGGCACCCCGCCTGGCGCTTGATTCGATTCAGCTCGGCAACGATGGCTTCGGCCTTCCAGCCGGATTCCGCCAGCTCGGCGGCCCGAAGTGCCAGGAGTCCGACTCCCAGGGAAGCCGACACGCTGTCGACGAGATGTATTCCCGTCAGACCCGCCGCCCGTATCGCCGCCGCCGCCGACTGAAAGGTACCCGATAATCCAGATGACAGCAGCACCGCCACTACTTCATCCGCCTCGGATCGTGCATCCCGGAAGACCCGAACGAAGTTGGCCGGGGTCGGCTGGGACGTCGTGGGCAGGGCCTTCGAGGTCCGCAGTCGACGGTAAAACTCATCGGGCTTGAGACTTACCCGGTCCTCAAATACCTCGGTACCAAACAGCACCTGCAGGGGAACCAGAGCGATGTGATGCCGGTCGAGCACCCCATCCGGGAGGTCCGCCGAGGAGTCGGTCACCACCGCGACCGGCCGGCGGTCAGCATGGGTCAACTCCCGGTGCTGGGCCCGCATATCATCGGCCTTGGTGGATTCGAGCGTGCCCCACCGCGCAGCATAGGTAAAGACGGCCTCGGGGGTGTCTGTGTGCACATGAACCTTGAGCAGGTTTCCGGCTACCAGAACCACCAGGGATCCTCCGAACTGGCGCATCAGCTGGCGTACTTCATTCGCCGGGGGCAGCTGTTCCCCCCGCACCATCACCTCGGTGCAGAATTGGAAATCCCGCTCGGTGGCGACTTCGGCCATTGCCGCCGGGCTCTGACTGTCGAGCGTGAAATCGCCGTCGGCGGCCAGAATAGGATCGCCTTCGATGAATCGCACGACTCCCTCGATCATTCGAACGAATCCCTTACCACCGGCATCCACCACGCCGGCTTCCTTCAAGACCGCCAATAACTCCGGGGTTCGCGCCAGGGCGATCTCCCCTTCGGTGAGCAGGCGGTGCATGAATTCGCGGATATCCATCGACTCGGTCGCGACCCGCTCGGCCGCGGCCGCCGCTTCGCGGGCCACGGTCAGGATGGTGCCTTCGCGAGGGTC
>JBDTRF010000154.1:0-8606 GCA_039931815.1 Gemmatimonadota bacterium
TACACCAGATCCGAGACCCATCAAGACTCGAGGTTATGATCAACCCTGCCCCACTCTGCCTCACCCTCTTTTCCCTTGCCTAACCCCGGCATATGCCATCCATTGACCTGACTCCGTTCGGTTTTACTCCGACGGAAAGCAGAGTGTATGAAGTCCTGCTTCGAACCGGGCCAGGGACGGGTTACGCCATTGCACAAGCCGCTGGACTGGCACGAGCGAACACCTATAGCGCGCTCGAAGGCCTGGTCTCGAAGGGGGCGGCCCTGATGGAGGGTGATCGCCCGAAGCGATTTCGCCCGGAAACGCCTGCGACGCTGATCGCTCGACTGACCAACCGCCAGGGTGTCGAGCTGCAGCGTTTGAGTGAGGCGCTGGATGGCTTGGGCACACCGGATACACCAACGATTGTCGAAATCGATTCTCCCAGGGGCGCACTCCAGATCATCAGCCACGAAATCGCCCGGGCGAGGGAGAGTATTGAGCTCCTGGCGCCAGCCGATGCATATCCGATCCTTGCCCCGACTCTTCGACGTACGGTTTCCGCCGGACTGACCACCACGCTTGCCGCCTCCGCGGCCGTCGATCTCGGGTTTGTCACCGTGACCGTCGTCGCACCAGGCGACTGGCCGGGGGAACCGCTGATTGCGATCACCGATTCCCGCTCTGCGCTCATCGCCGTGCGAAACGGCCCCCAGGTTCGTGGTCATTGGAGCACCTCGCCACCATTCGTAGCCGCCGCTCGTCATGCCATGACTCGACTGCGGGGACAGACATGAATGAACCGATGAGTCCGGAGCTCGAAGCGGCGATGGCCCAACTTCGTCGTGAATATGTCGCCGAGTCGCCGGCCCGGTTACAGGAATTGCGGAAGGACATCGCGGCGTTTCGCGCTGGAGAGGGCGACGCGGCCAAATCGCTGATCGTTCGCTTTCACCGTCTCGCGGGATCGGGGGGGAGTTACGGTTTCCCTGATATCAGCGAAGTTGGCCGTGACATGGAACGGTGGCTCAAGACCGGGCCGATTCCCGGGGCGGAATCGGCCGCGAGGCTGGATGAGGCACTCAGCCGACTCGCCGGCAACTTCGATCGGGCGGGAGCGGAACTCGGGGGAGCGGCCTCACCGATCCCACCAACCGATTTCGGCTGGAGCGGCCTGATCATTGGATCTCCGGGGCCGCTCACTTCCCAGCTCGGCGACATCCTGCGCTCGGCGGGGTATGTGGTCACGTTGCGAGCGGAAACTGAAAACTCCGACCTTCCCATTTCCGAAACGCCAGACCTTGTCATTATTGCGGGCGGCCAGGTTCAATCCGACCCCTACGCCATCGCTGCCGCATTGTCCGGGCGCCGCGCCCTGCGACCGCGTAGCATCGTGCTGGTCGATCCGACAGGTTCGAGCGACCGGATTCGAGCCGTCGCCGCCGGCATCGACACTGTCTTCTCTTCGGACCGGGTCACCCGCGAGCTGCCGACGTACGCCAAGACGCTGGCGAGAATTGGAACTCCACCATCGAGCGTGCTTCTAGTGACGGAGACGCACGAATCTGGCGAAGGGATCGCGCGGACGCTGGAACAGGCCAATATCCTGGTCTCCCACTCTGTCGATCCGATGGAGGCCCGCGAGATACTCTCGCGTGACCTGCCGGATCTCCTTCTCCTCGACACGACTCTCCTTGGCGTCGACGGATTCACCCTGGCTCGCCTGGTCCGTCAGGATCCCCGTTTCGCGCTGCTTCCCATCGTCTTTCTTGCGAACGAACGCACCCTGCAGGACCAGATCGAAGCGCTGCGGGCGGGCGCCGATCACTTCCTGACCAAGCCGGTCGATCCGACACTCCTGCTTCAACTGGTTATCAACCGGGCCGAGCGCGGGCGGCGAATTCGGGAGATGGTTCACCGCGACGGCCTGACCGGCCTGCTCAACCATGCGACCCTGATGGCAGAACTCGAGCATGCCGTCGAATATGCCCGACGGCACCAGGAGCCATTTTCGTTTCTCATGATCGACGTTGATCACTTCAAGCGCATCAACGACACGCATGGCCATCTCGCGGGCGACCAGGTGCTGCTGCACCTGGCCAGGATCTTCCAATCCGCGGTCCGGGCGAGTGACATCATTGGGCGGTACGGCGGAGAAGAGATTGGAATGATTCTCCGTCGCTGCAACTCGGAGGGAGCGGTGATCCTGGCTGGCAAGCTGCGAGACGCGTTGATTGGTCGCCCGGCGACCACGCGGGAAGGAAAGGAAATCCCCGTCCGCGTCAGCATCGGTATTTCCTCGTGCCCTGCCGATGGCCAGAGCGCCAGCGCCATCGTGGCCGCCGCCGATAAGGCGCTCTACCGGGCAAAATCGAGCGGGCGGGATCGGGTCGAGGTTTTTTCGTGAAGCATGGCCGCGGCGGGTGATCGGCTCGGTGCTGGCGGTAGCCGGCACCGGGATCGCGAATGCCTGAGAAGCTTGTCGGCCAGCCACCGGGATTGATAGCTCGGCCGGCGCCTGCCCTCAGGGAGTGGGTTTCGAATGCGGCAGATTGAATCCTCGAAAGAAACGAGGATCGGCCGCAAACCCCTTGAGAAACGGGTACCACAGAGGAAACGTATTGCCCCGATGCGCCCCCGCCCATTGTTCAAGCGAGCGAAAAACTCCCGCGGTGTCCCCCAACAGCGCGTACCAGTTGACCCGGCCATCCGGGCCAAACTCACCCGAATCGAGTGGTATCGTGTTGAGAAGGGCGATCGCTGCAGGCCGAGCCGCAATATCCTGGACACCTTTTATCAGCATCCTGTAAGGCGCGGGGTCGGCGCCGGCGAGCGTGGCCGCCCTGGTGGCCGCGTCCTCGGCCTCGGCATACCGGTGCATGGCCAGATAGTTCCACATCTGCCAGGAGCGGATGATTCCCAGTGAGGGGGCCATGTCGGACGCCCGCTTGAGTTGGACCATACTGGAGTCGTACCGGCCCAGGCTCATGAGGACGGCTCCCACCCCGGCCACGGGAACCGGAGCGAGCGGATCGAGTTGACTCGAACGCTGGATATAGACAAAAGCGGAATCGAGGTGGCCGACTGCCCCGAGAAACTGGGCATACTGGTTGATGGTCTCCGCGTCATTCGGCGCCAGGGTCAAGGCGCGGCGGTATTCCCGATCAGCATCGGCCCATTCCCACCGGTCGCGGTGAACACTCCCCAATACTGAGTGCGCGGTGGGTTGAAGGCTATCAAGCCGAAGGGTACGCTCGGCCGCGGCCGCCGCCTGGTTCAAACCTGCATCCCAGGAAGTCAGTCCGTAGTAGGGCAACAGCTCGTAGGCCTGGGCGAGCGCGGCCGCCGCTGACACCAGGGTGGAATCCCGGGTCAGTGCGCTATCGAAGTAGAACACGGCCTGCCTCAATGCAGGACCCCGCTGGGACATCAATGAAATCCCCTTGAGATACAGCTCGTGGGCGACCGGATCCACTATGGCCGAGCTGGCCAATCGCGCGTGCGTGTCGAGTCCCAGTGAGACGCGCAGCGTGTCGGCGATGGTGCGGGCGATTTCGTCTTCAACCGCGAAAATATTCTCGAGCTTTCGATCGAACTTGCCGGACCAGAGCTCATAGCCCGAGCTGGCATCGATCAGCTGCGCGGTGATCCGCACAGACGCGCCCGCTCGCTGAACGCTGCCCTCGAGAAGATGGGCCACTCCGAGCCGTTGTCCCACGACCCGGAGATCGACCTGCTTCCCCTTGAACTGGAACGCCGAGGTCCGCGCCGCCACCTGGAGTCCAGGAATGTGGGAAAGCGAATTGAGAATTTCCTCGGTGATGCCGTCGCTGAAATATTCGTTGGTCGAGTCACCGCTCAGGTTTACGAAAGGCAGGACAGCAATGGACCGGGCCCGGTCGCCCGCTGACGCGGGCGATGGTGCGACCCGATTCTTCCACCAGGCATACCCCAGGGCCAGGACCGCGATGACGCCGACCGTGAGAACCGCGCGGGCCCACGACCCGGGCATTCTCCTTCCTGTCGAGCCCAGCCCATCGATCGCAGCGAGAAGTTCATCGGCGCTCGACCAGCGATCGGCTGGATTCTTTTCGAGACATCGCATCACCATCTTCGCCAGGTCGGGAGGAATTCCGGCCCGACGATTGGCGATGGGGGCGGGACGCGCGGTTATCTGCGCCGCGATCATTGCCTGTGGTGTCGGTCCGGCGAACGGTTGCTTGCCGGCCAGCATTTCGTAGGCAACGAGCCCGACCGCGTACACATCCGCACGATGATCGACGTTGGGATCTCCCGCGGCCTGCTCCGGCGCCATGTAAGCAGGCGTCCCCAGCGCCATCCCCGCCGTCGTCTGCTGTCCACTATCGGCGGCGACGCTCATGGCCCGAGCCACGCCAAAATCGGCGACGAGAGCGTGACCATCACTCAGCAGGATGTTTTCCGGCTTGATATCACGGTGCACTACCCCCGCGCGATGCGCCTTGGCCAGGGCATCCACCACGTCGCGCATGAGGCGAATCATTTCCGGCAGTGGCAGCTCACCGGTGCGTTCAAGCCGGCTCCGGAGATTTTCGCCATCAACGAAGGGCATGACGTAGTACAACAATCGCCCCGAGTCATGGGTGGGTGGCACTTCACCCGAATCGTACAGCGCCAGGATATTGGGATGACTGAGCTGGGCCGCGATCCGGATCTCGCGCAAGAATCGCTCAGGACCCAGGGCGGCGGAGACGTCGGACCGAAGCACCTTGACCGCCACCTTGCGATCGTGCTTGAGATCGTGCGCCAGGAAGACGGTGGCCATCCCACCCTGTCCCAGTTCGCGCTCGAGCCGATATCGATCAGCCAGCGCCTCAGCCAGCCGGGCGGTAACGTCAGTCATTTGTCAACGGGAGAAGTGAACCGCGAGGAGAACCCAGGCCGGTGGCTGCCCATGCAGGCAGCCACCAGCTCGAAGACTACTTGAGCCTGGCCAACGCATCGGCCACGGAACGACTGGTGGGAAACTGTCGAGCAAGGTCCTGGAGTATCGCTCGCGCAGAATCGGGCTGGCCCAGGAGAACATACGCATCGCTGGCGAGCACGCCTTTCTGAATGGCAAAACGGGGATTGTCGGCCGGCACCGGCATCGCACTTAGAGTGTCCAGACCCGCTCGAGGGTTGCCACGGTCCTTGATCAGGGATTCGACCGCAAGCATCCGCACGCCGGCGTCCGACGGTGCCTGTCGGGCCAGTTCCTCGATGAGACGCGCCGCTTCGTCCTTGCGGCCGGCATCTCGCGCAAGCCGGGCTTCATGGAAGAGCCCGGCGACCAGGAGCCGCTGCACATCCTGAGGATCCCCGGTTCGAAGGCCAATGCCGCCGGCGTAGTTATACACCAGCTCACCGCCATGCTCCGCGGCTTCATAGAGGTAAAATGAGGCGCCTAGACCGGCCAGGGCGGAGACGACATAGATACCCCGCTGAACCCGCTCCTTTTTACGAACCACGAGAGCCACCAATTCGAGGATGCCGACGAGAATGAAAAGGTTCCGGGTTGTCTCCCCCAGTTCCTCGTGCTTCTCCACGGCCTCACGCGAGCCCGGAACTCGTTCCACCAGGCCATGGGCATCGTGTCCCGACTGAACCGCTCCGATGCTCATGATCGCGGCCACCAGCAGGAGGACCGTGGCCGCCGGCCTGGTCCAGAGCAATCGACCCGTTAATGACACCAGGCGAAAGGCGACGCCAACCAGGCCTAAGGCAACAACAAAGTGTACGACCTGGGGGTGAAACGGGCCCAGATTCGGCATAAGATCCTCGAAAGGGTCGGAAGGAAGGTGCGGAAGACGGTTTAACATGCACAGGTTGGGCTGGAATTGGAACAGGCCCGCGAAATAGGGAACAGGGGACAGGCCACAGGTTACAAGGAACAGGGCGGGAGCTGGACTGTGAACTGAACTGTGAAGGTAATCTTCACATGCGGTGTAGCGCAGGATAAACAAGGGTATCTTGAATCTGGCCTTTGCCGCGTTCTCCCAGATCGGTTACACCATATTATGACCAGCACCACGATCGAGCCTCAGCGTTCCTACGGTGTCACCATCCTCGCCACCCTGGCCGTTATCGGGGCGCTGTTCTACGGCCGGATCTTCCTGGTCCCCATCGCGCTGGCACTTCTGCTGAGTGTGCTGCTTCGTCCCATTGTCCGCGGATTTGAGCGAATCCATTTCCCGACGACGCTTGGCGCGGCCATTGTTGTCCTGACCCTCTTTGGCGGTCTCATCGGAGCGGGTTTTGCCGCCGCGGATCCCGTCAAGGAATGGATGACGGAGGCGCCGGCAACGCTCAAGGCCGCCAAGGCCAAGCTGGCAAGCGTGCGCCATTCGATCGAGCGAGTCTCCAAGGCCGCGGCGGACCTGGGCGAATCGGGCAGCACGCCAGCGGCGCCCGCCAGCGTACCGCCGATGTTCTCCAGCCTCTTTGGAAGCACCACCGCCCTGATTGCCGGAATCTTCGAGGTTCTTCTTCTGCTCTTTCTTCTCCTTGCGTCCGGCGACCTTTTTCTTCAGAAACTGGTCGAAGCCATACCGCTCCTCAAGGACAAGAAGGCCGCCGTAGGAATCACCAAGCAGGTCCAGCAGGCGGTGAACCGATATCTCAGCACGACTCTCCTCATCAACATAGGCCAGGGAACCGTCGTCACCCTCGCCTTGTGGGGACTCGGATTACCCTCCCCGTGGATCTGGGGGATTCTCACCATATTCCTCGAGTTCATTCCGTACCTCGGCGCAGCATTCATGATCGGATTGCTTTCCGTGGCCGCGTTTGGTCACTTCACCGATACCCTGCATATCATCCTGGTTCCGTTCACCTACCTGACCATCGCCACGATCCAGAACAACCTGGTGAGTCCAATCGCCTACGGGCAGCGGCTCAAACTGAATCCGGTTGCGGTACTGGTGGGTGTCTTGTTCTGGTGGTTCCTCTGGGGGGTGGCCGGCGCCTTCCTTGCCGTTCCCTTTATTGCTACGCTCAAGATCTTCGCGGATCACAAACCAAACCTGGCCGGGGTGGCGATGTTCCTGGGAGAGTAAGGTAGGGACGAAGAGGCAAGGTGCTGGGTGCGGGGAAAGACGGTTCAGGGTTGAGAGCCTGAATGACTCCATACCCGCCAATCTCTAACAGGATCGTGACGCCCGGTGCGAGGTCTGGGCGATAGATTGAAGCAGGCCTTTTCCTTTATGTCCTTCCAATTCCCAGAACCAGCAGACTGTTCATTGACCAACCTTCCGCGCCGCACGTTCGTCGCTGGGATTGCCACTGGCGCCGGCGCATTCTGGCTGGGCATCGACTGGCACACGATACGTCGGATCGGTGAGAAGGCTGCCGCCGTCGATTCTGCGACCGGCTATCGAGTCTTGAGCCAGCCGGATGCCGAAGTGCTGGATGCCATCGCGTCCCAGATCGTTCCAACTGACGATACACCGGGGGCGCTTGAGGCGCGCGTCGTGGCCTTCATGGACCAGTCACTTGCGACCTTCGCTGCTGAGCAGCGGCCGATCTTTACCCGGGGGCTGGCGACTCTGGGCACCCAGGTCCGGGCCCGGTTCCCGAACGCGGCCTCCTTTGCCTCCCTTGATGGATCGACCCAGGTCGAGATGATGTATGTTCTCGAACGCCTGGATCCGGAGTTCTTCGAGACGGTGCGGGTGGCCACGATCGTCGGAATGTTCGCCGATCCCAGCTACGGTGGAAATTTCGACAAGTCAGGCTGGAAAGTGATTGGCTTCGAGGATCAGTTTTACTGGCAGGCACCGTTCGGGGACTACGACCGTGAGTAGCCCTCGCCAATTTCGCCCAGGCGAGGAGGTCGACTTCGTTGTCATCGGTGCCGGCGCCTCCGGCGGCGTCATGGCACGCGAGCTTTCCACTGCGGGCTTTACCGTGATTGTTCTCGAGCAGGGCCCTCGGCTGGGGCCAGCCGATTTTCGGCACGACGAACTCGCCGTCAGTCGTTTTGCCGCGCTGACCAACGATTTCTCCCTGCAGCCCAACACCTTTCGCGCCACGGAACAGGAGAAGGCCCGCGTTCGCCCCGCACTGCAGTATGGTCGCGTGGTCGGCGGTGGAACCGTGCATTTCACCGGCAACTACTGGCGGTTTCACGAAATCGATTTTATCGAGCGGAGCCGGAAAGGGCCGATCGCCGGAACCGGATTTGATGACTGGCCCATTACGTACCAGGAACTCGAACCCTACTACACAAGAGTCGAATGGGAGATCGGCGTCTCCGGCCTCGCGGGGGCCAGTCCATTCGACCCTCCCCGAAGCCGGCCTTATCCGATTCCGCCCCTACCGATCAAATCAACGGGTGTCCTCGCCGAGCGGGCAGCGAAGAAACTCGGCTGGACGGCGTTTCCGGCTCCGATGGCCATCTTGTCTCAGCCCTATCGGGGCCGACCCGGCTGCGTTCACTGCGGGTTCTGCGAAACGTTCGGCTGCGAGATCGGAGCCAAATCCAGCACGCTCGCCACCATGATTCCTGAGGCCGAGTCCACCGGCCGGTGTGAAGTCAGAGCAGATTCGTATGTGAGGAAGATCGAGGTCGATAAATCCGGACGAGTCACCGGCGTCGTCTATTTCAA
>JBDTRF010000155.1:0-8581 GCA_039931815.1 Gemmatimonadota bacterium
CACCGCCTTCCTGTTCAACGGCCCCACTATCAAAGAGTGGAAGGATGTGCGGGTGGCGGAGATTCGCCGTCGTCGTGATCTCCTGGAGAAAACGCTCTGGACCCAGAGCGGCGGCGAGCTCCGGTCGCAGCACCTTGATCGCGACTTTGCGATGATGTTTGAGATCGAGAGCAAGATAGACCGTCGCCATGCCGCCGGCACCGAGCTCACGTTCGATGCGGTAGCGGTCGGCCAGCGCGGCGGTGAGGCGCCCCAGTGCGTCAGTCACGGTTTCCTGGACGCAGGAGCCAGGCGACGCATTTCGCTGAAAAGGCCGGTGATAATGTTCAGTTGTCCGATGGTCTCCTCGGGCGGGCCCAGCAACAGCAGGAACCGGCCATCAGGTCCGACATCGTAGCTCTTGGCTCGAACGTTCAGGTAACGTCCCTGGAACAGGAGGCGGGGTTTTCCCACGGTCAGACTGCCGCGCGTGTCGACGCTCATCGACATCCATCGGGTGCCGTCTCGGTAGTAGATCTCGCGGCCATCGGGTGACCATTCCGGTTCATCCGCGGAAGCTGGGCTTACCACCTGGGACCGGCCGTCCGACGGCACCGGCGAGATCCGCAACCCCGCCGGCGATGCGAAGGTAATCCATCGTCCGTCCGGGGAGAACGCGGGCCAGCCGCCGTCCTGGGTGAGCAGTTGCCGCCGCTTGCCATCTGCGGTCACCAGCCAGACACTGGCGGAATCGCCGTAGCGCCTGACCCCATAGTAGTTGAGGTCGCGAGTGACAGTGTTAATCAGATCGCCGGATCCGAGAAGGCTGTCTCTGGCTCCTCCTCCATCGACGGGCATGCGCCACGATATTCCCGTCTGAGTACGCATCGCGGAACCAAACGAGCCCGGACCGGCACCGAGATACACGATGGCGTCATCGTGCTCGGGCCACCAGCTGACGAAGCGCACTCCGCCCTTCAGGGGAAAATCGTTTGCCAGGCCGCGCTCCACGTCGAAAATCGAGAGCGCGGCCTGGCCGGATGACAGGTAGCTGGCGAAAGAAATCCGTTTCCCGCTGGGAGAGACAAAGATGTTGAAGTAGTCACCGGGTGGCAGGGGAAGCGTGTCGGTGATCCGCCCCGCGCGGTCCACCCATACCATGACGCCTTTGGCGGCATCAACGCCGGGGGCGAACACCAGCGTTCCATCATCAGCCAGCGCGTACTGGCCTGCGGCATCCCAGCTTTCCCGCCGGACGGCCTGCTCAATCGGAGCTGGGGGACCCAGCACCTTGAGATGCCGGGAATCGAAGGGGAGTGCCGTGAGCGTGTTCCCAACCAGGTAAACCAGGTGGCCGCTCGCTGCGTATCGCGGGTAGCTGCCGCGGATCAGGTTACCGGCCGCTGAATCGACCGGCATCGGTCCATCGACACCGAGCACCAGTGTTCGATCTTCTTTGAGCGAACACAGAATCAATCGCCGGTCCGCGGAGGAGCCGATCACCCATTCTTCCCCGGGGAGTAGGGACGGCCAGTACACGTTGCTCGCACAGCGTCCGAGCGGGGTGGGAGTCCCTCCCGACGCGGGTACCCAGTACATCTGACCGAGGATGACATCCGGATCCGAAAGGAGAATGCGACCATCGCTGGTCCATGCGGCACCCCGGGTCGAGCGCACATCGGCAAGAGCGATCGGGGCCCCGCCGGCAAGCGCCACCTTCTTGAGCTGGCCCGCGGCAAAGAATCCAACCCACTCGCCGTCGGGTGAGAAAAATGGCTGTGACGCGCCCTCGGTTCCGGCCAGTGGGTGAGAAATCGATTCGTCGAGCCGGCGAAGATAGAGGAGGCTCGTGCCACGCGCGCGGGCTACATACGCCAGCCGGCTGCCATCGCGTGATATCGCCAGGGCCGGTTGGCCTTCGCCATAAACGCTCAGCCCGAAGAAATCGAGCGGCGCCGAATCGGGCAGTACGATGTTCCACTGCCGCATCGCGGCAGGTGGGGTGCCAGGCGATCGCGTCAGCGCCCATGTTGCGAGCGCCGTAGTAACGATCAGAAACACGCCGAGTATCAGCGTCCCGCGGTGTTTCCGGGACTCATGCAGACTCGACACCAGCGATCCATCCACCCGCGATGTGACCAGCCTCGAAGTATGCACGAACCCGGTATTCGTCAGCGCCTGCGCGAACTCAGCCGCGCTGGCGAACCGGTCGGCCGGTGTTTTCTCCAGCGCCGTGAGTGTGGCTGCCTCGATGTGGGGCGGAATTGTGTGACGCTTCGGAACGAGCGGTCGGGGAGACTCGGTGACGACCTTGGCCACGATCGCCTGCGCCGTCGGGCCGGTGAACGGCGGCTCGCCCACGAGCATTTCGTACAGCACGGCACCCAGCGCGTAGATGTCGCTCCGCGCCGTAATTTCCCGCTCGCCCATCGCCTGTTCAGGCGACATATAGTGCGGCGTGCCAAGGGACATCCCGGTTTCTGTCATCCGAGTCCCGCCTGCCTTACTCGCCGCCAGCGCAATACCAAAATCCGCAACCAGCGCCTGGCCTTCGTGAAGCAGAATATTTTCGGGCTTGATGTCGCGATGAATGACCCCGCGACGGTGCGCATAGTCGAGCGCCGCCGCGACCTCGCTGGCAATACGGACCGAATCACCGATGGAGAGCTGGGTTTCCCGCGTCAACCGGTCACGCAGCGATTCACCCTCGATGAACGGCATGACATAGTAGAGAAAGCTGCGTCCATCCCCTTCGCCCTGGCCCACGGCTCCGCTGTCAAAGAGCGGAAGGATGTGCGGATGCTGAAGATTGGCCGTGGTTTTGATCTCGGCGAGGAACCGCTCGGCACCGATCACCGCCGCGAGCTCCGGTCGGAGCACCTTGATCGCCACTTTGCGATCGTGCTTGCGATCGTGCGCGAGGTAGACCGTGGCCATACCGCCGGCACCCAGCTCCCGCTCGATGGTGTAGCGATCGGCCAGCGCGGCAGCGAGCGCAGTTGGCACCGCGCTCACTTCTGCTCGACTCCCTGGATGTCTCCCACTCGCCCCGCCCGCATGTTTTCGAACCAGTTGAGCGTGATGCCGAGGCCGCCACTGCGTCCGATGCCGTGCACCATCACGAGGTGCTGGCCATCGGCGGAAAGATCGTAGTTCGGCTCATAGGTATTCATGACGTAGTCCGGGTTGGTGAACAGCGTTTGTCGGGTGATCACCTCGAACTGTGGACTGGTCCGCACCGTCGCTGACAGAAACGCCGCGCCGTTTCGGTAAAGGATCTCATCACCCCGCCCGGACCACACCGGCTCGAGCCCACCATCGAGCGAGACCTGCCGACGCCCCTCCATCCCGGGAAACTGCCGTACGTAGACTTCCTGTCTCCCGGACTCATCCGAGACATACGCCATCCAGTGCCCATCGGGCGACAGCGCGACTCCGCGTTCATCGGCCGGCGACGTGAGGAGTGGACGCAATCCAGTCGCGGTGGAGTCAAGCGATACCCGCCAGATATCCCGGCCAGTGGATGAGGTGGTCCGCAGCACCATGCTATGGCCGTCCGGAGTAAAGAGGCTCTGGAACACCTGGATGCCCGGCACGGTCAGCAGCGACTCGGCGGCGGTGCTGCCACTCGCATCGATCACTCGAAGATCCGCCGTGAGACCTCGGACCCGGCTGTAGACGATACGCTTTCCATCCCGGGTCCACGTGGGCCGGCTGGCGCCGCTATCGAAAGTGAGGCGGGTGAGTGTGCCCTGGCCGCGATCAAACAGCCAGATCGTGGATTCGAGATCGCCCAGGACCACTGCCACCTGGCGACCATCCGGCGAGAAACGCGGAAAGTTGTACGGACCGGCCGGCAAGGGGAGCCGTACCACGCCGCCGCGGCGATCGACCAGGTCGATCACTCGCTCGCCCGATTGTCCCGGAGCCATCACCATGGTACCGGAAGGGGCAACGGCCATCTTGGCGGCTCCACCGCTGCCGACGCGGGCTCCCTGCACGACCACGATCGGCTCCCCCGTCACCTTCAAATGTTTGAGATCGAACGGGACCGTCCTGATGACGCCGTCCAGCGTGGCGTAGACCAGGTAACCGGGACTGACATATCGCGGGTTGGAGCCAATGATCCCGAGCGACCGGCCGGTATGATGGGCGACGTCGTAGAGGCCCAGCTCGAAAGTGCCCTGATGCCGAGTGGTGTAGAGAACCCCGCGACGGTCCGGTAAGACCTGCGGCCATATGACCTGGTCGTTCGAGTCCGGCCGAAAGAGCGGCGTGGATCCGCCATCCATCGAGCAGAGCCGAAGTCCACTGGTATCCGACACGACCACTGAGCGGCTGTCGAACCAGGCGTAGTGACTCAGCGCTCCGGGCGCGCAGATCAACTCCTGCGCGCCACCGGTCGCCGGCATACGGTAGATCTTTTCCTGGATCATGAAGCCGAGCCACCGACCATCCAGGGAGAAGGAGGGATAAACGGCGCCGGCCGTGCCCGGAATGGCGATCGGATCTGTTCGGTTCATCGGCCGGAGGAACAGGTGCCCGTTGGTGGAGTCGCGCCCGTTGTACACGAGGAGCGTGCCGTCCGGCGAGAGGGCCATGCCGGTACCGTTCTGATCTTCCCAGAGCGAGCCCGCCGGTAACTCGAGACCGACTCGGAGTATGGGTGGAGGAGGCGCGGCGCGGACGGTAAAACGGTTCCACGCCACCATCCCGCCGATCGCAGCAATCAGAATCCAGGGCACCGCCGCGACCACGCGATGCTGCCAGCGCCGGGCCGGCGTGTACGTCGGCCTCGCGAGTGTCGCCGTCGAGGCAAACCCCGGGTTCGCCAGTGCCTGGATGAATTCTTTCGCGGTCGCAAACCGATCGGCCGGGAGCTTGGACAGCGCGGTGAGCACCGCGGCCTCGACGTGCGGTGGAATGGTGCGACGCTGAAACGTGAGCGAGCGCGGCTCTTCGGTCATCACCCGGGCGATGATCGCCTGCGCCGTCGGTCCGGTAAACGGCGGCTCACCCACCAGCATCTCGTAGGTAATCGCACCCAGCGCGTAGACATCGGAGCGCGCGGTGATCTCGCGCTCGCCCATTGCCTGTTCAGGAGACATATAGTGGGGCGTGCCGAGCGACATGCCGGTCTCGGTCATCCGGGTTCCGCCCGCTTTGCTCGCGGCGAGCGCGATGCCAAAATCGGCGACGAGTGCCCGGCCGTCGTGCAGCAGGATATTTTCCGGCTTGATGTCCCGGTGGATGACATTGTGCCGATGGGCATAGTCGAGCGCCCCGGCCACCTCGGTGGCGATTCGGACCGCATCGGCTACCGGTAACTGTTTCTCCCGGATCAGCCGGTCGCGAAGCGACTCCCCTTCCACGAGCGGCATCACGTAGAACAGGAACGAGTCCGCCTCGCCGCTGTCGAACAGGGGCAGGATGTGGGGATGCTGGAGATTGGCGGTGGTCCTGATTTCACTGAGGAATCGCTCGGCACCGATCACGGCGGCCAGCTCGGGGCGCAGGACCTTGATCGCGACCCTGCGATCGTGCCTGAGATCCTGGGCGAGATACACCGTGGCCATGCCGCCGGCACCGAGTTCCCCCTCGATGCGGTAGCGGTCGGCCAGGGCCTTCGTGAGCCGGGTCGTGGGTTCGCTCATGAGCGATTCCTCATCTCTGTCGCTTTCGTTCGTACAGCAGCCGCTGAAACACGTTCTGCGCCCCGTACAATATGGACTGCACTCCCTCACCACTGATCATCACGAAGTGCTGATCATCCGGCGCGACATCGTACTCGCGGAAATTCCCGCCCTTCAGAAACTTGCCCGCAAACAGAAAACGGCGCCCGGTCACCGTGAAGGCAGGCGACAACGCCACCGACGCCACCATCACGCTGTCCCCCGAGCGATAGAACAGCTCTCGGCCGCTGTGAGCCCACAACGGCTCGCTGCCGCCCCGGAGCGAAACGGGGACGCGGGCGCCGAGCGTTGGATAAGACTGGACGTACACCTCCATCTGTCCGGACTGGTCGGACTGGTATGCCAGCCAATGCCCATCAGGCGAGACCGCGGGTGCGGACTCATTGAACCCCGCGGGGATGAGTGTGCGGGCGGCCGGCGCCGAGTCGAAGGCCAGGATGCGGATGCCACTCGTCGGACTCCCGAGTTCCTGAAAAACCACCGCACGGCCATCGGGCGTGATGCTCCCGGGATAGTGGCTTCCAAGGGACACGAACAGGCTTTCGGGACGGCCGCTTCCGTCGGCTGCGATCCACCAGAGGTCGTCATTGCTGGCATACAGCACGCGCCGGCCATCCGGTGTCCAGAGGGGCTTGTCGCTGATGCTGTTCGTCGTGAGTCGCGACCACGCCCGCTGATCGATATCGAACTCCCACACGTCGCGGCTGGAATTAATCGCATCGGCGATGTGCACGACGAGCCGGCGGCCGTCAGGGGAAAAGCGGGGGTTCGCGTATCCTCTCTGGTCGGACGTGAGCGGTGTGGGCTGTCCCGCGCGGGTCACCAGCATTAGTCGCCGCTGCGCGCCGCCACCTGAGCGTGGATAGACGATCGAGCCTCCGGCCGATACGGCGCCCCGGGTGGAGTATGCGTCCGGCTGCGAAGCATCACGAGCGACAATGACAGGGGGACCAGTGGGCCGCATCTTTTCCAGATCGAATGGCAGCGCGATCAGCGTCCCGTCCGGGTTGCCCAGGGTTACGAATCCGGCATCGACCCACTGAGGAGCAAAACCTGGTTGATTGAAACGGGTGATGGCGTGCGTGCGAAGGTCGATAGCGCCCAGGGTGCTGACCATCCCTTTGTAGATCGAGAACAGTACCGTACGGCGGTTGGGCAGGAGAACAGGGCTCCGGTACGCTTCTCCCGACCCGCTGTCCGGCCGGGCGAATTCACGAGATTGCCCGCCCTGGGCAGAGACGACCATCAACACTCGCGCACTCCCGTTGTCCGGGGGTGCCGTGTGGTAACGGATGCTGTCGTCGCTACCCCACGTAAACGCGAAACCGGGACACACTTCACAGATGGTAACCGGAGCACCGCCCGCGAGTGGCTCTTTGATGATCGAGGCGCCCACCTCGTAACCGAGCCAGCGTCCATCCGGCGAGAAGAAAGGACCGACGCCTCGGCGACCGCCGGCAACCGGCACGACCTCGAGCCGGTCGGAGTAGCGCAGCATCAGGCCGGCGCGGGACGAGTAGGCGAAGACGGAACCATCGGGGGCGTAGGCGATCGGCGTGCCGAGGGCATCAGTGAGGGAGAGGCTGTCGGGCAGAACCATCGCATAGCGCAGCACAGTCGGCGGGAATTGAGATTGCCGCTGGTGCCAGACGAACCATCCCGCGGCGAGGCTCACCAAAGCGGACGCGACCGCAATCAGCGCCGTCACTCCAAACTGGCGTGACCGGGCGCCCGATCTGCCGGCGCTGCGCGAGGCCATCGCGCGCGTCCCCGACACCGATGTGCCGCTGTACGTCGGATCACTCAGTGCCTCCGCGAACGCCTTTGCGCTCTCGAAGCGGTCGGCCGGCAGCTTCTCCAGTGCCGTGAGGACGGCGTTTTCGACTGCATCCGATACCCGCGCCCGTTGCCGCTGGAGCGAAACCGGTTTCTCGGTCATCACCTTGGCGACGATCGCCTGCGCGGTGCTCCCGGTGAACGGCGGGTCACCGATGAGCATCTCGTACGTCATGGCACCCAGCGCGTAGACATCGCTTCGGGCGGTGATTTCGCGCTCGCCCATCGCCTGCTCAGGGGACATGTAATGCGGCGTGCCGAGCGACATCCCGGTTTCGGTCATCCGGGTACTGCCGCCTTTGCTGGCGGCCAGCGCGATGCCGAAGTCGGCCACCAGCGCCCGGCCGTCGTGCAGCATGATGTTTTCCGGCTTGATGTCACGATGGATCACGCCGTGCCGGTGGGCATAGTCGAGCGCGCCGGCTACTTCGGTCGCGAGACGAACCGCATCAGGGATCGGGAGCTGTTTCTCCCGGTTCAGCCGGTCGCGCAACGATTCGCCTTCGACGAACGGCATCACGTAATAGGCGGTGCCATTCACTTCACCGGAATCGATCAGGCCGAGAATGTGGGGATGCTGGAGATTGGCGATCGTCTGGATCTCGCGCAGGAAGCGTTCGGCGCCGATGACGGCCGCGAGTTCCGGACGCAGGACCTTGATGGCCACTTTGCGATGGTGCTTGAGATCTTCCGCGAGGTAGACCGTCGCCATACCGCCGGCCCCCAGCTCCCGCTCGATGCGGTAGCCGTCGGCGAGGGCGGCCGTGAGCCGGATAACAGGTTCCGTCATTGTCTGATCAGCTTCGCGATCCAGGCGTCGCCACGGTACTCACGAACATTGACGCTGGCGCGCTTGAGGTCCCGCGATACCTGGATTGAACGTATCGCTCGGGGTATCACCCCCAGGCGTGTGCGCTGATTCGGCGCGGTAAGGCGGAAAAGCATGGCGGACTCCTCAGTATCAAACACCAGCCAGCGGTAGCGATCGGCCAGCGCGGGGATGAGTCCGGGCGGCGGACTCACTTCGACACCAGGTCCATGAGGTAGATGTCACTCTCGATCTCTCCCACCGA
>JBDTRF010000156.1:0-8570 GCA_039931815.1 Gemmatimonadota bacterium
CATTCAGCGCCGCCACTTCTGGCCCGCGCACCAGGCATGTGAAACGCTATCGCTTAGTGAGGATCAGAACGACAACCCGCTGATCCGGCAGATTAGCAGCTGCTACGTGGATGGAGTCAGAGGCCAATTCGGATTGACGGATTGCATCGCCACCTGGTCACCAGTCAAAAAAACGGGGCGCCGATTCCTCGGCGCCCCGTCTGCGTTGTGAGGTTCACTTCGTCTTGAGATACTGCTCCACTGCCTGACCATCCCGCAAATGCTTGCCCATGGCCGTTAACGATCCCTGGACCAGAGAACGCAATCCGGAATCCCTGATCAGCGGTATCACATTGCTCCGCAGGTGGGAGAGTTCTTCCTGGTGATGCTCAACTTCAAGATGAATGAATGCCTGGTCGAACTCCGCACCTGAAAGTGATTGCAGGCTCTCGAGCCCCCGGGCGCTGGAGTCCTGACCGGCTGGGTAACCCTGTTGACCCCCGACTGAAGCAGTGACGCCGTTTTCGCGGGAGGGGTGCACGGAGTCACGTGACATAGTGCCGACGAGCATCGTATCCCGGCCGGCAAGAACGCTATCGTGACGCGCGCCGACCGAATCCTTACCAGGAGGCAGTTCACTCTGTACCATCCGTGAGCTGTCGCGTCGCCCGGCCACGGCATTGGGATCACGACCGGTCGACGCCGAATCGCGGACCGGGGAAGTATCCCGCCCGACGATCGACATGGAATCTCTTCGGCCACTCATCGCGCTGTTGTCCCGACCGGTGTTCGAGCCGTCCCTTTTCATTGTTGAGTCTCCGACTATTCCGCTTCCTATACCATTCGCGCTTGACCCGCGAGGGTTCATCCGCTGAACGTACGCTTCGAGCTCCTGCAACGCCTTAGTATGGTCCGTCTTGAGTTCTTCGCCATATTTTCTGACGCGCTCCGACGTTCCCTTCGTCGCGGCTAATCCGCCGGCCGCGATCTCATCAGTGTGAGATTTCCGCAGCAGGGCGATGATGGCTGAATCAGTCACGACGACTCCCGGAGCGATCACGGCCTGGGGGCGAGGCGCCGGCGACACCGGCAGCGGTGAGGCTGCCGCAGGTGCCTGCGACCGGGCCGTATCTGTCACCTGTGCTGAGGCTGAAAGCGGAAGGGCGAAAAGGACAGCCGCGAGAGCGCCTGCCGTGGAAATCATGGTATTTTTCATGGGTTGCCTCGAGATTACATGCCTTTCGGCGGTAGAAAAGACCCGGTCACCCGTACGGTTTACCAGGTGATCAGGGATGAGTATAGGCCGTCCGGACAAGAGCGAGATGTGACCTGCTTCACAGGACTCGACCTTCAAAAGGACACCACTCAACGCGATTCGACGAGTCGGTCACGGGGGATCAGTGCCGAGGACGGGATCAGGCTCACTCGAGCAGGGGACGGACCGTCCCTGGCGGCCTGGAACCTGGGGTCACCTTCGTTTCTGGCCGTTTAGGGGCGCCACGCTATTGGAGATCGCGACGATGAACGACGAGCAGGATGAGGAGTTCCGACTGGATAAGTGGCTCTGGGCGGCGCGTTTTTTCAAGACTCGCGGCCTGGCCGCAAAAGCGATTGAGGGTGGGAAGGTGGACGTGAACGGGGATCGGGCAAAACGATCGCGCAGGCTCAAGCCGGGCGACCAGCTTCGAGTTCAAATGGGGCCCTACCAGCACATCATCATGGTGAACGCTTTGAGCAACAGGCGGGGGCCGGCGAGCGAGGCCGCTACACTCTATGAGGAAACGATCGCAAGTCGTGAGGCGCGCGAGGCGCTCGCTCTCCGGATGAAAGCAGCCCAAACCAGCTTTCAATACGACAAGGGAAAGCCAAACAAGAAAGAGCGGAGGACGATCTCGAAATTCAAGGACAGAGATGCCTGAGATCGGACAGAAGGCCGCTACTCCAGCTCCATCGCCGTCAGCATCCGGGCCAGCACCGTGCGGTCCAGTCGGTGTCCGCCGTGAAACCCGTACTGCTCGCAATCCGCGCCGAGCGCGTCAAAGCGGGCCTGTTCCGCTGAAAGCCACCCGTCTGACAGAAAAGAATCAGAGTCTCCCGCCACCACCGCTACCCGTTTTCCCCGGACCCGGCTTGATAACTGATCCCCATCCACATCGGTTGGCACCGACCCGGCCCACAAAGTGATTCCTGAAAACATGGCTTCCCCCAGCACGGCCCAGCGCGTCACCGTCGCCACGCCCTGGGAAAATCCGAGCGCGTAGCACCGGGCCCCGGCTGGTGCTCCGGCGAGAATCGCCTGATAAACCAGGTCGAGGTAACTGACATAATCGGATATTTCGCTTTCCCGATCTTCGCGCGTCATCCAGCTGGCGCCAACCGGGCCCCTGCCCTGGTCATGGTAAAAACGGGACAATGCCTCGGGGGCCACGAAAAGACGTCCGACCCCCTCACTGGTCGCAAGATAGCCAAGGAATTTCGCCGCCAGCTGCCCATAGCCATGACAGGCAAACCAGATGTGACGCGCCTGGGTGAGATCGCCCAGCGTGAAGTAACGCGCCGTCCGCTGCACGGTCAGGTGATGTTCGTTCATCGGAGCCGATCCTCCAGCGATTGACGGACGGACGGCCATTCATCCCGCAGGATGCTGTAGTACACCGTGTCGCGAAGTCGCCCGCTGTGAGTCAGGACGTGAGATCGCAGCACTCCTTCTTCCACGGCACCGATACGCCTGATCGCCGCGCGGGAACGCTGGTTCAGGAAGTCCGTTTTGAGCTCAACCCGAACGCAGTGCAGGGTATCGAACGCGTGACGAAGCATGAGATACTTTACTTCGGTATTCAACCCGGTCCGATGAAACGTTCTTCCCAACCAGGTCCACCCAATCTCCACCCGGCGATTTCCCAGGTCGATATTTCCGAAGCGAGTACACCCGGCCACTTCCCCGCTGCGCTGGTCGATGGTGGCAAAGGGAATCGCCGACCCCTCAGCTGCCAGCGCCAGGGCATCGGCGACGTAGCGCTGCATATCACTCTCGGTGGTGACCGGAGCGGGGATCCATTCCCAGAGATCAGGGTCAAGGCCGACCTTGCAGAGTCCCGGAAGGTGCCGCTCGGTGAGCGGCTCCAGCCGGGCCAGCCGGCCTTTCAGCGTCACCGGAGCATGATTCATGGCGCGGTAAGGTAATGAGGTCCCCTGGGCCTGAGCAGGCGTCATGCCGTTGAGTGACAACGTGGTCGTCAGGTCCCGATTGGCCTCAAGCCAGCGGCTCCACGCGGAGCTTTTCAGTGACATGACATCGGCGGAGGAACCAAGGTCCAGGAAAGAAATGAGGAGGGAGATCTCCTCTCTCCCCCCTCATTACTTCGCTTCGCTTCAGGAAATGCTACCGGTTATTGGTCATGTTCGAGAAGAAATCGAGATTGAGAAACAGCCCGACATCCCGGAGAGCATCGGGTCCCAGGATATCCCGCCAGTCGGGTGCGCCCGCCTCGGCGAGGTCATTGCTCGAAAGCAGTTTATAGGCGCCGAGTCCCGAGCGGTCGCTGAAGATGTAGTACAGGTTCTTGCCGCGGGTATAATGCCAGACCAGGTAGGAGGGCGATTGGCCTGCTCGCACCCGGTCCAGTTTCTCGTCGGGGGCGCCGAGGCGCGCATACACCCGGCCACGATCGGTCTTCCACCCGGACTGGGTGCGAGAACCGAGCTCCCGGAAGGTGCTGTCGGCATAGGCAACTTTGCCATAGAACTGTTCACGAATCGCATCGCGTCCGCCATGATCAGGGTCCCGCTTCTCCCAGAAATCCACCAGGAAGCGTCGCTTGGCCGCTATCGTGGCTCCTCGATAGGCCCGCAGCTCCCCGGAGTTGGCAAGATAGGACAACGGTTCATATGCCCGGTCGAGCGAAGCCTCATCCATCGCGCCGAAGTATCCCGAATCGGTCGACGAGAACTCGGCCAGCTCGGCCGCACGGCGCTGCAGGGCGGGCGTCGGATCAGCCATGACAAAGGCGCCCGACCGCTCGATCTTCTGCGAACTCAGCTCGACATTGACCTCCAGGTTGTATCGACCCGGGGGTAGTCCCTCCATGTCGAGTTGTCCCCGCAGGACACCTCCGCCGGCTCCGACTCTCACCTTGACTGGCGGACTGACGACCAGAACCGATCCGGTCGAATCCCGGATCCGCACGCTCATGTTTCCTGAATCCGGCTGCGCGCTATAGGCTTCGAGGAGGTAGAAAGCCTTGGTCTGCGTGGGGGAAAGAATCAGCTCCGCGGCCGAGGTGACGAGCAGCGATCCGTTTCGCCACTCGGTGCCCCTGGGCGTTGAATCCGCGCTCAGTGCACGCATGCCCGGGGACAGCACCAGGTCAGACGCGGTCGGGGCTTCCGCATACCCAACGAGGTCAGCGGCCGCCTGCAACGTCTTTCCGGTCATTGAGTCCTGGACAGTTACTTCGAGCCGGTACTTTCCAGGGCGGAGCACAAAATCAAAGCTGTTGACGGTGGTGACACCCGGACCGCGCATCACCGCGGGGACGTGCTGTTCGGGCCAGGCATCCTGAGAGAGGGTTGCTCCAAGAGAATCCTGGAGATGAATGCTGACCTGGTACGTGATCATACCCTGTTCATCCTCGCTGGACGCGGAAAGTGCCTCAAGCGGAATCTGGATGAACGCCCGAACCTGGGTGAGACCGGAATGTGAATCATAGAAGCGAACGGCGTGCACCTTCACGCCATCAATGGCGCTTGGCGCTGGGGTTTTGGGCGATGCAAAAACTACCGTGGCCGCCAGGGCCAGTGATCCAAGAAAAGCCATGGGAGTACGTGCCTTCCGGAAATGCGGTACAGAGAGTGGACTTGGTGCTCATAGGACGTCCATCCGGCCCCTGCCTGCACGGTCCCGGGCCAGGTACCCTGGTGTTCGGACCAGCCGGGCGAAATGAGAAAGGGGAGCGAACCGGCCAGAGACGCCTGGCCGATCACTCCCCCGTCCCCCCAACTCCTTCAGTGCTAGAACGTTACTTCAAATCCAACTCGCAGGCGGCGGCCCTCGCCGGTGAAGGTATCCAACCCGCGGGCCGGGGCGACGCTGCTGGCACCGGCCAGGTACGATGCTTCCGATGCGCGCCGCTGTTCATCTATGCTGAAGACGTGGTCGCCATTGCCGAACCGTTCCTCGGCCCGGACGAGGTAGACGCAGTTAGGCGTCGCCGGACCCTGGGCGTTGACCCAGGAGCCGCAGCCGGAGGCCGCTGCACCGCTGAAGCGAAGGTCGATTGAGCCGTCGGCGCCGTAGACGCCAGACGCGATCGCTTCATTGGCAAACGCCGTGCTGTCCCCGCTCAGGTGTTGAACCAGCTCGGCATTATTCACGACGTCATTCGTCGTCGCGAACACACCGAGGATGTTCTTGAAGTTGAGAATATTGCGGGCGTCCAGATAGGCCGTCAGGTCCAGCCCTCCGAGTGCGAAGGACCGGGTGAACCGCATGTCCAGCTGTTTGAACGAGGGCAGCCGGGCGCCGAAGAAGTCACCTTCAAACTCCCGCGAGCAGACCTGGCCCGAGATGACACCTTCGTTGCCCGTGTCGTTGGGACAGCGAGTGTAGGACGTCCCGCTGGAGTAGCGGAACAGCGCCGTCACTGAGCTGTTCTGGAACAAGGAGCCGACTGTTGACCCCTGCATCCAGTCACGCGGAAGCGTCAGGGCAAACGAACCGGTCAGGTTCTGGGGGCGACTGTTTCCGGTCGGGAAAATGCCCTGTGGCGGCGGCTGGTTGCCGCCGGAAATCTGGCTGATGATTCGCGAGCCGAAGTTGATATACGTAAACGGATTGGTACCCGTATTCTTCGCGCTCTGGAACGTGTACGCCAGGACCCCGTTGAAGAAGCGACCGATTCGACGATCGAGCCGGACATCGATGCCCCGCGCGTTGCCGAAGTCCGCGTTCGTGATGATTCGGAGATCGACGTTCTCGCCGAACCGGTTGGGATCGCCGAAGGACACCAGGCGCCCTGCGGCATCGGAGAGCTTGTCCCGATTGTACGCCGAGACGTCCAGCACCATGTCATCATTGAATGCGTGTCGGATACCGAACTCGAAGGTGATTGTCTTGCCGAAATCGAGATCCGAACCGTAGACATGGTTGGTGTTGGTGACCGACAGGTCGGTATTGATGCCGCCCAGGATGAGCGCGAAATCGGGGGCCTGCACCTGGTGCGCATAGGACAGGCGGAAATTCGTCCGGTCGGTAACCGGGAACGAGACCTGGATATGCGGGCTGATATAGCTGTGACCCGGATCGGCCACAAACTTGACCAGCGGCTGGTTCTGGAAGGTCGCCCCGCCGGCGCCGTAGCTGCTGAGACGGGGGAAGTAGTGATACTGGCCGAAGGTCGACCGGCCCGCGACCGTATCGAGCACGAAGGGACGCGAGGCTTCGGAGTTGTAGTAGTCATACCGAAGTCCGCCGACCACCACGACATCGCCAAGGTCCAGCCGGTTCTCGACAAAGGCGTCGTACCGGATGGGCTTCTCGATGAAGACATCCGAGAATGCCTGGGTGATCAAGCCGGAGGAGTAACTCGACATGTTGTAGTGGGTGAACTCGCCGCCAACCTTGAGCCGGTTGTAGCGGTCGATCTGCCAGTCAAGGTTAGCTTTGCCGATCAGCCGGTTTTCCCGGTAGAGGTTGAGAAATGTTGCGGGGTTCACCGCATCACCCGGAGCCACCGGACCGCTTTCGGAGAAACCAAGGGTCCCATACGCATCGTTCCGCCACCGATCGATATCGGTGTACTGGGCCTGCTGTTCCAGAACGAGGGGCGAGCGCCGCGAGCCCGGCGTGTTGTTCCGGTAATTGTCCACCAGCTCCTGGTTGAGCGGGAAATTGTCGAAGTCGTAGGCAAAACCGATATCACCCAGGATGAAGCCGCCGAATGGATCACGCGTCTTCAGTTCCGACTCGGCGTCCAGCACCGTATTGATCGTGCGATCCTGCTGGTACGCCAGGTTTACGTCCAGCGCCAGCGCGCGATCCGCCGAGTGCGAGAGGTTCTGGGTCCAACCCAGGGTGAAGTTGTTGTTCCAGTTACGGAAGCCCTGGGTCAGCTGGGGATTGTAGGTATAGGCATAAGTGGAATTCCTGCCCTGGTTGCGGCTTCTCTGCCAGGACAGGAACAGCCGATTGCCGGCCCCGAAGGTGTAGTTGACCTTCCCCGCGAGCTCATACCGGGTAGACGCGGTTCCGGGCGTCCGGATGCCGCGACAATCGAGGCCGTAATTGTTTGCGATTCCGGCGTTGGTGCTGCCGGAAAACGTGTCACAGTTTCCTCGCCCGACCGCAAACTGGGAAATGTCCACAAAGCTGGTGTCGGCGTTGGGATCATTGAGTGCGCTGGGCACGGCGACGGTAGTGTCAATTCTCGCCTGGACGAAGAGCGGATACTTGTCGGCGTCGAGTCCGGCGATCTGCGCCTGTCGGCCTTCCAGGACTCCGGAAAGGAAGAAAGTGAGGTTACCCATGAGCGGGCCGCCGAGGCTGCCCTGGACACGGTTGAATCCATAGCCGTGGTTGACGCCAAACGGCTCGTCGGTTTCATACCCCACGTTGCCCGCCAGGTGGCTTCCACCTGACCTGGTTTCGATATTGATGATCCCCGACTGGGCATTGCCTTCACCGGCCCCGATGCCACCAGTCGTGACCGAGGCTTCCTGCACGTTGTTGACACCGATCGAGATGGTAGTGCCCACCGAGCCTACGAAACCGGTCCCACGATAGCCCGCATTCACCGGCACACCATCAACGTAGATGCCGGCCTCATCGGTTCTGCCGCCCCGAATGGAGATAGTGTTGCCGCTGGCGGAGGCGACCACGCCCGGCTGTACCGCGATGATCGAGGTGACCCGATCGATCGGCAGGGACATCGAATAGTCGCCATCAATCCGCTGCTTGGACGTCACCTGGTCTCGAGGCACGAGAGGAATCCGGGACACCGTCACCGTCAGGGTGTCGAGTCCGATCGGATTTGATTCCAGCTGGATGTCCTGGGTGACGGTCTGTCCGGCCGAGACCCTGACCCCGGTCGCGAGGGTAGCCTTGTAGCCGATAAAGGCCGCGCGGATATCGACCGTTCCCGAAGGAATGTTGTTGAAGAAGTAGTACCCGGTGCTGCTGGAGAGCGTGTTGAAGGCAGTACCGGGAATGAACACCTGCGCGTTCGCGATCGGTGCTCCGACCTGATCCCGAACGTGCCCTTCGATTTTTCCGGTGGCCTGAGCGTAGAGTCCTCCGGCCCCCATGACGAGTGTCACCATGACGAGCGCCAACCAGCGCGCTGCCCGGCGTCCAACGCCGACGACATTTCGTGGCATACCATCCTCCGCGGTAAAGTAGGAAAGACCTCCGACCGGTACGGGACAGCGCGGCCGCTGCCCGCACACGGTGCAGGGTTCCCGGGAGGTGACTATCGCGTGAGTGTCTGTGATTCAGCGAAGCAGGCGTGGGCCAACTGCACGCTCCCGGCGTACATCTATAGACGAAGCAAAGTGTGAGATGGGCGTGCGGAGAATGTGTGAGGTTGGTAAAGCAT
>JBDTRF010000157.1:0-8559 GCA_039931815.1 Gemmatimonadota bacterium
CGCGTTCGGTCAACTGATCCAGTGCCGCTCGAACCATGGCGGTGCGCTCCGCCCGGTCAAACTCATTGTCAGGCATCGGAGCCGATTCCGGCGACTCCGCTTTGAGCAGCTGCAATCGCCGGCCCTGGCGTACCGATTTTCGTCCGTCTTCTCGAATCAGATTGAGCGCCACGGCGAAGAGCCAGGGTCGAGGGTTGTCGGGCGGAGCGGTCAGGGCCCGGGAGAACGTTTCCTGGGCGATGTCCTCCGCGCGATCGCGATCGCCGGTCCGGCGATACACCATCCGGACCAGCGACGCGTAATATTCGCGATACAGTTCCGTCAGATCGAAGCTCATTGCCCCCGATACCCGCGAACTACGCGGCTGAGTTGACCCGGCTGCCAGGTGCGGGCACCGGTGTTCGTAATGCGGATGCTCCCTGTCTTGCCCGCGACGAGCACGTTCTCGCCCAGCGCGAGGTATTCATTCAATTCGGGCAACGCTCTCGCCAGGGCGAAGTAGGCCTCGCTGTAAGCGACCACTTCGGTCACCGTGAGGCTATCGTTGTGCGCCAGGTCCACCCAGCCGCCGTTCACCTGATGAAAGAGCTTGGACCCCACCCGCTTGACCGCGTGGCCTGATCCCGAATCTGACAGCTCCCGCATGCGCCGCTCGGTCACTCGGTTTGCGTCCGCCAGGCTTCCCGCCGCGGACATCTTGGAACTGGCATCAGCGCTGGCAAAGGCGGCTTCACCGGTCTGGGCGCTTGGGCTGGGTGAGGTGAACCCGGAACCGCGAGACCCGGGTGCCAATGCTGCTGCATCGACCGACTTGGCGCTTCGATCCTCACGACCGCCCCGGGCGCTCGGTGCGGCCTGATTCTCCTGGCGCCGCAGCTCTTCCCGGGGAATGGTCATCGGTCGCTGGGCGAGGGGCTCCTGCACCAGGTACGAGGTGTATTCGGTAAGAATACCGTACTTCAGCCCCAGTTCGCGAACCTGGTTGACCAGGTCCTGAGAGGAGCCCTCGATCCGGATCTGGCGAGTCAGTTCGCCAATCCGACGCGATGCCCAGAGCTTGGGAATGAAATCATTGCCGTCCTCAGAGGAAGGGAACGATGCCTGGGTGGTAAAACGCTCTTTCCGGCCGTTCCTCTCACCTTCAATCACTACCGCGCCATTTCCCTCACCGCGATATCGTCCGAACACCACCAGCTCCTCGCCGTAGAACAGGTCCGGCAAGTCGTTGGGATAGGATTGGGCCATCCGGACTGGACTGGACACGATATGAAGATTCACCAGCGCCGGGTGCTGAATCTTGGAGACGAGGGACCCAACAGCGACCTCGACATCAGCGTCCGGCGCGACATACTCGGCGCTGCCATGCCCTTCCTTGGACAGGCGATCGAGAAGGTAGGTATTGACATCATGCCCCACGCCGACCGTAAAGATGCGGTTCCGCCCAATTCGACTTGCCGCCGTCTCCGCGATACGATCGGGTGCCTGCTCACCAACTGATGGAATTCCATCGGTCAGGAAGATGATGATCGGCAAACGCTCCTCGGAACTCGCCTGATCGAGGACGGCATCGAGGGCACCCGCGATATTGGTTCCTCCGTTGGCACTGAGGTTTTCTGCGAAGCGACGCGCTGCGATGAGATTGGCCTGCGTTGCGGTAACAAATCCCGGCCTGAAATGACGAACCGCGGAGGAAAATGCAATCAACCGGAATCGATCGTTCGCCTGGAGGCTTCCCAACGCCTGGAGAATCGCCGCGCGGGCCTGTTCAATCTTTTCGCCGGACATCGAGCCGGAGACATCCACGACCAGGGAGAGATCCCGCGGTTCCGACTCCCCTTCATCCGACTGTGGCGGTGAGAGGAGGAGCATGAAGTAACCATTTTCGCCGCCCGGTGCGTAGGTAACCAGGCTGGTGCCGACCAACCCATGGCGAAGTGGAATGAAGAGCTCGACGTCACCGGAAGCGTCGGGATCAAGCGTCACGATGGTGCGGGTTCCCATCTTCCGGGTGGTGATCTGGTGGGTCGGTGAGTACGGCGTTCCGAGGTCCGCGGAACTGGGGAGGGCGACCCGAAATCCAAACGCGTCGGCAAAACCCCCGTTGGAATCCCCTCGTCCCGGAGTCGTGCGCCCGCGGTTTCCAATCGCATACTTGAGTCGGAGAGCATCCCCCGAGCGGTCGAGCATCTGGGTGTAACGCAGGACGACTTTCCTTGTCTCGCCGGGCTGAATGGGGAAGACTCGTGCCCGGATCAGGCCGTGGCCCTCGAGCGTCAACAGGGCGGGATCTTTGAGCCGGCGAACGATCTCCTCGTACACGCCCCGCGCCTGTTCGGCCTGCATCATTTCGCCCCGGACTTCCTGCTCACCCATCCAGAGCGAGAAGTCGGTAAAGACGGCCTCTCCCGGCATGGGATAGAGATAGGTGCCTTCGGCCATCGAGCCGCCGGCATTCCGGAATTGCTCCTCCACTTCAACTTTGGCAATCCGTCCATCGATCTGGACCCGGACCTGAGAGCTGGTTCGAAGGACCGAGGTATTGACCGGGATTCCAGGCCGATGTTCGACATCGACCCATCCCTGGGCGGCGAGGGGTGCAGCGAGACCGGCCGCGAGGATCGCGGCGACTAGGGTAGTGCGAAACATGGTTGTGCTCCGGTTGAGGGCGACCGGGCAGGAGATGCGCCCTCCCCAGAGACTTGCACAGCCCATTAGGTTGCGGCGCCGCTTGAGATGCAACTGTTAGCGCGAGGGCCCTGCCGAGCGCGGGTGCAGAGAGCAGGGTACAGGGCAGAGTGCAGGGTGCAGGGCACACGGTACAAAGTGCGGAAGAGGGATTGCGCTCAAAATGTGAAGAGCGATAAGCGATAAGCGACCCGAAATGCCGACTCCAGTGACCCTTCAGGTCCAGATCTTCGGAACCAGGAAAAGCTCCGATACCCGGAAGGCCCTCCGCTTTTTCGCCGAGCGAAGGGTCAAGGTTCACTTTGTGGACTTGGTGGAGCGGGCGGCATCGCCGGGGGAGCTCAAACGGTTTGCGCAGAAATTCGGCGTCGAGGCGCTGGTCGATCGATCCTCACGACGGTTTACCGACCTTGGGTTGGGGCCTTCGCGATTTTCGGAGGAGCGGTGGCTGGAAAAACTGGCGGACGAGCCAGGGCTGCTCCGGATCCCCCTGGTGCGAAACCAGAACGCGCTCACCATTGGAGGGGATGAAAGTACGTGGAAAGAGTGGGTCGGCAAATAGATGAGGAGTAACGTCATTCAAAAAACAGGAATGTCAGTGGCCCGGGGTGCTTCATGCCGCAGTTAGCGCTGAGCGGCGTTTCCGTGGAATTCGGCGCGACCCGTCTGCTTGCAAACGTGACCTTCGGTGTTGAGCGCCGGCAGCGCTGGGGGATCGTCGGTCGAAACGGCTCGGGTAAGACTACGCTTTTCAATCTGATCACCGGGGCGATGATGCCGACCCGGGGCCAGGTGATCCGGGAATCCGGGCTTCGAATCACGGTGCTTGATCAGCACCGGGATTTCGAGAAGGCTCGGACGGTCTGGGAGGCCGCCGCTGGACCATTCGCCGACCTGCTGGCCCTGGAGCGCTCCCTGGCGGAGCAGGGGACGGCGCTGGCGCACGATGCCTCGCCGGCCGCACTCGCCCGATACGATCGGGACTTCGAACGATTCGAGCGCGAGGGCGGGTATTCCATTGCCCCACGAGTCGACGCCGTCCTTCACGGGCTCGGTTTCGATCCGGAAATCTCCCGCGAACGTCTGATCGACACGTTGAGCGGCGGCGAGCGTGGCCGCCTCGGACTTGCTCGACAGCTGGTGTCTCCCGCCGAGGTGCTTCTCCTCGACGAGCCGACCAACCACCTGGACCTGGAAACGACGGCCTGGCTGGAGGAATACCTGGGCGGAATCGACGCGACCATTCTGCTCATCAGCCACGACCGCGCCTTTCTCCAGCAGGTGGTGGATCATGTCCTTCACGTCGAGGAGCGGACGACCACCTCATATGCGTGCGGGTATGAGGAGTTTGTCCGCCAGCGGACCGAACGGAGACTGAGTCAGCAGCGGGCGTATGACAAACAACGCGGCGCAATTGCGTCGGAAGAGGATTTCATACGCCGCAATATCGCCGGTGGCAACAGCAAGCAGGCCAAGGGACGCCGACGCAGACTCGAGCGGGTTTCCCGGCTGAGCCCCCCTCCGGGCGAAGGTGCCGTGATGTCACTACGTCTCGACGCCAATGAGCGCGGGGGTGACCAGGTGATCGTGGCTGATCGAGCCACGATCAAGATTGAAGAGCGAACGCTGATCCAGAATTTCTCGGTACGGGTTGAACGGGGCGAAGTGGTGAGCCTGATCGGCCCCAATGGCGCGGGGAAATCCACCCTCATTCGCACGCTCCTGGGCGAGCGCGAGCCAGAAGCGGGAGAGTTGCGACTGGGAAGCGCCGTCGCAGTGGCGTACTACCGCCAGGACCTCGCCCAGGTGCCGATTGACCGGACGATTTATGAGATCATTGATGACCTCAGGCCCCAGTGGAACCGAGGCCAGGTCCAGGGCCACCTCGGGCGTTTTGGATTTTCGGGTGATACGGTACTTCGGAAAGGCGGGACACTGTCGGGTGGCGAGCGTGCCCGGGTAGCCCTGGCCATGCTGATGCTCTCCGGCGCCAACCTTCTCATTTTTGATGAGCCGACCAATCACCTCGATGTCGAATCCATTGAGGCGCTGGAAGACGCCATCGATTCCTACGACGGCACCGTCCTGCTGGTGAGCCACGATCGGGCGCTGCTCCGCGCGCTCTCGACTCGAATGTGGGTGCTTCACGGGACCCACATCACCGATTTTGATGGCGGGTTTTCCGAATGGGAAACGGTCAGCGCGGAGCGGGCCCATGCCGCGACCGTGACAGCGGCCGAAGAGGAATCCAAGCGACGGGTCCAGGAAAAACAACGCACTCGACGATCCTCTTCGGGCGCGAAAGACGACCAGCCGGCGAAGAAATCTGCCCGCAAGAAGCTGGAGGATGCCGAGTCCCTGGTTGGCAGTCTCGAGACCCGGATCAGCGCTCTCACGACGGAGCTTGAAAACCCGGAGCTCTATACCAGCCCGGACGGTGGGAAGAAGGCCGCAACCATGGGACGGGAACTGGAAGTGTTGCGAAAAGAACTGGACCAGGCCTTCGAACACTGGGCCAGGGCCCAGGCCGAAGCGGATCGGTGATCGGTGGCAACGGCAGCCATCCCCCTGGTGATGTCATGACTGGGTTGTCATGAGAGCCGGGATGACCGAAGAGTCGGCACGATGGCGCATGCTCTCGCTGCTGGCAGTAGCCGAATTCCTCGGCATGTCACTCTGGTTTGGCGCGAACGCCGTCGCGCCGGAGTTGCGGGTCCAATGGGGATTGAGCGCCGCGCAGAGCGGATGGCTCACGGCGGTTGTGCAGGTGGGCTTCGTGGCCGGAACGGCGACGGCAGCGCTGCTCAATCTGGCGGACATCATTCCCTCCCGGTTTCTCTTCGCCGCCTCCGCCTTGCTCGCCTCGCTGGTGAATGCCGGACTCCTGGTGGTCCCCGCGTACCCCGGCGCGCTCATACTCCGTTTTCTTACCGGGTTTTTCCTGGCCGGCGTCTATCCCCCGGCCATGAAAATGACCGCGACCTGGTTCCAGTCCCGTCGCGGGCTCGCCATTGGAATCCTGGTCGCCGCGCTGACCGTAGGAAAGGCGCTGCCGTACCTCGTCAAATCGTTCGCGCTGGGGGCGACGGACGTTCTACTGGTGGTCTCCATTGGCGCACTCACTGCGGCGTGCCTGATCTTTCTCGCCTACCGCGACGGGCCCTTCTCCTTCCCTCGCCGCCGCTTTTCGTGGGGTCTCGCCCTCACCGTCCTTCGTCACCGTCCAACCCGACTCGCCACGAGCGGGTACCTTGGCCACATGTGGGAGTTGTACGCGATGTGGACCTGGATTCCGGCCTTTCTCGCGGCCAGTGCCAGGGCGCGAGGAATGGGTGAGGTGTCGAGCCTGGTGGATGTGGCGGCCTTCCTGAGCATCGCCGCGGGAGGGGTCGGCTGCATCTGGGGCGGATCAAAAGCGGCGACCTGGGGCTATGCTCGCGTGGTGACGGTCTCCATGGCGGCGAGCGGTGTCTTTTCACTTGGAATTGGGCTGGTCTTTGGCGCCAGTTTCTGGATCGTCGTGCCGTTGACGATGGCGTGGGGCTTTTTCGTGGTGGCTGACTCCGCCCAGTTCAGCTCGCTCATCACGGAAGTAACACCGGCGCACGCGGTCGGCACCGCTCTCACCATCCAGACTTCCCTTGGATTTCTGCTCACCATGGTAACCATTCAACTGGTCCCGGTCATCGCCGCTCATCAGGGATGGCGCTGGTCCTTCGCGATCCTGTCCCTCGGGCCCGCTGCGGGTATTGCTGCGATCCGTCGTCTTCACAGGTCGAGCGCCGAACCGGCAACCTGAAAGGCGTGAGTCAGGCGCGCCGGGATTCCTGGATAAATCGGATGACGGCGGCGGAAAGCCTGCGTGGGATAAAGCGCGTGCCCTGGACCAGGAGCTTGTTCGACAGGCCAGGAATGACCAGGGTCTTCCCTTCCATCATTCCCTGGTAACCCGCCCATGCCACCCGGGCGGACTCCATCATCGGCGCGCGATCCTTTTTGGTATTGAGGCCCGCCTCTTCCTGGAATCCGGTGCGAGTCGGCCCCGGACAGAGGGCGGTGACCGTGACGCCGGTCCCCTTGAGCTCGTTGGACAGGGCTTCGGAAAAGGAAAGCACGTACGCCTTGGATGCGTAGTAGACCGCCATCAGTGGGCCGGGCTGAAACGCGGCAGTCGAGGCCACGTTGAGGATCCGGCCTTCTCCCCGCGAAACCATGGACCCCACCATCAATTTTGTCAGCGCCGTGAGCGCGATGACGTTGACCTGGATCATCTCCAGGTCGTCCGTCAGGTCGTTCTCGACAAAAGGTGCCAGCCTTCCATAGCCGGCGTTGTTCACCAGGTCCTGGATCACGATCTGCTCGGCCTCGAGGCGGGCGGCTATTCCTGCGGCGGCATCCGGGCGCGCCAGGTCGCTCTGAATAGTGACGACCCTGATCCCGTGGCGCTGCTCAAGACTGTGGGCCAGGTCGTCCAGCAGTTCGATCCGGCGCGCGACCAGTACCAGGTTGGCCTGGTCCCTGGCGAACAACTCGGCCAGGTCGCGTCCGATCCCGCTCGAGGCGCCGGTGATCAGTGCGGTGCGCGATTGTTTCATGGATGAATGGGTCACGGGCTTTCCGTCGGGAGGTGTCCTGGCGATTACTCGCGTGAGCGAACGGGTGCCGACTGGTGGCAACGACCCGAAGGAATTCACAGCGTGGTGCTATAGCGCTCTTCCCGGAATGATTGGAACCCTCGCTTGAGGTAGTTGGGAAGCGCGGCCGGATCGTCCAGCGTACAGGTATGCAGCCACACGCGCGTTGCGCCGGAGGCCCATGCTCTCTCCACTGCCCCCGACAGCAGAGCCTTCCCCAGGCCGCGCCCGGTAAACTCGGGAAGAAGACCGAAATATGCTATCTCGGTACTGGCATCCTCCCAGCGTCGCAGCTCGAAATACCCGGCCGGTGCGCCTTCCTGGTAAAGCACGTACAGCGTAATTGTATCGTCGTCGAGATAACTCCTGATCGCCTCGTCGGTCCAGTTGAGACGGTCGCGCCAATGATAGAGCTTTCCAACCTCCCGGTAGAGAAAACGATGGAAGGACACGGGGCAGTGGAGTACCTGTTCGATTCTGACCTCGGCCGGAAGGGCAACGCGCCGTAGCGCTCCCGGATGGTTCATTTCCAGGTAGGTCCGGATGACCTCGACATGGCTGGCCGGCCCTTTCGGCCGATCCGGTTGAATCATGTCAGTCGGCATGCGGTTTCCTCCGCATCTCTTTCTTCTCGCCCTGCTTCTTCTTGGTCGTCAGTCGTCGTTCCCGTGCCGCCCTGGACGGCTTGGTCTTCTTTCGCTTCTTTGGAATCACCAGCCCCGCGGAGACCAGCTCCTGCAAGCGCCCCAGGACGTCGCGCCGATTCGCAAGCTGGCTCCGGCTGGTGGTGGAAACCAGCCGCAGTTGGCCGGTTGAATCGAGCCGATGTCGGAGGTTTTTCAGCAGAAGGTGGCGCTGCTGGTCGGTCAAGCTCTGGCTCTCCGCCACATTCCACAGCAACTCGATCCGGGTCGATGAGGTGTTCACATGCTGACCGCCGGGCCCCCCGGAGCGCGAAGCATGGTAGGTGAGTTCGTAGTCTGCGATCGAAAGCGTCGGTGTAATGATCACGCGAAATCCCCGGTCGGGCCTGCCTGGTCAGGTCGATGGTGATCCATGAGTCACCCGCGTGGAGCAACGTAATCTGGATCACACTGGCTCGCACTCTCGAGCGCTTCCTTCTCTTCAGTTGAGGATTACGTTTCATCCATGTCTGCATTGGATCAGCTGGAATCACACATTGCTACCCTGGGTCGGGTACTGCTGGGCTACTCCGGCGGGACTGATTCGGCCCTCCTGG
>JBDTRF010000158.1:0-8496 GCA_039931815.1 Gemmatimonadota bacterium
TCCACCGAGACATTAGAGAGGCCCAGGAAACGGACCTTCCCCTCCCGAGCCAGTTCACCCAGCGCCCCCACGGTCTCATCGAAGGGCACCTTGGGATCAGGGGTGTGCAACTGGTAGAGATCGATCCGCTCGATATCGAGCGCTTTCAGCGAACGATCGCATGCGCGAAACAAGTGTTCCGGCCGGCCATTGACCGTCCACCGTCCGTCCGGGCGTTCCATTCCACCCTTGGTCGCCACCAGCACGGCGTCGCGCGGCCCCTTCCACGTACGGAGTGCCTGGGCAACCATTCGCTCATTGTGACCGATGTCGAGATGGCTCAGGCAATACACATCGGCCGTGTCAATCAGAGTTTCACCAGCATCGAGGGCGGCATGGATGACGCGGGGGCCAACATCTTCTGGCGGCCGACCCTCGATCGAGAGCGGCATTCCGCCAAAGCCGATGACGGAGATTTCCGGAGCCGAGGGCCCGAGGGACTGGAAACGCATCAGAGACTCATGCGAAGAGGCAACGGGTCACAAAAGCAAGGAGTTCGTCGCGCACGTCGTAGTAAATCGCCATACCGTGTTCCCGACCGGGGACCAGGCGGCTGGTGACGTGACGCAGTCCATGCCCCCACCGTTTGACATTCTCACCGCCATCGAATGGATCCGCGTCTGACGATGAGAGGAGGCAGGGCACGTCGAGTGATTCGAGCGCCGCCCGGATACGGATGGCTCCGTCGGATCCAAACGCCGGTGCCCCGGCCGCCCCCAGCGTGATCACGCCACGAAGACCCGTGATCAGCGGCGAAATCAGCAGGGCTCCGCTCCCCCCAACGCTTGCGCCGACCAGGAGGATCCGGTCGGCGTCGATGAAATTCTGGGCCGCGCCCCACCCGGCCACCCGCAAAATGTCATTGTCGATTCGCTGAAATCCGACCCGGCCGGCGCTGCTCACAAAGGCCACTCCGAACGGGTCGGCGCCAAATCCTTCTGGCGTGTCGATCACCAGGGGTCCATTCGCGGTCATGATCGACGCTCCGTGTCCCCGTTCATCGAACGCGAGACAGGCCACACCACGGTCCAGGAGATCCTCGACCAGGGGGCCGAAGCTGTCTCCCGTGGCGGGGTATTGATGGGCCAGCACGGCCAGGGGATACCGCGTGCCCGGCGACGTCTCGGGGTATTCCAGCATGCCCTTGAGGACAATTCCATCCGCGGTTCGGACGGACATTTCGAGTGGCGAGAGAGGCGGAGCCATAGGAACCGGAAAGGCGACGGGGAGGGGCCGGCCCCGCGATGGAACGATGCCTCGAATCTCGAGGTCATCGTCCGATCGCAGGTGAGGACGAATCAGGTGAGGTTGAGCTGCTTCTCCAGGCGGAACCACTCTTCGGGTCGCAGAGTGTCGCCTTTGCGAAGCTCGGCGAGGGCGGCCTGGATCTCCTCGCGCGATCCACTGATCCGACGCTCTCTGAGTTCGCCCACCATCCGGGCGAAGCGCTGATCGAATCCAGCGTGATCGAGCTCGCCATTTCGCCGCATGGCGCTCAGCCGCTCGATTTCTTCAGCGAGGCGCCTGGGCGAGATAGGTGTGAGGGCAGCGGGTTCGGGCTGGTCAGCGGTCATGATGAGGCTCCATCAAGGGTCGGCATGCAGGAGCCGGGAAACGTAAGGGGCGCTCGGCAGGAGGAGAAGGGGGCAGTAACCGAATACGCCGTCAGCGGCGGACTAGCGGGCCTCCACGTAGGCAAAGTCGGCGGTGAGCCGGGTTTCCTTCCCGATGCCAAAGACCCGCTCAAAGATGTCCCGTGCGACGGCCGCGGCCCGTTCCACGTCATGCGAAAAGTCCACCTGGATGAACTCACGAACCGGACCATCGGGCGTATCCTCGACGGTGTAGGGCACGCCGACCCGCTCAAGGAGCGCCTTCACCTGTTCGTAGTACGGCTCAGCCCAGGGCGCGCGAGGGAAATCGAGTTGTACCCCTCTCGTATTTTCGTCCTTGACGTACTTGGAGAACTCAATGAATCGCTGGTCTCCAGGCAGCTCGAAGACCACGAATCCGAGGTCATATCCCCGGGCCAGCAGGATATCGATGCAGCGTCGAAGATCGTTGAGGGTGATTTCCTCGAGATGTTCCGTCGCGCGGGGGCGACGATAAAGAAAGACTGCGGCAACCAGCGCAAACGCCAGGAACAATCCGATGAGTATGAGATTAGGACTCACGACATTTCCTTGAGGAGTGTTCCCTGGGTAAACCGGAATAGAAACGTCGAGGTCTGGCTATGCCTCCGAAAACCCCCGACGAGACTCCTGTATATCGGATGGTTCTTGACCGCGCTTAAATGTACTCCCCGGACCGTGGGCCGGAGAAGATGGAGCGCAGGGAGAGCAATGGAGGGATGACGACTGAAATGAAAATAGGGATTGAGCTGCCGAATTGTTAGAGGGGGAACTCCTGAGACCTCGAGGCGGGGGAGCAGCAGCTCCCCGCGCCGATGATGGTGTGTCGACTATTCAGCAGGATCTTTCTGCCTGGTTCGGGTGGCCCCGCTGAAAATCCCGATTCCAAGCAGGACAATTGATCCAATCACGATCCATACCGGGGCAATTCCCACCTGGACAGCACCCCACGCAAGACCGGCAATAACCAGAATGAACCCCAGAAGATACAGGCCGAAAGTCATGGAACTCCTCCTGTTGTGCACCGTTTCCGACACCCTCCACACGCATGAAGGTAGATCGAACCCGCGGGAAGAGGAGTGACGGCAGTCACCCGGCCGATCGCGGGGGATACCCGGGCCCACGGAGTCCCATGTGTCATCGAAGTCTCGCGACCAGGATCACGGGCAGGGCGCTCAGGACAATCGCACTCAGCACCAGGAGGGCGCGCCAGCGTCGCAACTCCCTGTCCGCCGACCGGGAAATGCCGTCAATCCCCTGATCGAGGAGCCATCGTCGGAGATCTTCCGAGGTGACCACCCGGATTGCCCTGTCGATTGTTGGCAGGAAATCCTCGACCAGTGCGGGGCGAAGATGCCGAGCGAAGAGCCGGCGCGACAGCGTCGGTCTCACCGCGTATTCGCCGTCCATCCTCAGCAGCTGGCAGGCCAGGCGTTCGTGGCGTCGTTCGAGCTCTTCAATCGTCATGGGACGTAGCACGTCCGTTGGGGTACCGGCGGAGAACTGACCACTGAAGGTGCTCCGCAACTCCTCCGCAATCTCCCTCACTTCCTGTCGGTAGGGGAGAACTCATCGCTGCCGCCGAGAGCCAGGCCGGAAAAGGGGTAAACCAGCGTGACACCCAGGGCAGGAGTCATCATCCATCCGTGATACCATCCCTGGGCGCGAAAGAGCAGGACGACGGGAATGAGCACGACAAGAAATCCCCCGGCCATACCCAGCGCCGTGCGAATCGGGAATCGACGAGCACCCCGGGTGTTCATCCCTCGCGCTGTGAGCGAAAAAAGACTAGAACCGGGAGGCCGTGAGCTGGATATCCGCGTTCCGCCAGGCGTGGGCAAACCTTGCCTCCACTTCGGAAGCTTCGACCTCGCGGCCCAGCCCCTTGAGGCTGGCAGCGAGGCCGAAAAGCGACCATCCATTGTCGGGGAATCGTTTGAGGTCCTGCCGGTAGACGACCTCGGCTTCCGCCGGCTTCCCGGCTCGCAGAAGCACCGCACCCAGGGACTGACGCAATGGGTAAAACCATTGCGGCGGCTCGGTGTAATTAAAGGCGTCCTCGATCGCAATCGCCGATTTGAAATGCGTGATGGCTTCCTCATTCCGGCCTCGACGGGCTGCGATTTCGCCCATCAGCGCGTGCATCGCGATTTCCATGATCATCGTGTTCTCTCCCTCACCCGCCGTTCCCGCGGTTTGGTCCGCTGGAGTTGTCGATTGCGCAATGGCCCTGACCGAATCGAGCGCAGCCTCGGCCTCTTGCCATTGGCCTTTAGCGGCCAGGGCGACGCCACGAGCATATTCGGCCAGCCCGACGGCCATGCGAAGATCCGACGGCGGGAGCGGCTGCTCAAGCACCGCATCCCAGCGGCCAAAGGTGACCAGGACCAGGCGATCAATGGGGATGAGAGTCTGAAAGGCGGGAACCTGGCGCGCGGCTTCCACGGATACGGCGGCCGCCAGCTTTCTCCCCGCCTCGATGGCCTGAGCACTTCGACCCGCCATGCTCGCCGCGAAAGCGAGGAAGTGGTAATTGTGAGGATAGTACCCCAGGGGATAGACGCCCGACGGGTGCTCGGCCGCAATGTAGCTTTCGTCGGCATGCGCGGCGTGGATGTTGGCCTCGATTGCATCGTTGTAGCGCCCGACCCGGATGTAGATGTGCCCCGGCATATGAACCATATGTCCTGCGCCCGGCATCAGCGCCGCCAGCCGCTCGGCACACGGTATAGCCTTCTCGGGGTCCACCGCCTCGACCGCGTGAATGTAGTAATGGCAGGCGCCCGGATGATTGGCGTCACTCGCAATGACACGTTCGAGCTGGCGGAGAATAACTTCGGTGCCCGGATAGGGTGTTCCATCCTTGTGCCAGTAGTTCCATGGGCGAAGGTCCATCAGTGATTCCGCGTAGAGCGTCGCCGCATCAAGATCATCAGGATGCGCCGCGACCAGCGTTGCCATCGCATCGGCATAGGCGGAATCGAGCCCGGATCGATCTGCCGGAGCCGCCCTGGCATACCTCGGTGTGAGCGCCCTGATGTAGGCCTGTTCCAGTTCGGTCGCCCCAGGAGACCGTGCAATCGCCTTTTCCATGGCGGCGTATGCCGCCACGCTGCCGACGGAATCCATCGGGGCATTGACGTGAGGTCCATGGGCCAGCGCCATGCCCCAATAGCACATCGCACATGTCGTATCCAACCGGGCGGCCTCGGAAAAGGCCCGGATGGCTTCTTCGTGATTGAACGCAAAGACGAGCCGGATACCCTGGTCGAAATACTGCTGTGCCCAGGCGTTCTTCGTGCTGATTGCGTGGTGGTGATCCCCGAGGTCCCGGTAAAGCGGGACGGAATCCGGAGTGGCTCCGCCGCTAGTGGCTGCTAATATTGCAGCAAGAGTGATGAGGGACATGGCCGCCTTTCAGGTCCAGGACGTCGTGGCTCGACAGGCTTGGTTTCCCCGGGATATAAAGCGCTGTCCCCCGGATTTCCAGAGATGCTGGCCGGCTCCCCGATCGGGAATACCGAAGACTAATGTTGGTCGAGGAGGTGATGAAATCGGCTCAGGAGGAGTGAGTAGATCCCATACAGTGCCAATCCCAGCGCCACAAACCCCAGGAGCCAGCGGCCAAAAGGCTGGGCCAGGATCAGTTCGAGGATCTCATCGAGTCCCGCCGCTTCGCGGGGATCATAGCGGAGGGCAGCGAGCAGCAGAAAGGCTCCGGTGAGAAACGAAGTGAGCCCCAGCGCCACATAACCAACCCGTCCAAGCACGCTCATACCGCGCGTTTCCAGCACCGTCATGTGATTCAGTCGAAGTTGCCGGCGAAAACGGCCAGTGATTCCCAGCCTCGCCTGGAGAACAGCCGCGATCATGATGACAATTCCGGCGCTGCCAATGAGAAAACGGCCGGCGAAATGATGCAGCACCCCGGTGGCAATCGCTTCGGTATCCATCGACGGGGATGTCTCGCCATTGATGGCCGTGAAGGCCGCAACACCCAGCGATGCGTAGGCGAGGCCGGTTATGCCAAACCCGAGTCGTTCGACCAGCCCGCGAGGGCCGACGCCTTTTCCCTCGGGGTCCGTCAGGGCCGAAAAGACTTGCCAGGCCGCGTAGCAGATGAGGCCCAGCCCGGTAAAGGCCAGAAGAATCTCTCCAAATGGTTGATGAAGGATCGTGCGGAGCGCACCGTGGGGACCTTCAGCCTGGTCATCGAAGCCGAGGGCAACGCGAAGGGCGATGACCGCGACCGTGATACCGACCGCGCCCTTGGCGGCGAAACCGATCCGGGCCATCGTCTCGACCGCGGGAACTAGAGCGCGGAGAAACGGTGTCGTTCCCGGCTTTTTCATCCCCGTGCCACGACGCTACCGATATCGCGGCCGATCAGGACAGCAGCGAGACCAAGGCCGGTCAGACGACCACCGAACGGCAGGGCACAATCGAAAATTCTCTGGATAGGCATGAGCGAATTCTATGGCGGGCGGGACAATTGGGAATCCATCGACACCATTCCCGGAAACCCCTGCCCTGAGGCGAGGTTGGGATGGGAGGGAACGTATGATCAGGGACCTGGCCTGGGTAAGCTCTGAACCAGTCGGTTGACCGCACGACGAGGAGCCCGAATGACCGTGGGATAGGGATCGAGTTCGACCGGCGCGGTGAGCAGCGAATCGGCCCTCCGGAGCAGCATGCCGAATTGAACCGCGTCGTCCGGTCGGTTGAAATTTACCGTGCGACCGTTGACCTGGAAGCGACCGCTCAACGAATCGAGCATTTCAACCGCCGTTCCGACGATCGCCAGCACCTCATCCACTCGTTGCGCCTCGGCGAACGGTTCCACCCGGCGGCGGTAATCGGACTGGACTTTGGCGCTGTCGGGCAGGCGGTTCATATCCACCCGAAAGGCATTGAAACTGTTCTGGGCCGCCTCAACCTTGCGCCGCGAAAGCAGGAGGGCCTGGGTCGATCCAAAATCTTCGGATGGAACCCAGGCCACGGCATTGGCGAGGCGGAGTCGGATCTCGAGATCCGGCTCCGGTCCCGCTCCCGAGACGCCCTGCAGCGGCAAGGCAGGAAGCGGGGCGGCCGGGCCCTTGACCTGCGTCAGCTGGCTGGCGGAATCACGCACGGGCCGGCTGCCCAGGGTGTCAACGATGGCATCGGCCGGTGAAGAGGGGACGACCATAGGCGTCGCCCCTTGCGCAGAAACCGGAGTCGATCGAGTGGGCCGGGCCTGGTACCAGAAGTACGAGCCCCCCGCGATGGCCAGGACCAGCACGGTGGCCGCGATCGCCACGAGCGGCAGGCGGGTGCGAGACCGGGGTGGCGAAGAAACCGGAACCGGCTTCCTGCTCTTTGCCTTCTTGATGTCGAGTGGATAGGCGGGTTCGGGGGACGAAGGTGCTTCCCGAGCGGGCGCCGGGGCGGGCGAGGTCGTCACTGCTTTCGGGATCTCATGCACCGCGACCGCGGGACTGATGGCCGGGGCTGCCGCCTCAGCGGGAATGGCGCGGGGCGCAATATCGCCCAGGTCCATGATTTTCTCATTGGTCATCACATCAGGCAACGGCCGCACCGGCTCCTTCGCGGAAGGTGTCTCTTCCAGTAACTCCGCCGCCGACGGCAATTCCATTTCAATCAGTTCAGGGATCTGATCGAGATCATGGGTCGCAACAGCGTGTATCGGTGAATCCGGTTCTTCCTCGGCGACTGATTCGGGAGCCGGAACCAATTCGGTCGCGATCGACGAAACGGCAGCGGCCTTCTTCGCTCGTGCCGCGTTGGCGAAGCTCAGCGCTCTAGCCGGCTTCGGCAATGCCTGGTCGACCTGGGTCGTGTGTGCGCTGATGGATTGGAGGAGTCCCATGATCCCGGGATGGGCCGCCAACGACACCCATTCCTCCCGTCGAGTGTCCCAGACCTGGGCATGGGATGGAAGACGTTTGTCCCGCAACGCTCGCAGAACACCATCGGGCATGGACAACGTCAGCTCCCCCTTTTCAGGGATATGGATTCTGAGATGTTCCTGCCGTTCGGTCAAAGCAGCTGCCTGGGTAAGAGTGCGTGAGGCCTCAATTGCATATCGGCTTGGGGGTGAGAAAAGTTAAAAAAGAGTGGTCCGGGAGGAGAGCGAAGAGAAACCGACAATGCGGTGAGAATTCTTGCAGTGCACCCCGTTGCACCACGGGAGTTAGCGTCGTGGACCAGCTTCAAATCCACATTAGAGCAGCTTGAGATAGTGGACCGTTTCCGCCTCATAGTTCAGCCGCTCGTAGACGGCCCGAGCCCGGGTATTCGAGGCGAAGACATTGAGCGTCAAACGCTCGTACCCGCGTGATCGAGCCCACGCCTCGGCCTGGAATATCAACGCCCGGCCCAGGCCATGGCCTCTCGCGAGGGGGCTCACGGCGAGCACTTCGATATGGGCATGGGGCTGCCCGGTAAAGAAATCGTAGTGGGTGGACACAAACACGAAACCGACCGGTGTTCCGGCCGGCTCCTCGGCCACCACCACGGTTGTTTCCGGAGAGGGCTCGTGCAGCGCGCTCTTGAGCATCGGATGGTCGGCCCGGGTGATCTCCTCCGGGGTGCGCCAGTGAGGGATCACAAAATCCGCCAGCTGAGGCGTCAGTGAAAGAAGAAGTCGCTCGTCTTCGGGTGTGGCCGATCGAAAAAGAGGCATCAGTGGCTTACCCTGTCCGGGCGGGTCGACTCGCGGCCGCGACGTTAATGGTGGGATCCGCCCCGTCCCAGGTTACGTCGGCCGTCGGCCCGTATGTCGAAGGAACCGATCGATCCATGAGACGGAGATAGACCGTCAACT
>JBDTRF010000159.1:0-8475 GCA_039931815.1 Gemmatimonadota bacterium
AGCTGGCTATCTACTCGTTCATCGAAAACGTTCCGGAGGCCCGGTTCCCGCGCTTGTTCGGCGGGAGCAGTCGGGCGAGATCATCCGCCACGGTGTTGAGCCGCGCGGCCATCTCCCGATCACCGCGCCGGGCCTGAAACAGCTCGTCGGTAATCGCCAGGGCGGCGAGGATGGCCGCCTTGTGCGTCTCGACCATCGGCACCATGTCCCGCACCCGCTTGAGCGCCGCATCCACATAGGCCGCGACCTCCCGGGTGTACTCCGGCGGCAACTCCGACTTGACGGTGTACTCCTCGCCGCCGATCGTGACCTTGACGGCGTGTTTATTGGCATTCACGCGGCACCATCCTCCCGTTCCTGGGCCAGGAAGGTGAGCCGACTTTCGATAGTGGCAACCCGCTCGCGGGCCGCTTCAATCCGCTGGCGTAGCTGCTGATTCTCCATTTCCAGCTCGATGACCCGCTGCCGGGCCTGGACCATCTCAGGGCCGACCGGTCCACCCCCCCGGTTCTTGTATTCCTGGAGTTCCGCTTCGGCCTTGAGGGAGCGGCGGCGCCAGGCCGCCAACTCCTCACCGACATGCCGGAGCAGTTGCTCCAGCTCGTCCAGCGCGCGGAAGTCAGGCCTCTCGTATGTGTACACGGAGCTCGTTCTCCAGACTCTTGAGGATTCGGGCAGATGCCTGATCGACCTCGGACTTTTCGAGCGTGCGATCCGGCGCGCGAAACACCAGGTGAAACATGACGCTCCTCCCCTCCCCGGCCAGCTTTTCCCCCCGGTATTCATCCAGCACCGTCACCGACTCGAGATACGCTCCACCGTCCCGCCGAAGGATGTCCACCGCCCGCGCCGCGGCCACCCCGGCCGGGAGCACCAGGGCGAGGTCGCGCTCGGACGACGGCGTCACCGGTGGCATCGCCACCCTGGGTGTCATCCGGGTCGAGGTATTGATCTCGATTTCGAAGCCGAAGAGCGGTGCCGCCCAAGGGGGAGCATCGGCCGTCAGGCGTTCCGCGCGCCCGACGACTTCGCCCTCGGGGTTGATGCCAACCCAAATATTGCCTTCAACTTGCATCGTCGCGCCCGGAACCGCTAGGGAGAGGGCCCGATCGAAGAGGCCTTTGAGGTCCCAGAGGTCGAAGTCGGGCGCCTGGCCGGTCCAGTGGTCCGGGTCCCGCCGGCCGGTAATCACCCCGGCCACTCGCCGGCTTTCGTCTGGCACCTTCCCCACGCCGGCGGACTCGAAAACCGTCCCGAGCTCGAAGAGCCGGACCGAACCGACCTGGGATCGCCAGTTCCCCTCGACCTGTCGGATGAGGCCGGGAAGGAGCCTGGTCCGGAGCCAGGACTCGTCGGAGGCCAGCGGGTTCATCAGCCGGACGCTGTTCTCCCCGTCGGCCGGACCCATGGGAATCGTGAGGATTTCAAGCAGGCCGCTCGCGGCCAGTCCAGACCGGATCCGGGCGTCGGTCAGCTCAGATGGTGCATCGGGAAGGCTTCCCACCCGATAGGGCCGAAGATCGCTTGGGATCTGGTCATACCCATGCACCCGGGCAATTTCCTCGATCAGGTCAATCTCTTTCACCAGGTCTGGTCTCCAGCCGGGAACGTCCACCGCGATACGGCCATCGTCAGGTTTGGAGAGTACGGTCGCGCCAATGGCGACGAGCGCTTTCTCGACCGCGGTCCACGGAACCTCAGTTCCCAGGATCTGGTTCACCCGGGCAGGCCGCAGAAAAATTCTCGGCGGATGGGTCACCACCGGAAAGATGTCCACCGGCGGCTCGGCCAACGCCCCGCCCGCCGTCGCGAGAATGATTTCGATTGCGCGACGAATGGCTTCGGCCCCGTTCCAGAGGTCGATGCCCCGTTCAAACCGGTAACTCGCGTCGCTGGCCAGTCCGAGGTCGCGGCGAGTTCGCCGAATACTCCGCGGGTCGAACCACGCGCACTCGAGGAAGACATCCCGGGTAGACGGGGACACCTCGACATGCTGCGCGCCCATGACGCCGGCCACACCGACCACTCCGCCCTGGTCGGCAATCACGATCATTTCCGGGGTGAGCGTGCGGCTCACCCCATCGAGCGTGACCAGCGTTTCACCGGCATTCGCGCGCCGCACGATGATCTCGGGTCCCGTGAGCCGGGCGACATCATAGGGATGCATGGGCTGATTCAGCTCGAACATCACGTAGTTCGTCGCATCGACCACGTTGTTGATCGGCCGCATGCCAATGGCGCTGATCCGCTGCGCGAGCCACGCAGGAGACGGGGCAACGGTGACCCCGCGAACGACCGCACCGAAAAACCGCCGACACCCATCGGAAGAAGCGATATTCACCCGAACGCCGGCGATCACGGCCTCAGGTCCCTCAGCTTTCCTCGGGGATGCGATGGTCGACCCGTGGGAGCCGGGGATTTCAGGAAGCCGGAACGGCGTGTTGTAAGATGCGGCGAGCTCCCGGGCGACACCCTTGTGACCGAGCAGGTCAGGGCGATTCGGCGTGACATCAACGACCAGGCGATCATCATCAAGCGGCAGCGCGTCGAGAAGCCGGGTACCCGGGGCGGCCGTGGTATCAAGCTCCATGATGCCGTCATGATCCTGTCCCAGGCCTAACTCCCGGGCGGAACAGAGCATCCCTTCCGAGGCGACCCCGCGAAGCTTGCGTTTCTCGATGGTAAGCCCTCCCGGAAGCACCGCTCCAAGAGGCGCAAAGGGATACTTTTTTCCCGCCATGACATTGGGAGCGCCGCAAACGACCTGGCGGCGTTCACCGCTGCCATCGTTGACCGTGCAGAGACGAAGGCGATCCGCATTGGGATGCTGCACGGTCTCCTCGACCAGGCCAATGATGATATCACCCAGGCCCGGATGGAGCGGCTCGATCGCGTCAACCGTCGCGCCGAGCATGGCCAGCCGCTCCGCGACATCCTTGCTATCAAGTGGGCGCCTGAGGAAAGCCTGCAGCCAGTTTTTGCTGATGTTCATGATTTCGTCTTTGCGTATCGATTGGGCGTGTAGCGTAGCACTGTGAACCTCACCATCTCAGCAATTCAACCGGATCTCAGGTCAGGCAAAAGACCTACTTTACCACGGAGCACAGGGAGTAGAGGCAGAGTTTCCCGGCGAAAGCGTAACAACAAAAGCAATACTCGCATGATCTCCCTGTTGCGGCTGTTGCCATTCCGGCGCCCGTGTCCGACCAGCAGGTTGGCTGACCCCTAACTGAACTGGCTTAGAAAGCGCATGTCTCCTTCATACAGAATCCGGATGTCCGGAATGCCGTATCGCTGCATGGCAATCCGGTGGGGCCCCATCCCGAAGGCGAAACCGGAATACACCTCAGGATCGATGTCGACCGTCTCCAGAACGTTTGGATGCACCATGCCGCAGCCGAGGATCTCCATCCACCCGGTCCCCTTGCAGGCGGGGCAGCCGGCGCCTTTGCAGAGGGCGCAGCTCACATCCATCTCCGCCGAGGGCTCGGTGAAGGGGAAGAAGGATGGCCGGAATCGGACCTTCGTGTCAGAGGAGAAGAAACGCCGGGCGAAGTGGGTCAGGGTCGCCTTGAGATCGGCGAAGGTAATGTTTTCATCCACCGCCAGCCCTTCGACCTGGCTGAATGCCGGTGCGTGCGAGGCATCGAACGTGTCCTTCCGATAGACCAGCCCGGGCATGATGACCCGGATCGGCGGCTTCGATTCGAGCATCGTGCGAATCTGGACCGGCGAGGTGTGCGTCCGAAGAAGCACCCGGCCCGAGTCAATCGCCCGGCGATCACTCGTCCGCCGCTCATGGACGCCAATACCCGAGCTCCGGTTGCGACGCAGGTCCCGACCAGGCCCTCGTCGATCCTTCGTCTCCAGGTATAACGTGTCGTGCAGGTCCATTGCCGGGTGATCGGGCGGGAAGTTGAGCGCGATGAAGTTGTACCATTCGGTTTCTGCTTCCGGTCCAATCACGCGGGCAAAGCCCAGCTCGCGAAAGATTTCCGCGATCTCCTCGACCACCCTGGTGACGGGATGCACCGACCCGATCCAGCGCTCGCGACCCGGCATGGTCAGGTCGATCGACGCCTGGCCCTGCCGCTCCTGCTCCTGCTTGAGTTCTGCTCGACGAGCTTCAAAGGCGGTCTCGAACTTCTGTCGCAGCTGATTCGCGGCGGCACCGACCGTCCGTCGTTCCTCGGGCGGAAGAGTTGGCAACGTCTTGAGAAAGTTGCTCAGCTCCCCATTTTTCCGCCCGAGCACGGCGATGTGCTCGGCTTCGAGCGCGTCGGCGTCGAGGGTCGCGATCCGGTCCAGCCGTTTTTCGAGGTCATTCAAGAGGGACATATCACTTCTCGTGGAGTAGAACCAAACCCGTGAAGGTGCGCGAAGTCGCCGGCCTGTTCATCGAGATGTACACTGATTTGCGACAGCACCGTTTGAATTCTGCAGGGATATCAGAAGCCGTCGTTCGCGGTTTGAATTGTTTCTTTTGCTTGTCTGTCCTGCTGCGCGTCCCTGGGAGAAGCCGCTAAAAACCTGCGGTGAGACAAAAGGGTCGTCCGCGACGGCTGGCGGGCGACCCTTGAAATCTTTCTATCGCCCGACGGCCTGGGCGAATCCGGGCCGCTCGCCCTAGTCCTGCTGACCCTTCGCGACTTCCGCAAACTTGGCAAAGGCGGCCATGTCCCGCACGGCAAGATCCGCCAGCATCTTGCGGTTGATGTCGAGACCGGCCTTGCGGAGACCGTTCATCATCCGGCTGTAGGAGAGCCCATGGATCCGGGCGGCGGCGTTGATCCGGGTGATCCACAGCATGCGGAATTCACCCTTCTTTTTGCGCCGGTCGCGGTAGGCATACCGCATGGCGCGCTCGACCGTCTCCTTGGCTGCCTTGTACAGCTTGCTTCGGCCGCCGCGAGCCCCCTTGGCGGCCTTCATGATCTTGGCTTTGCGGGCGTGGTGGGCGACGCCGTTCTTTACGCGTGGCATGGTCTGGTCCTCACGCCTGCAGGAGTCGGTTTACGCGGCGAAAATCCGCACTGCTGACCAGGTCGCTCTTCTGCAGCTTGTTCTTCCGCTTGCGCGACTTCTTGGTCAGAATGTGGCTGTGGTTGGCGTGCCACCGCTTGAGCTTCCCGGTTCCGGTCCGCTTGAAGCGTTTCATGGCCGCGCGCTTGGTCTTCATTTTCGGCATTTTCTGCTCTCCTCGGGCGGAACGGCGGGGCGGCGAACGGCGGTAGGTACCGCAACGCTCCCCGATGCCACACTCCGCGAATGAATCTCAGGTCAACACCTTCCGACGTACCGTCGTTACTTGGGCGCCAGCACCATCGTCATGTTGCGCCCTTCGAGCTTCGCTTCCATTTCAACCTTGCCGACATCGACCAGCGCCGCGGCCACGCGATCCAGCACCGCCTTGCCCAGCTCGATATGGGCCATCTGCCGGCCCCGGTACATCATCGTCACCTTGACCTTGTTGCCCTCGCCCAGGAACTCACGGGCGTGCCGGGTCTTGAAGTCAAAATCGTGATCGTCGATCCCCGGTCGATATTTTACTTCCTTGAGCAAAATGATGTGCTGCTTCTTCTTGGCTGCGCGCGCCGCCTTGGCCTCTTCGAACTTGAACTTCCCGTAGTCCATGATCTTGACCACGGGAGGCCGGGCGAGAGGTGCAACCTCGACCAGGTCGAGACCACGCTCTTCGGCCGCTGCCAGGGCCTGGTCAATCGGCAGGACGCCCAACTGTTCGCCAGTATTGGTGATGACGCGGACTGGGCTGATTCGGATCTGGCGATTGACTCGAATCCGCTTTTCACGCTCGTTTGTCGACAGTACGGCCTCCGGCTGATAGGCAAAAGAAAACGGACATCCGTTTTGACCCCCGGGATGTCCGACCAATGAGACCACAATGGGCCATCAGCCCCTGCGGTATCTGTTTCGGACCCGGTCACACGCCTGTGCTGCTGGCGGCTTTAGGGTGGGGGACTTTCTCGCCCCCGCTTCAGTGTGGCACCCAAGATAACCGACACCCGGACCGGGGCCAAGGCCCGGTGCCCGGAGGCCGGATCGGGACCTGGGTCCGGCTCAACGTGGGACAGGGAACCGGGCCTGAACCCGGTCCCAGAATAGCGATCTATCCCAGGTCCATTTTTTTCAACAATGCCCGGAATCTCGGGTGAGAATGCAGCGACTTGAAGAGAAAGGAACCCTTGATTCCATACAACGCTCCGGCCCGCTCTTCATAGGCGCGCTCCAGCGCATCGATCGCACGATCCAGTTCGCCAAGCCCGGTATGGACGTATGCCCAGTGGTAGGGCGAGACATAGGATGTTCGCGAGAGCACTTCCAGCCGCTCAAGGACGCCCCGGGCCTCGTCGGTTCTGCCGGCCATGGCGTACGCCTGTCCGAGCTGGGCCAGGAAGAGTGTATCGCCCGGCGTCAACGCGATGGCCTGTTCCAGAGAGGCCAAACCCTCATCCTGCTTCCCGATCAGAAAAAGGGCCCAGCCGAGGGTCGCGTGTCCGCGGGGAAACCGGGTATCCAGCTCGATGGCCCGCATGGCCGCCGGCAATGCTTCGTCATACCGCCCGGCCCGCAGGAGCGCCGTGGCAACATCGGCGCGATGGGCCAGCGGATCGAGTTCGTAGGCCCGGGTCAGCATGGCGATGGCATCGTCATGCCGATCGAGCGTCATGCAGAGTCTTCCATAGAGGTCGTAGGTATCGGCATCACTGGGACTCAGCTCCAGTGCCCGCTTGAATTCCCACTCGGCGCCGATCCAGTCAAATTCGTGCACGAACTTGACGAAGGCGAGCACGCAGTGGGCCTCGGCGAGATCGTTGTTGAGTTCCAGCGCGCGGTTCACCGCCGCCCGTGCCTGCTGGTGCGCCATCGCCGGCCTGAGCGCCCCGATTTCCCCCAGCTCGGTCGATGCCATGGCAATGCCGGCGTAGGCCAGGGCGTAATTCGGATCCCGTTCGATCGCCTGCTCGAAGTACTCGATACTCTTTTTCAACCCTTCGGCAGTAAACCTGATGAGACAGTGGCGACCCTGGAGATAGAGCTGGTAGGCCTGGAGATCGCCGGTCGGCTCACGCCGGATGCGCGCCCGCTCATCGGGAGATAGTTCGGCCTGGAGGGCAGCCGAGATCTGCAGGGCCACGTCCGTCTGGATGGCAAAGATGTCCGTCAGCTGGCGGTCATAGGTCTCGGCCCAGAGATGCTGGTCGGACTCGACGTCAATCAGCTGCGCCACGATGCGCACCCGGTCCCCAATGCGGCGGACGCTTCCGTCAAGCACCGTGGTGGCGCCGAGCCTGGCACCAATCTCTCGCAGACTCGGTCCCCGCGCCTTGAAGGGCATGACCGACGTGCGGGAGATGACGCACAGCGCGCGAATCTTGGAGAGATGAGAGATCACATCCTCGGTAATCCCGTCCGCGAAGTATTCGTTTTCCGGATCTGCACTCAGGTTGAGAAAGGGCAACACCGCAACCGTCCGGGGAAGCGGCCGAGTCGGCCTGGAGACCGGGGCGGTGCGCAGGTACTCGGCATAGCGGAGCACTTCGGCATCGGGCTGCGCATCGAGCTCATGGGCCAGCAGCTCGCCATGACGGCGAGCATGCTTGAGCGCTCCGGCCGGATCCCCGGTGGCCTCGAGCGCGGTCATGAGACGAAGCGCAAAGCGGGAGTTGAACGGATCAACGACGGTGAGGCGTCGCCAGCCTTCGACGGCGGCCGCGTGGTCGCCCTCCGCGCTCCGCTGCTCCGCCACGTGCTCCAGGGACAGGGCATACATTCGCGATAGACGGGCGCGTTCGACTTCGACCAGGTGATCGAGATCAGGAGTGCCAGGCAGGAAAAACCCGTCCAGGTATGGCCCCCGATAGATAGCCACGGCGCGATCAAATTCGCCGGCGTTCCGCGCCGATTCGAACTCCTTCACATCACAACGGAGTTGCGAGAGATCCAGCGTCAGTCCATCCGAGGCCGACACGATCACCGCTTTCCCCAGGGCCCGGCGAATGACGTGAACCGCCAGGTTGAGCAGACGGCGGCCTCGCTCGCTATCGCTGTCGGGCCAGAGAAAGGAGAAGAGTTTGTCACGACTCACGGGCCGTGGATGGGCGGCGGCAAGGAGGACCAGCAGGGCGAGGCGGTGACGCTGAGAAACCGGACCGGTCAGGGGTCCGTCGGGGCCGAATACCGCGGTGTTACCCAGGAGCTGAAGCGAGAACATACCGAGTGTGGGAGTGCGATTGCCGATTGCCGATTGCCGATTGCCGATTGCCGATTGCCGATTGTCGATTGCCGAAAGTGCTGGAACGATCAGGATAATACAAGAGCTACCCTGGGCTTAAGGATCGCATCGCTCCGATGTCGCCTGCACGCAGTTCGATCGTCAACCGGCAATCATTCATCGTCCATCCGCTAGGGGTGTGATTTGGGCAACGGCGCTCTTGTCACCATGGCGTCCGCCAT
>JBDTRF010000160.1:0-8474 GCA_039931815.1 Gemmatimonadota bacterium
TTAGGTGTGGCTCAGTGCTTGCCTACCGAGACCACAAGGCCGTCTCCCCCGACGATCAATTCTAAAGGTCGCTTCATGCCGGGTCACTCGAAAAGGCGATTCCGCTCTGAAATCGGTTCTCTGTGCTCAGCATGAGCCATGGGGCCCGCCGATCGGGGTTTACCGTCATCGAGCTGCTTGCCGTGGTCACCATCATTGGCCTCCTTTCGGCGATTGGGATTCCCAAGCTGGGCACCTTTCGCGAGAAGGCAAAAATTGCCCGTGCCATCGGCGATATCCACGCGATCCAGACCGACCTGACCACTGCTGACACCCTGCCGGATGACCTCGGGGTGATCAATCGCGCTGCAATGCTGGACCCCTGGGGCCGGCCCTACGTCTACAACAAGTTCCCCCAGAACCGCGTGGTTCCCCCCGGCGCTCGGCGGGATCGTTTCCTGGTCCCGATCAACACCGAGTTTGATCTCTACACCCTGGGCCAGGATGGCCAGAGCAATCCGCCACTCCAGGCGTCAGCCAGTCAGGACGATGTGGTCCGTGGCAACGATGGTGGGTTCATTGGCCTCGCTACCAAGTTCTAAGCCTGAAGCGGGTCGGCCGATGCTGCTCGAAACTCGAGTTGCCCGGCGGATGCTCGGGCTCTTCCTTCTGTGTGCCCTGCTGCCAACGGCACTCCTCGCACTCATCGGGTACCGCCAGGTCTCGGGTCAACTCTACGAGCAGGGGCGTCTCCGTCTCCGGAAGACCAGCAAGGAGACCGGGATGGCGATCATTCAGCGCCTTCAGCTGGTGGAAAGTCAATTACACTCGATTGGCCAGTCGCCGGTGCAGACTGGCATTTCATCTCAGCTGGAACAGAACACCTGGATGGAGTCGCTCGTGCTCGTCCGGCCGGGAGCCGGGAATCGGCAGCTCTGGGGCGGAACCAGTGGCGCCGTTCCCCGGCTCGATTCCGCCCAGGAAACGCATCTGTCGAGTGGTCGTGCCCTTGTCGTCGCCACCATCGCCGCGTCCGGCCCGAGCGTCTACATGGGATTGCGAGTGAATCAGGACCGTCCACAGGATGGAATGCTCTGGGTCCGTCTCGATGTCGTTCAGCTTCTGCAGCAGCTTCAGGAGGACCAGTCGGGTGAAACGCTTTGCGTCATCGCCTCTCCGCCGGGGGGAGCGATTTCCTGCGGCGGACTCGATCCCCGGCGTATCGCCACCCAGATCGACGGCCAGCCTTCTGGCGATCTCACGCTGGAAGCGAACGGGAATGAGATGGTCGTGGGATACTGGTCGGCATTCCTCGGGTTTCAATGGGGCGCGCCGGCCTGGACGATTGCGGTGGGACAACCGCGGTCAGTGCTCCAGGCACCGGCGAAGGATTTCGGGCGCACGTTCGTCATGGTCACGCTTGTGTCACTGGTGCTCGTATTCCTCGCCAGCAACATCCAGATCCGACGCGGTATGGAACCCCTGGTGCGGCTTCAGGAAGGAACGTTAAGGGTTGCAGCGGGTGATTTCGGGCAACCGGTCGCGGTGAATAGTGGCGATGAGTTCGAACATCTTGCCGAATCATTCAACACGATGGCGGGGCGGCTGGGACGACAGTTCGCGGCGCTCACCGCCATCAACGACATCAGCCGTGCGGCGCTTTCGGAGCTCAAGCCGGATCGAATGATTGAAATGGTACTGTCACGTTTCAACGATACGCTGCCGGCCAGGGCCATCGCCCTGCTGACCCGGGGACCCGAAGCATGGGATAAGTGGCATGCAACGGTCCACTGTGAAAAGCAGCGTCGTTCAGAAATCGTGAATCTCGATGATGTGCAGTGGAGGTTCGCCTCCCGGAACCAGGAGTACTTCTGGTTATCGGGGCAGGAGTTCGACGATATGGCGCCCCAGCTTTTCAGTGGGGAGGTCAAGGATGTCTCGATCCTGCTTCTTCCGCTCACAACCCCGTCCAGGACGATCGGCTGTATCGCCATTGCGCTGGGCGCCGATGTTACCGTCTCGAGAGAAGACGTGGCGCAATCACGCCAGCTGGCCGACCAGGTCGCGATCGCCCTGGCCAATTCGCGACTGGTCGAGCGGCTGGAACTGATGAGCTGGGGAACGCTGTCGGCGCTGGCGCGGACGATTGACGCAAACTCCTCGTGGACGGCAGGCCACTCCGGGCGAGTGACCAGCCTGTCACTTGCCATCGGCCGGCAACTCGGGGTCTCGGCGCAGGACCTGGAGACGATTCATCGCGGCGGCCTGCTGCATGATATCGGCAAGATTGGAATACCCTCGGCCATCCTGGACAAGCCCGGGAAACTGACCGAGGAGGAAATGGCGATCATTCAGAGTCACCCGGCCGTCGGTGCGCGCATCCTCGCGCCGATACCCGTCCTCCGGGACATCCTGTCAATCGTCCGAAATCACCATGAGAAGTTCGACGGAACCGGCTACCCCGATCGCCTGGCCGGTGAGGCGATCCCGTATCTGGCCCGTATCGTCGCGGTCGCGGACGTCTTCGATGCGCTGGTCTCGGACCGCCCTTACCGGGCCGGCTGGAGCGAGGTCGACGCCGTGGCGCTCATATGTAAAACCGCCGGAAAGCATCACGACCCGGCGATCGTTGAGGCCTTCCTTGCCCTGGTAAAGGCAGGGGGCCTGAGCGGACTCCAGCTTCCTGAAATGCCTGCATCGCTGGAGGAGGATAACGTTTTCGCACTGGGAGTTACCCATGAGTAAATCCACCGACAGCCGGGGAAAGTCGTTCCTGGCAAAGCGGCGAAGGAAATCCGACCTGTCTCGATCCCTCAAGGATGGCGATCTGGTCAACCCTATCCCATTGGGGGACTTTCTGGGCGGCGTCGGCCAGATGCTGAGGCTCGAGCCCCGAAAACTTCCACCACTGCCCCAGGAAGGCCCAAACCGGGCGGTCCAGGTATTTCAACGAAACTGGGGGACCATTGTCTTCTCCCTCTCGTTGCTTCTCCTCTACCCATTGGTCACGCGAAGTGGGGGAACCGGAGAGGCCAGGGATGAGCTACCCGCGGGAGTTCTCGGAGCATGGCAGACAGACGGCAAGCGCTATGCGGAGCGTCGCTTCGAGATCGGGACTGACTATATCGTGTTTACCCAGGGCACGCGTTCGGATGATCAGACTGTCCACAAGATTTCCGGTGTCAGTGTGAAGCAGAAACCAGATTCCTCGGATATCAGGATCCAGTACCTGGATGCCGGTGTAACCTACGAACTGCTCTTCACCTACTCGCCCATACCCCGGCCCGGGATCCGGTTTGAGCACCAGAAGGAACTTCTCTGGCGGCCGATGGTGCAGGGCTCGGCCATCCCCATCGCGCCCTGATTCAGCATCATGGCGTTCATCGAACTCAGTCTACCGTCCATCGGTCGGAGTGCTTAAGTTCTTCGCCCACAGACAGTAAGGACGGGTGGCCGAGTGGCTTAAGGCGCACGCCTGGAAAGCGTGTGGGGGTGCAAGCCCCTCGCGGGTTCGAATCCCGCCCTGTCCGTGGCAACGGAGGAGTTGCACCATTGCATGCACCTGATTTTGATCATGCTCCCTGAACTGGCGCGATGACGATTTTCGGTCGATCTCGATTTGCCGCATTCTTGCTGTTGCTGGCCAGTCCCGGCGTCTCGGGACTGGCCATTGATGCGGCCCATCCGTGTCCCGCCAAAGCCCCCTGGATGGCGCACTCGGCCGGTCAGCACGCGGGCCACGCGACCTCGCCCGATTTCCGCACCGGGTCCGGCCAGGAAGATCTGTCTCACCAGGCCACCCACAACAATCACGATTGCCGCTGCGTCGGTGCCTGCCATACGGCATTGGCCGTGCGGACACCTGCCGCTGACGCGCTCTACACCGTGCTGCCGCCGACGGTCGGACTGGCTCTGCGGCCCCGCGACACATTTTTTATTCCAAATCGCCGGCCCGGCGATCGACTTCCCCCCGCTACAGCGCCACCCCTCGCCTGACGCAGGGCGCGGCAATCCCGCGCCCAAAAACTCTCGAATCGCTCCTCCTGATTGAGGAAGAGCGAAACCTGATCGCGTTGGATTCAAGGGGAGATCTCCATGCGGCTCATCTCAGCCGGATTGCTGACCGTCGTCCTGATCGTCGGGGGCGGCCCGGCCCTGGCACAAAGCGGAGTGATTGAAGGAACTGTCTCGAACGCCGTGACAGGACAGATCGTCGATGGTGTGACCGTGTCACTCGAAGGGACCACCTTGTCGGCCGTATCCGACGCGGTGGGGCATTATCGGATCAACGGCGTTTCCCTGGGACAGTTCATGGTCGAGGCCAGGCGAGTTGGATTTGTGCCGGAGCGGCGACCGGTTCAACTGATTCCCGGGGAGCACGTGCGACTGGATATCATCCTCAAGGCGGCCGCCACCCAGCTGGCGGAATTGAATGTGATCGGGTCACAGGTCGATCTCCAGGAAACGCGGCGTCAGCTCGAGGCTGTTCCCGGGGGAATCCACCTGGTGAGTGCCGAGGAGATTCAATCGACTCGACAGGCCAATCTCAAGGATGTCCTGCGCTTCACACCCGGGGTCTACGTGCAGCCCCGTTTTGGCGCCGCGGACGAAAGCCAGATCAGCATTCGCGGGTCAGGGCTTCGCAACAACTTTCACGCGAGAGGAATCAACCTCCTGGTGAATGGCATGCCGTATCGCAACGCCGACGGGTTCACCGATTTCGAATCGCTCGAACTCATGAACACCGAGGCGATCGAGGTCTACAAGGGCGCCAATGCGTTTCGATACGGTGGCTCCACGATGGGCGGAGCGATCAATCTCCACACCCGCACGGGTCACACGGCGGACCGGATTTTCACCACCGTCGAAGGTGGTAGCTTCGGTTTCTTCAAGGCCCAGCTCGCTTCGGGCGGTCAGTTCGGGAACACCGACTACTACGCCAGCTACTCCCGAACCGGGCTCGATGGCTTTCGCGACTTTTCGGCCAATACCCGTGACCGGGTGAATCTTCACCTCGGCTACCTCCTGAGCCCCACCACCGATATCCGCTCCTTCTATTTCTTTGCCCATGTGACGGAACAGCTTCCGGGAGCCTTGAGCCGGGGTGATCTGGACGCCAATCCTCGAAGGGCAGATCCGGGAAACGTGTCGAACCGCTGGGGCCGCACCTACGACCTTCACCACCTGGGCCTGCAGGTACGCACGCGACTCGGTGCAAATCAGCAGCTCGAAGTCAGCCCGTATTTCCAGTATCGGGACATCGACCATCCCATTTTTCGAGTGATCGCCCAGGTCAGCCGGGACTTTGGAGCCGAGGTGCGATATGAAAACACGGGGGCGGTCGGCAGCCACCGGAATCGGTTCACGATGGGGCTGCAACCGGCGGTGATGAACATGGACGATCGCCAGTTCGACAATATCCAGGGGCTCCATGGCGGGCTGCGGAAGGACCAGACGAATGAAGTCCGCGCCCTGGCGCTTTATGCCGAGGACAGCTTCGAAGCAACCGGGCGCCTGACGCTCGTGGCCGGCGCGCGATTCGATTATTCCACTCGCCAGGCCACCGACCATTTTCTCTCTGACGGAGACCAGTCCGATCAGCGATCGTACCGGCCGCTCAGTCCGAGAGTGGGGGCCCTGTTTTCGCTCCCAGCGGTCGAGGGACAGCTTTTCGCCAACGTGAGCGCGTCCTTCGAGCCACCGCTGTTGCTCGAATTGAACAGCCTGACGGTCCCCGGTTTCATTGATCTTGATGGCCAGCGCGCGGTGCAATACGAGCTGGGGACCCGGGGCCGGGCCGGTGGTTTTCGCTGGGACCTCTCGCTTTTTGACGTAGAGCTGGATGATGAAATCCTGAACCTGAACGTGGAGCCTTTCCCCGGCGCGGGGTTTACCGTGCCGACCTATCGAAACGCCAGTCGGACCCGACATTACGGGCTGGAGGCGGGATTCCAGTACGGGATTCCGGGTCCGATCCTGACGTCCGCGAAGGGTGGCGATGGGTTGGTCATCCAGGGCGCTTATACCTTCGCCCGGTACCGGTTTGTCCGGGACAGTCTATTCAATGGAAATGCGATCCCAGGCGCGCCCGAGCATGTGCTGAGCGGGGAGATCAAGTACGTCCATCCCTCGGGATTTTCACTCGCCCCATCCCTGGAATGGGTTCCCCGGTCCTATTTTGTGAATAGCGCCAATACTGAACGAAACCAGGGGTGGGTCAACCTGGGTATCCGCGCAGAATGGGAGGTTGCCCGTCCGGGGTTCACCGCGTTCGTCTCTGGACAGAACCTTGCCAATGCGCGACGATCCCTGTCGGTGCAGGTGGACAATGCGGCGGGCAAGTTTTTCGAGCCCATGGATGGTCGCTCGTATTATCTCGGATTCCGATTGGGTCGGTGAGCCAGGGGAGGATCCGGATAGTCAGGATCGGAAATGATCCCCCCCCAAACGGGCAGCACGGTACGATTATAGATGGCGCTTCATGCGGGGAGTCTTCGCGAAGTCGTGGTCGGCCCCTCAGGAGATGTGAAGGGGAATTCGTTCAATGTATCCATGGAAATGAGGCGCAGAATGTATCGTAGACTTTCGTTGCTGATTCTACTGGCCGTCTCGATCTCCGCATGCCGCGACAACAGCATCAGGGAAACGCCGCTGGTTCTTCCGTTTGAAGGCGCCGAGTCGGCTGATCCTGCGCTGGCGATGGATCCGGCCAGCGGAGACATCCTGCTTTCCTGGGTTGGGGGAGACTCGGCGGGGTGGTCGCTCTTCTACTCACGGAGCGGTGACAGCGGAGTAACCTGGAGTGCGCCCTCGCTGGTTGCGACCGGGCCGGATGAAATCCGGCCCCAGGGAGAATCGTCGCCGCGTATTATCGCGGCGACGGGAAACCACATTGGCATTTCCTGGATCAAGAGCGTTGAGGTTCCCGGTCGCCGGTGGCCTGCGACCATCGTTCGCTTCGCCCGCTCGCTGGACGGCGGGACCAACTGGTCAGATGCGCTAACGCTGAACGATGACTCCACCGGGGTGCCGGCCGGTCACCAGTTTCACGGAGCCGCGTGGAGTGGAGATTCGGGAATAGTTGTGGCCTGGCTCGATGAGCGCCACGGCAGCGCGCTGGCGAACCACCATGGAGACGAGGAGAGCACGGCTGCCGACTCAACCGACGAGCCCGATGCGTCCATCTACATGGCCTCCTCGCCCGATTTTGGAGAAACCTGGAAGCCCAATGCCGTCCTCTGGGGCCAGGTCTGCCCCTGTTGCCGGGTCACCCTGGTGAGGGCGGCGAACGGGGACGTGGAGAGTGCCTGGAGAAAACACTATCCCGGCAATATTCGCGACGTCGTTACTGCGCCGATTGGCGCAACTGGCGCAGGCGAACCCGTGAAGGTTCACGCCGATGGATGGATCTATCCAGGTTGTCCCCATACCGGCCCTGGTATTGCACTGGGGAGCGCCGGGGAGCGACACGTTGTCTGGTATGTGGGCAAAGAGGGGAATGCGGGAGTGTTCTACCAGAAAGTGTTGCAGGGGATTCCGTCTCCGGCTGAGCCGCTGCCGCTCGTCCGGGGACGTACCCTTCCGACCGCACACACGACGATCGCCGCCGTTAGTGGTGGCGGTGCGATCGCAGCGTATGACATCGACGCCAACGGGGAGCGGGGGATTGGCGTAACTCTTATTGATGGGGCGGGGACGGAGGTGTTCCATCGTGCTATTGCTGGTTCCTCCGGAGGTACCTATCCCCAGGTTGTGTCGGTGGATCCGGGTGCGGCGGTGGTGGCCTGGGGCAGTGTGGTGGCGAACAAGCGGCTCATCCAGTTGACCCGGATTACATTTCCCGTGCTCAAACCTGTCAGCAGATAGACATTGAAGGAGTCAAGAATGCCTAAGCCATTTTCGCGGGTCACCCTGGGGATAGGAGCCCTGGGCCTGATACTCCCCGCCGCCTTCGCGATGCACCTTCATCTCGTCAAGAGCACGCCAGGCGACAGTGAAGTCGTCACCACCGTTCCAACCCAGGTTCGCCTGTGGTTCAGCCAGAAGCCGGAAGCAGGCCTTACCACCATTCGGCTACTGCGGCCGGACAGCTCGGCAATCGCCCTCGGGAAGGTTGCCCGCACCGACGACTCGCTCTCCGTGTCCGCTCCCTTGTCGGCCGGCCTGGTGCCGGGTGAGTATATCGTGGCGTGGAGAACGTTGTCCAAGGATGGCCACGCGGTACGCGGCAGCTATCAGTTCATCATGGCCCCCGCCGCCCCCGCGCGGAAGCAGACGAGTGGTCAATAGCACGTTATCAGTACCATTGTTGATATTGATTGGAGATTGACGAGTCCGGACCGACGGTGACGCCGCTCATTCACCATCGGCAATCATCCGCAATCTTCAATCAGGAATCAGGAAGTCCTCTCCTGCACGGGGTCTCTTGGATCTCTTCACCTTTTCCCGAAGCGTTCTGAAAGCAGTTTAGAAGTTTCACCCATCACCTGGCCACT
>JBDTRF010000161.1:0-8449 GCA_039931815.1 Gemmatimonadota bacterium
TGATGGCGGCATCGGTCTGAATAAAATCCTGGATGGCGGCGTCGCCCACGCCCAGGACTCGCCCCTTTGCGCTGACGATGCCGGAGGTAACCGTAAACGCCAGGGCGTCGCCCAGCGGGTTGCCGATAGCCAGGACCCATTCGCCGATGCGTGCGGCATCACTGTTTCCCAGCGCGATGGGCGTCAGGTTCCGCGCGTCAATCTTGATGACGGCGATGTCGGTGTTCTGATCGGTGCCAATCACCTTGGCCACAAACTCGCGCCGGTCCAGCAGGCGGACCGTGACCGTCGTCGCTCCTTCGACCACGTGATTGTTGGTCAGGATGTACCCGTCGGCGGAGACGATGAAGCCGGAACCAGTGCCTTTCTGGATCTGGGGATGCTGTCGTCCAAAGAACTGCTCGAATCCCTGGGGAACCTGGGCTCGCTGCTCGGTGCGTTCAGAGCTGACGTAGACCACGCTCGGACGCACCCTCTCGGCGACGGCAGCGAATGCGTCGCTCAGCTCCAGCAGCGGCCGAGCCGCAGGAATATCCGGCGCCTGGATGTGAGTAATGGCCGGCGCCGTTCCCTGCGACTGTTGTGCTGCTGAGCGCGTGGGGAGATCGAGAAGTCCCGCGAACAGGAGTCCGAGCGCGAATGCCAGGGTCACCAGCCCACCGAACTTCATCCAATTCTGAGTACGGACAGACATGCTTGTTTACCTGTAGCAGTTAGACGTGATACTGCACGGACACATGAGATCTAATCTAAACGTGATGCACAGCTGATGGTTTCGGTCGCTACGCCATCACCCGCCCCACAACAGAAACCCGCCTGACACTTTCGATGCCAGGACGGGTTCGGTAAAGCATTTCAATGCTTATGGTTACGACTTCTTGCTCTCATCGACAATCTCGTAGTCCGCTTCGACCACGTCTTCCTTGGGCGGCTCCTGACCCTCACCCGCGCCACCAGCCCCACCGTCCGTTCCTGTGCTGCCAGAACTTGCGGTGCTTGCGTAGAGCGAGGCACCAGCGGCCTGGTACGCGGCATTGAGTTCATCCAGGGCAGTCTTGATCCCATCGGGATCGCCAGTTCGGAGCGCCTGCTTGCCACCTTCCACCGCCGCTTCCAGCCGGGACTTCGCCTCGGCAGGCAGGCGATCGACCCATTCCTTGCTATCCTTTTCGACCTTATAGACCAGTCCGTCGAGCTGGTTGCGTTGTTCGATCTGGTCCCGCCTGCCCTTGTCATCCGAGGCATGCTGCTCGGCACTCTTGACCATCTTGTCGATATCGGAATCGCTCAATCCGCTCGATGCCTCGATTCGGATCTTCTGCTCCTTGCTGGTAGCCTTGTCCTTGGCCGAGACGTGGAGAATGCCGTTGGCGTCGATGTCAAACGTCACTTCGACCTGGGGCATCCCACGCGGCGCGGGTGGAATCCCCGTCAACTGGAACTTGCCAATCGTGCGGTTATCGGCCGCCAGCTGCCGCTCTCCCTGCAGCACGTGGATTTCTACCGTGGTCTGATTGTCCTCGGCCGTTGAAAAGGTCTCCGACTTTTTGGTAGGAATCGTGGTATTTCTGGAGATCAGAACGGTAGTCACGCCACCCAGCGTCTCGATGCCCAGAGAGAGGGGCGTCACATCGAGCAGAAGAACATCCTTGACCTCACCCGCGAGCACGCCACCCTGGATGGCGGCGCCGATAGCCACGACCTCGTCCGGGTTGACTGATCGATTCGGCTCTTTACCAAAGAAATCCTTGACAATCGCCTGGATCTTGGGAATCCGGGTCGATCCGCCGACCAGAATCACTTCATCAATCGATTTTGGATCCAGCCCCGCATCCTTGAGCGCCTGCTGCATGGGTGGCAGGGTGCGCTGAATGAGATCATCAACCAGTTGCTCGAACTTCGCCCGCGAGAGCGAGTAGTTCAGATGCTTGGGCCCCGACTGATCCGCCGTAATGAACGGCAGATTGATATCGGTCTGCTGCGTCGTCGAGAGTTCCATCTTGGCTTTTTCGCCAGCTTCCTTAAGCCGCTGGAGCGCCATGGCATCCTTGGTCAGGTCAATGCCCTGGTCTCGCTTGAACTCGGCCGCGAGCCAGTCGATCACCCGCTGGTCAAAATCGTCCCCACCGAGGTGGGTGTCACCATTGGTGCTCTTGACCTCGAACACTCCCTCGGCCAACTCCAGGACCGAGATATCGTAAGTGCCACCGCCCAGATCGAACACCGCGATCTTCTCATCCTTCTTCTTGTCCAACCCATAGGCGAGGGCTGCTGCCGTGGGCTCATTGATGATTCGCTTGACCTCGAGGCCGGCAATCTTCCCGGCGTCCTTGGTGGCTTGCCGCTGGGCGTCGTTGAAATAGGCTGGGACTGTGATTACGGCTTCGGTGACCTTGGTTCCGAGGTAATCCTCCGCCGTCTGCTTCATTTTCTGCAGGATCATCGCTGAGATTTCCGGAGGACTGTACTTCTTCCCCTGGATCTCCACCATGGCCATCTCATTGGCACCGGGAACCATTTTGTAAGGAACGCGACCGGTCTCCTCGGTCACTTCGTTTACCCTCCGGCCCATGAAACGCTTGATCGAGAAAATCGTCTGCTTCGGGTTGGTAACCGCCTGGCGCTTGGCCACCTGGCCAACGAGCCGCTCTCCGTCCTTGGTAAAAGCGACAACTGATGGTGTGGTCCTTCCACCCTCAGCGTTCGGAATGACCACGGGATCGCCCCCCTCCATTACTGCTACGACAGAGTTCGTGGTACCAAGGTCGATTCCGATAATTTTTGAAGCCATGTCATGCTCCTTTGAACACTTAGTCAGGTATTGGTACGACCACAGAATTCCGAGGCCGCGTCCGGGTTGCAAGTTGTCCCCAACCTAACGCAAGCGATGTTCCCGCTTCTTGCGCCTTTTTGGCAGGCAACGGAGGTCTTCCGCTCCAGTCTTGCCAAATGAGCCGAGGGACGACCTGCCAACGCTGAAAGGGCAGAAGAATTCGCCGACTGCTATCGTCGCTGAGAGTGCACCGAAGTTATGGCCAGATCGCAACTTCCGCGGGTGACATCAGTCACTGCTGTCCTCAGCCCCGGGCGCTATTTATGGGCTGCGAAAGTAATTCGGGATTCGCGTGCTCTCAACAACATATTTGGAAGGTTGGTGGCCGATGCTCTGGACGATCTTCGTGATCCTGCTCGTGCTGTGGCTCTTGGGGATGGTCTCGTCATACACCCTCGGCGGATTCATCCACATCCTCCTGGTGCTGGCGATTGTCGTCGTCCTGATCAGAGTAATTCAGGGTCGGCGGGCCATATAAGCGCTTTGCGCCCCTACTGGGGCGCAAGCACTTTGGCGCTACAAGTAATTGCAGTAGCAACGGTTAGTAAGTCTCTTGGTATTTGACCGTCCATTCAGTCATCATGCGTGCTTTCGAGGCATTTGGCCTCCAACGTGTGACATCCAACACCGAATGGTTTCTCCCACCCATCTAGACTAGGCCCAGTTCATCAATCGCTGCCTGATCGGGCAGCGAGGCGATGCCGAAGAGGGCTTAGCCGTTCAAAATAAAGTGAGATAAACACAATGATTCATACTGATAAGCCGGACAACTCGGAACTGATTTCCATCCTCAACGGGCTCGTCGAAACTTGTAAGGATGGTGAGAAGGGTTTTCGCACGGCGGCTGAAGGCATTGCCAACAGCGAGCTGGCTACACTGTTCCTGAATTATGCCGAGCAGCGTGGGAGCTTTGCCGCCGAACTGCAGGCGGAAGTCCGACGCCTGGGTGGAGATCCGGAAACCGGGGGAACAGCCCTGGGTGCGGTGCATCGTGGATGGATTGACATCAAGTCCGCGGTGGCCGGGAAGGAAGAAGGTGCGGTGATAGCGGAGGCCGAACGCGGAGAGGATCATGCGGTGCGGGAATACCGTGAGGCGCTGGAGAAAAACCTCCCGACGACGATCCAGACCGTGGTGGAGAACCAGTACATCCATGTCCGGGACGCGCACGATCATATTCGCGCGCTGGAGAGATTGCAGAGTGATCGCAGCGCGCCTTCTCGCGTACGCAATTAGCCGGTACGTACAGCATGGGAAAATCCGATAGCTCACGGCGCAACAAAGTTATTGATATCCGCGGGAGGAAGTTAGAAGGGAAAGGGGCCATGCCCCGCGGAGGAACCACGGGCCCGGAAGGTGAAGATCGAGAAGAGACGTACGGCGGTCCGAAACCCAAGGCCACCGATGATGGGCAATCCACGAAGCCGGAAACAGGCGGACGTGGGAACAGCTGAGTCAGCGCCGGACCTGTCTCTCTGGACATGGCCGACAACGAATTTTCTCAACGAAGGGGACTACCAATGAAGGACATGACTACGCGCGTCACTGCCCTGGCCGGACTGGCGATAGTGGCCGTCCTGGCGGGGTGCGACAATAAGAAGAACGATACGGCCGCGGATCTGCCAGCCAGCGATTCATCAGTGCACCAGGGAAGCTCGATGGTTCGACTGGTCAATGCGGTTCCGTCCACTGAAGCGGTTGACCTGTATGCCGACGATGCGGACGCATTCACCGGTGTGGCTTTCAAGAGCGTGACCCCGTTCAAGGGGATCCGCGATAACATGGTGACCTTTCGGCTTCGGCCCACTGGCTCCTCGGTTTCCGACACGACGGAGCCCATCGCCGAAAATCGCGAAATGATGAGCGATGGCGATCGATACACGGTGGTGGTTCTCCCGGGCGATCCTGCGGATAGCGGCAGTCATCCCAAGCTCCGCGTCCTGGAAGAGCCAACTGATGCCGGCGACGCGACGAAAGCGCGTATCCGTTTCGTAAATGCTGCGCGAGGGCTCAAGTCCTTCGATGTATTCGTTCCGGGGAATTCCGACGCTTTCTTTGACGATGTGGATTTCGGCACGGAGGCGGGGTACAAGGACATGGCCGCGACCAGTGGTGTCATCCAGGTACGGGCGGACAATGCCCCGACTGTGCTTCTCAAGGTCCCCGAACGTTCCTTTGATGCCGGGAAGACCTACACCATCATTATTACGAATAAGAGTGCCACGGGTCGCCAGCTCGAAGCGATCACCATCGAGGACGAAGTCCCAGCCGCGACCACCGGCGCAACCGTTCCCGCCGGCGCTTCGGTGAACCCGGATTCCGCAAAAAGCTACTAACCTGAGTGTACTTCATTCGGGCTTCTGTGTGATCTCTGACACAGAGGCCCGGATCACTCTGGAATAAACTCACTGGCTCATTGACAGTTGCGGCACGAGGAACATCCTGGTTCACCGCTCCGTCCCGTGTCAGGTAACAACTGGGGATACGCCTCGAGGCGCATCACCCAATCATCCATGACGAACTTACGTTCGCGAAAGAGGTTTCCCATGCGTTCTCGTATTCTTGCCGGCGCCTCCGCGTTGGCTTTGATGGCCACCGTGAATACCGCTTCGGCCCAGGTTTCCACGACTACTCAGCAGACCACCACCACGACGGCGACCGTAGCGACGCAGGACATCATCGGTACGCTGAAGGCGGCCGGAAATTTCACGACTTTTCTCAAAGTGGTGGACATGGCGGGATTGACCGCCCAGTTGCAGGGTGCCGGCCCCTTCACGGTCTTCGCACCGACTGATGAGGCGTTTGCCCGAATTCCCGCCGCGACGCGCGATTCCCTGATGGCGGACAATGCGGCGCTTGAAACCGTCGTGAAGAATCACATCGTGAGCGGGAAAATCACGTCCGACGAGGTTCGCCACGGGAACGCCGGCGTTGGCTTCATGGGGGGGAACCCGCTCAGTGTTGACACGACGGGCGCCAGCGTCCGGGTGAATGGAGCCGAAGTCGTGAAGGGCAATATCGTGGCGACCAATGGTCTCATCCACGCGATTGACACGGTGTACCTTCCGGTGACGTCGGTTCGCGTCAATGGAACGACGCCAGCCGATTCCATGAAGCGGGAAGAGCCCAAGCCCAAGCCGTAACGCGGGCCGGGGTTTGACGCACCGAAATAAGACAAGGCAAACGGTGAACCGAGGCTCGGTTCACCGTTTCTCTTGGATCCCTCTCAGAGAACCAGAGCGGCCTTCATTGCTTCCGCGCTCTGCCAGCGCGCCGCCGGGTCCTTGTTCATTGCCCTGCTCAGCGTGACGGCAAGGCCTTCGGGGATATCCGGACGGTATTGTCGCACGTCAGGCGGCGGGGCGGTGAGTTGCATCTGAAGCACGATGGCCTCGTTGCGATGGGCAAAGGGGGGATGCCCGGTGAGCGCCTCAAAGAGAACGCAGCCCAGGGAGTAGATATCGGATCGATGATCGATGGAATCGAGTGCCGAGACCTGCTCGGGGCTCATGTACGACGAAGTTCCCACCGTGAACCCCGACTTGGTGAGCCTTTCTGACCCTGCGGCCTCGATGGCCTTGGCAATGCCAAAATCCAGCAGCATGGCACCGGCCGGCGACAGGATGACATTGTCCGGTTTTACGTCGCGATGCATCACGCCGCGATGGTGGGCATAGCCGAGCGCGGACAGGAGGTCGTCCGCGATACGGATGACGTCATCGACACTGGCTCTGCGAACCCGATCCAGGTGTCCACGGAGGGTGGGGCCATCCGCGTAGCTCATGGCATAGTATACCAGCCAGTTCTGCTCCCCATAGTCAAGCAGCTTGGCAATGAGCGGGTGGTCGAGGCGGGACAACAATCCAATTTCGCGGAGAAAACGCTCCGCCGTGACGCTCACGGCGAGTTCCGGGTGGAGCACCTTGAGCGCGACCCGTTGGCCGGCACCGTCAATCGCCAGAAAAACTCTCCCGGCGCCTCCCCGGGCGACCTCGCGTTCGACCGTGTAGCGATCGCCCAGGGCTTGCTGGACCAGGAGGAGCAGGTCGCGTCGGATGGGGAAACTCCAGTCGGGTGGCTGGAGGAAACTCGCGCCTCGGCTGGGATGAAGCAAGGCCGAAGTTTTCCCGCATGCACCCATCAACTGGGGCGAATCACCACCTCTTTTCCCATCGCTTTCGCCAGCACATCGGCCTTGGCGGATGCGCTCCAGCACTCGAGCGAGAGGTCAGCACCGGAGAGACGGGGGATAGCGGTAATGGTCAATCGTGACTTGCCGAGCGTGGTGAGCACGCTTTCCACCGTGGCTGTGTGGCCCCGGTCCAGCCCATCAGCGATGCGAAGCAATCCGGCCATCCGCCGAACCGATGCCTGGTCCTCCGGACGGAGCGCGGCAAATTCGAGGTGCTTTTTCCGGGGGCCAGTTCGACGATGGTACCGACTGATCAGCGCGACGAGCGACCGCTGATGCGGGTCGAGATTGAGCCGTTCGGCATGCATGATGAGCTGATAGCTGTGCTGGTGGTGCTTTCGATAGCTCACCATCTGGCCAACGTCGTGCAGCAGGGAGGCGCACTCGAGGAGCGAGCGTTCTTCCGGGGCGGCGCCCAGGCGATCGGCCAGCTGATCGAACAGCTGAAGCGCAAGGAGGCGAACCTGTTCGACGTGCCGGCGATCTCCGTGGCACCGCTCCACGAATTCCCGTATCAGGCGCAGCGGATCGACCGAGACAGGTACAGTCTCGGGCCCCACCATTTCCAGGAGCAGGCCTTCGCGCAGACCGTAGGCGCTGATGGTGAGCTCCCTGGCCTCGACCCAGTCGAGAATCGAGGCGGTCACTGCGAGTCCTGCGACGATTATGTCCGCTCGCTGGGGGTTGAGCCCGGGCACCCGGTTGCGTTGCTCCGGGCTCATGTGACCCAGCCATTCCACCAGGTGTTCGACCTCAGCGGCCTTTACCGTGAGTCCATGGACGGGATTCGCCGGTGAGTTTCCCCGGCGGGCGGCGGCCATTCGCCCCAGGTTGGTAAAGGTTCCCCCGCTGCCGATGATGGTTGCCCCAATCCATTCGTTGCCGGGGAACGTCTTCCGAAGTCGCTTGCGAACCTGCCCGCGGAGCGTGGCGATCTCCTTCCGCATCTCCCGCTTCCCGGGGAGAAATACTTCGGTCGCCCGGACCGCTCCGAACGGGAGTGAGGTGCTGTACTCGACCAGCCCTTCGACGGCGCCGATGAGCTCGAGGCTGCCGCCCCCGATGTCGGCGACGATGGTCCGACCACCTTCCAGCCGGAAATGATGCGCGACGGAGCGGTAACTGAGATTCGCTTCGTAGTCCGCGTCGATGATGCGAAGCGGAATTTCCAGCTCTTCCCGAATCAGGTTCGTGAACTCCTCGCCGTTCTCGGCCTCCCGGACCGCCGCGGTGGCCACGGCATTCAACCGGCGGACACCGCGGCGCTGGCAGACCTCGCGCATGCGGCGAAGCGTTTCGTAGGCGCGCTGGATCGCGGCATCATCCAGTCGACCCGAGGTGGCGAGGCCAGCGGCCAGGCGGGGTTGTTCCTTGACCTCGTCAACGATGGTGAGTCCGCTCGCAGGATCGTATTCGGCGACGAT
>JBDTRF010000162.1:0-8447 GCA_039931815.1 Gemmatimonadota bacterium
GTAGAAATGACTCGTCATCATTCCGTACTTGGCCCCCGAGGCCGCCATCCCGATGACCTCCTGGGCCCCGAGATTGGCCGAGAGGAAGGCGAGCCCGGCGATCCAGGTGGGGATCGAGCGTCCGGAGAGGAAAAAGTCCTCGCTGCTCCGAACATTGCGCCTGAGGACAAAACCGATCCCGAGGACGAAGGCGAAGTAGACGATCAGAATGGCGTAATCAATCGCGCCGAGCTGAATCTGGTGCACGGTCGTTGTTCCCGGAGGAGGGTCGCTGGGGAAAACGGGTACGAGGAGAAATGACTCCCACCATATACGATGTATTCCCCCCCTCGCGCAAGGTTTGCCGGGCTCGGGCTTTCAATGCCGGGTCAGGGGGCCCTCCGATACTGCCACTACGTCTTTCCGAGTCTTGCCTCACTTCTCCCAGTTCCTCCCATACCTGGCCAGGTGCGGTTTGAGAGTCGAATGCCAAGCCGGTTTTTCCCCCTTTCGTGTTGGAACCCGGGCCAGAGGGATGCTCCTAGCGGAAGCGCTCCCTCAGGCCTACTTTTTCGAGGGCACCCGCCACCAGTCACACCCCCGAGATCTCATGCGCCGCATTCCCGGCCTCGTATCCTGCATTGCCGTCGCCCTCCTCGCGGCGGTCTCAGTAACGCTCGAAGCCCAGGTTCACCTGAGTTCCCCCGACGGCCGCAACCGGGTCACCGTCGAGATCCGCGATGGCAGGCTTACCTACAGCCTGGCTCGCGACGGACGTCCCCTGGTCCTCCCCTCGCTGCTTGGCTTCGAATTCCGCGGGGCTCCCCCGCTCCGAGATAGCCTTCGCATCACCGACACTACTCGCCAGGCCCACGATGAATGGTGGACCCAGCCCTGGGGCGAGGTGGCACGGGTGCACGACCACCACAATGAGCTCGCCGTCTCCGTGGTCGAAATCGCCGCACCGAACCGACGATTCATCTTCCGGGTCCGCGCCTTTGACGACGGCATAGGCTTTCGGTACGAGTTTCCGGAACAACCGGCCCTGGGCGCCTTCGAGATCAGTGATGAGCTTACGGAGTTCGCCTTTGCCGACAACGCGCGGGCCTGGTGGATCCCTTCCAACTGGGCGCGGAAGGACCGTTCCGAAATGCTCTACTCGTCGGGCCCGGTGAGCCTGCTCGATAGCGTGCAGACACCGCTGACGATGCAGACCGAAGATGGCCGCACTTTCATGGTCATCCACGAAGCGAACCTGGTGGACTATGCCCGGATGTTCCTGGCCGGCACGCGGTCGGAGAACCGATTGCTCAAAGCCGCCCTGGCGCCGATGGCTGACGGCATCAAGGTGAGTGGCCGAACGCCATTCGTGACGCCCTGGCGGACCATCCAGCTGGCCGATCGCGCCACCGATCTTGCCCCTTCCCTGCTCGGGTTGAATCTCAATCCCCCTAACACGCTTGCCAGCACCGAATGGATTCACCCGATGAAGTACGTCGGCATCTGGTGGGGGATGCATATCGGCACCATGACCTGGAGCTCAGGGCCGAAACACGGGGCCACCACGGCCAATACAAAGCGCTACATCGATTTCGCGGCGGCCAACGGATTTGGCGGCGTGCTGGTGGAAGGATGGAACGTCGGGTGGGATGGCGACTGGATCGCCAATCGCAACGCATTCTCCTTTACCCAGGCCTACCCCGACTACGACCTGGCGGCCCTCGCCGCGTATGCCCATCAGCAAAGGGTGCGGCTGATCGTGCACAACGAAACCTCGGGCGGGATCCAGAACTACGAGCGGCAGCTGGACAGTGCGTTCGCCCTGTACCAGTCTCTCGGTCTCGATGCCATCAAGAGCGGCTATGTGACCGACCTTACCAGCGAGGGGCACTCCCACTACTCCCAGTTCATGGTACGGCACTATCGCCACGTGATCGAAGCCGCGGCACGAGACAGCATCATGCTCGACGTGCACGAGCCCATGCACGATACCGGCGAGCGCCGCACCTATCCCAACATGATGAGCCGTGAGGGCTCGCGGGGACAGGAGTACAACGCCTGGAGTGGCGACGGCGGGAACCCGCCGGAGCACGAGACCATTCTCTTTTTTACCCGCCTCCTGGCCGGGCCGATGGATTTCACGCCGGGGATCTTCGACATTCTGCGCGAGCACACCGGCCCTCGCCGGCGACCCGACGAGCCGCGAGTACGGACGACGCTGGCCAAGCAGCTGGCGCTGTATGTCGTGCTGTATTCGCCACTGCAGATGGCGGCCGATCTTCCCGAGAACTACGAGGGACAGCCCGCCTTTCAATTCATCAAGGACGTCGCAGTGGACTGGGACACGACCCGGGTGATCGATGGACGAATCGGCGACTACGTGGTAGTTGCCCGCCGCGAGCGAGGCGGTCAGACCTGGTTCGTGGGCGCAATCACGGATGAAGAACGCCGGACCTTCGACGTCCCCCTCTCTTTCCTGACGCCCGGCCGGCGCTATGTCGCTGAGATTTATGCCGACGGGCCCAACGCGAACTGGCTGGACAATCCCCTGCCGGTCGCCATCACGCGACGCTCGGTAACATCGGCGACGCGACTCCACCTCGTCCTGGCACCGGGCGGCGGTCAGGCGATCCGCATCCGCCCACAAAGTACGACAGGTAATAAGTGACAGTGACAAACTCTTGCCGGCTACGAGCGATATGGTCATCGCATATCTCATGTCACCAACTGTTCATCGCACCCTGCTCGCCGCGTCTCCCTTATCACTTGTTCCCGTTGAGATATGGATGAGCTGAGAGCGCTCCGATCACTGGCCCGGCTCATGGGTGTGCACCCCCGGTTCACCGATGGCCTCGGGCACCATGTCGTCGTAGCGCCTGAGACACTGGTGCGGGTCTGCGCCGCGCTGGGCGCCCCCATAACGCGACCGGGGGATGCCGCCGATGCGCTCCGGGCGTATCGCGCGACCAGGCATATCGGTCTACCCTCGGCCCTCGTGGCCTGGGATGGTCATCTGCCTCTTTTCTCGCACCGCGCGAAGGGACACAGGGGCGACGGAGGTACCCGAGCCCAATTGCGACTGGCAGATGGCGAGGTCATCCTGCTCGCGCGCGAGGGCGAGGAATTTCGGTCCACTCGCATACTTCCCTTCGGCTATCACCACCTGGTGGTGGAGACCGGTGACTGGATCGAGAGCTGTACCGTCATCGCGGCACCGGTGCAAGCCTGGCGCCGGCCTGGTTCGCACCGAAGTTGGGGCGTGGGTTCTCACCTGGCCGCCCTTCGCTCGTCGCGCAGCCGATCAGTAGGAGACCTCAAGGACCTCGAGGCGATGTGTCGCTGGGTACGGGAGCGAGGCGGAGACGTAGTCACCGTGCTTCCTCTGCTTCCAACCTTTAACGGGGAACCGCCGGAGTCGAGTCCTTACTCGCCGGTGAGCCGTCTCTTCTGGTCCGAGCTGGTTCTCGACCTGGGACATGGGCATCATCCCACGCCTCCCCCTGATTCACTGGATGTCAGGGTGGCCGATGCCGAAGTCCGGACGGCCCTCGCCGGGCAGCCGACCCCGGGACCAGAGCTGGTGGATGATGAACTGCTCCGCTATGCCCGGTTCCGGGGCGCGCAGGCTCGGCTGGGACGGAACTGGCGCGACTGGCCAGCGACGGCACGGGCCGGTATCCTGGACCCCGGGCACATCGATCCCGAGGAAGCGCGCTTTCATCTCGTGGCCCAGGTCCAGGTGCGACATCAACTCCACGAGTTCCGTCAGCACCTGGAACAGGACCGGATGCGTGTCGGGCTGGACCTCGCCGTGGGCGTTCATCCCGATGGATATGACCCGTGGTCTCGGCAACACCTGTTCGCGGAAGGAATGTCGGTCGGCGCCCCTCCCGATCTCGGATTTCCCAGTGGACAGGACTGGGGGTTCACGCCGGTAGGCCCCGAAGCATCGCGGCGCGAGGGTCACCGGTACCTGGCGGCATCCATCGCCCACCAGGCCGGGCTCGCCGGATTACTCAGAGTCGACCATATCATGGCATGGACCCGGCTCTACTGGATCCCGCATGGTTTTGGCCTGCACCAGGGAACCTACGTCTCCTATCCGGCCGAAGAGCTGTTCGCCATACTTTCCCTGGAGTCGAATCTCCACCACTGTGAGGTAGTGGGGGAGAACCTGGGCACCGTGCCCCGCGAGATCTTCGAGGCCCTCCCCCGTCATCGGATCTGGGGAATGTACCTGGCGGAGTTTCAGGCTTCGGGAGGACCGGAGATCGCACCGCCGACTGCCGAAGACATGGCCCTCATCGGCACGCATGACACGCCGACGTTCGCGGGATGGCTCGCGGGAAACGATATTGTCGAACGGGTCCGCTACGGTCTGCTGGCCGAGGAGGCGGCCCCCAAGGTTCGCCTCGAGCGGGTGGCGGCGGTGCGAAGGCTCGCAGAAGAGCTAAAGAGCAGCGTGGATGAGCCTCAAGCCTTTCTCGCCGAGTTGCTGGCCTGGCTGGGCCGCTCCGACAGCCCGGTGGTGGTGCCCTGGCTCGAAGATCTCTGGCGTGAAGAACGCGGAGTAAACCTCCCGGGCACCCGATCCTCCGTGCGCCCGAACTGGCAGCGGCCAATGCGGCGATTGCTCGAGGATATTTTCAATGATCCCAGGATTGAAGAACTCCTTCGCCGACTCACGGCCGGGAGGGCGGCAGGGCAGAACGATAGAAGTGGGATGTCATCCTGAGCAGCGCTGTGTCATCCTGCCGGGCGGTAGAGGCAGGCAGATGAAGTCAAAGCATCCACCACGCACGAACACCGGGCACAGAATTGTTTGACTCTCCTCTCCGAGGCCACGCTCACTATGGCATCACCCGCTGGTACGCCCCTCGTTATTCGACCCAAGCCGCGGCTCACGTTCTGGGAAATCTGGAATATGAGTTTCGGCTTCCTTGGAATCCAGGTCGGATTCGCGCTGCAGAACGCCAACGTGAGCCGGATCTTCGAGACCCTCGGCGCAAAGGTTGACGACATTCCCATCCTGTGGATTGCCGCTCCGGTCACCGGACTCCTCGTCCAGCCCGTCATCGGCTACCTCAGTGACCGCACCTGGAACCGGGTTGGCCGGCGACGCCCCTACTTCCTGGTGGGCGCCATCCTCGCGTCGCTGGCGCTGCTGGTCATGCCGAACTCTCCCGTGCTCTGGGTGGCAGCCGGCATGCTCTGGATCATGGACGCGTCCATCAACATTTCCATGGAGCCGTTCCGCGCCTTCGTGGGCGACAACCTGCCCTCCTCCCAACGCACCACGGGATTCGCCACCCAGAGCTTCTTCATCGGTATCGGCGCGGTGGGCGCATCGCTGCTGCCCTGGCTGCTGACCGAGAAGTTCGGCGTCAGCAACCAGGCGCCCCCGCACATGATCCCTGACTCGGTCCGGCTGTCGTTCTATTTCGGGGCCGTCGTGTTCTTTGTGGCGGTGCTTTGGACGGTTCTCAAGTCGAAAGAGTACTCGCCTGAAGAGATGGCGTCCTTCGAGGAGAACCAGGCGCGGGAAACTCACGTAGCTCCCTCAGGCTCGGCGCTGAAGACCATCCTGACGGATTTCGTCCAGATGCCCCAGACCATGCGCCAGCTCGCCTGGGTGCAGTTCTTTTCCTGGTTCGCCCTGTTCTCGATGTGGATCTACACGACCGCGGCGGTGACCAGCCGGGTGTACGGTACCACCGACACGACATCCGCGCTCTATAACCAGGGTGCGAACTGGGTGGGTGTCAGCTTCAGCGTTTACAACGGCGTCGCCGCGCTGGTGGCGTTCCTCATTCCGATCCTGGCGAGATCCACCGGTCGCAAGGTGGCGCACGCAATCTGCCTGGTGTGCGGCGCCCTTGGGCTGGTCTCCATCTATTTCATATCGGACTACCACTACCTGCTGGGTTCGATGGTGGGAGTCGGCATCGCCTGGGCGAGTATCCTTTCCATGCCGTATGCTATCCTGACGGGGTCATTGCCTCCCTCGAAGATGGGATATTACATGGGAGTCTTCAATTTCTTCATCGTGATCCCCCAGATCGTCGCGGCTACATTGCTGGGCTTCATCGTCCGGTCCTTTGGCGGGCAACCTGTCTACGCCCTCCTGGTCGGCGGCGCTTCGCTGGTGCTGGCGGCGGTGCTGACGCTCCGGGTGCAGGACAGGGACGACGTGGCGGCGGGGAGGTCAGCGTGAGGACTGTTGCGCGATTCATCGGTCTTGTGAGCGTTGGGCTGGTCACGGGCTGCCACAAGGCGCCCGTTTCAGCGTTCGAGGCCCCCGTGGTGTCCGCGCCCGAGAGGCGCGACCCGGCGGTGTTCTGGAACTCCGCGACGATCTACTTCCTTCTCACCGATCGTTTCGCGAACGGCGACACCACGAACGACCATGCCCTCGGTCGGGCGCACGATGGATCCCTGTTGCGCAACTTCGAAGGCGGAGACCTGAAAGGAATTCTCCAGCAGATCGAGGCCGGATACTTCGACAGCCTCGGCGTTGACGCCATCTGGATGACGCCGTTCGTCGAGCAGATCCACGGAAGCGTGGACGAGGGCACGGGAAGAACCTACGGCTTCCACGGCTACTGGACCCGGGACTGGACCGCGGTGGATCCCGCGCTGGGGACAAAAAACGATTTGCGCGCGGTGGTGGACGCCGCACACCGGCACGGCATCCGCGTCCTCATGGACGCGGTCATCAATCACACAGGGCCGACAACTTCACAGGATCCCCCCTGGCCTGGCGATTGGGTCCGCTCGGGGCCCAACTGCACCTATCGGAGCTATGCCACCACTGTGGACTGCAACCTGGTGGTGACGCTTCCGGATATTCTCACTGAGCGGGATGAACCCGTGGAGTTGCCCCCGACCCTGCTCGCGAAGTGGACACGTGAAGGCCGTCGAGACCAGGAAACGGCTGGGCTCGAAGCGTTTTTCCGGCGCACCGGCTATCCCCGGGCGCCACGCTACTACGTCATCAAGTGGCTCACCGACTGGGTCCGTGAGTTCGGATTCGATGGCTACCGGATCGACACCGCCAAGCATTTCGGCGAAACGGTGAGCGCCGAGCTCAAGAAGGAAGCAAGCCTGGCATTGACGGACTGGAAGCAGGCTCATCCTTCCCAGGTCCTCGACAGCCTCCCGTTTTACACGGTAGGCGAGGTGTACGGCTGGGAGCCGAGCCAGGGGCGGACCTATGACTTCGGTGACCGCAAAGTGGATTTCTTCGCCCACGGCTACGACGCGCTCATCAACTTCGCGTTCAAGGCCGAAGCCCACGGCTCGCTGGACAGTCTCTATACCCGCTACGCGGCGACGCTGACAGGAGGCGCGCTCACCGGCGTAGAGATCCTGAACTATCTCAGCTCGCATGATGATGGCGGTCCGTTCGATGGTGAACGGAAGGACCCCCTGGGTGCCGGAACCCGGCTCCTGCTGGCACCGGGTGGCGCCCAGATCTACTACGGCGACGAGCTGGCGCGGCCGCTCCGGATCCCCGGTGCCGAAGGCGATGCCAACCTCCGCTCCATGATGAACTGGAGCGATCTCGAACAGAAGGCGGCAACCCGAGAAATCCTGGAGCACTGGCGGAAGCTGGGCCGGTTCCGTCAGGCGCATCCGGCGGTAGGGGCTGGCGAACATCGCACGCTACAGGCCGCACCCTTCATCTTCAGCCGCACTCTGGAAAAAGGCGGGGTGAACGATCGCGTGCTTGTGGCGATGAACCAGGCGATCGGCGCCAAGCTGATTCCTGTATTCGGAGTGTTTCCGGAAGGCACGGAACTGGTGGATGCATATTCGGGAACGCGGGGCACGGTAAAGGCCGGCAGGGTGGCATTCACTACGCCGTTCAACCTCCTGCTCCTCAGCGGACTGCGCCAGTCGATTCGTTTCTAGCGACCGAGCACCGATCTATCGATCCGTGAATCGTTTTTCGCATCGGCCCCTTGATTCGGCCCTCCACTTTGCGCCCGCAACGCGGGTGGTGAAGTGAGGTGCGAACAGGGGCCGGGCGAGTCCCTCTGCCGCTACTCCCTGATCCACACCCTCGCGGTCCGGGCCGGTAACTGAACCCGGATCACTCCGTTCGCGACAACCACTCCGCTGCCCACCGGATACGCGGCCCGATACCGCCCATTGGCGGGGACGCTCACTTCGTGGATTGCATCAGAATTGTTGAATGCGATAACGGCGCGCTGGTCACCGAGTACCCGCTCATAGACCAGTAGTCCCCGTGCATCGTCGGTGGTCAACCAGTGCAGAGTTCCGTCCACGAACAGGCGCAGGTGGCGTCTCCGCAAGGCGATCAGGTCCTGGTATACGCGGAACATCGCCGTGTCGGGCGCGACGCGGTCGCGTTTTCGGGGTCGGCCGAGGGGATGGGTCGTCTCCGCATCATACTGCAGGTCGCCCCACACCATGGGCTTTCGTTCATCCGGATCATCGGCGCC
>JBDTRF010000163.1:0-8416 GCA_039931815.1 Gemmatimonadota bacterium
GGTGGCATCATCCACCGTCAGCGCTGCATCAACCAGCGCATTGCAGTTAAGCGGGCAGGCAGCGGTTGGCGGCACCGGAAGCCGCCCCACCAAGGTGAGCGAATTGTTGGACACCGCGAAGACGACGACCTCAGGAATCGTATCCTTCAAGGCGCCGACGAATGCCAGGTTCCCACCCGACGAGAGCGCCACCCCCGATGTCCAGCGTCCGGCACCGATGGAAGCGCTCGCCACCGGGGCACCAGTGGAGGCGTTCAGCATGAAGAGCTTGTCGTTTTGGGGATCCAGGCTATCGCCAACAACAAACATCGTCGCCCCATTGGCGCTCCATGCAACTCCTGAAATGGAGGTGAGTGGCAGGCTGTACGCGACATTGCCGGTGGACATTTCGAACACGGGCGCGAAGGTTGTGAAAGGATAGAACGCGCTGAGCAGAGCTCGATCTGCCGCGGTTGAAAGGTTTGTCCGCCAGGGATCTTCGATCTGGAGGGTAGTGTCCGCGGCGCCGCTCCGGCGAACATCCGTTTGATGACTATGCAGAAAAATCCAGACACCTGGCGCCAGGCGGGCCACCTGATTGGTCACCGACAGGCTCGGCACCGTGTCTACGTAGGCCAGGGTCGGAAAAAGCTGCCATTCGCCGATATTGCCGGCGCTGTCTTCGAGAATAAAATTATCAGGATTAAAGGTCGGGCCCACGCCATGGCCGGCGGAGAGTCCAACCGGTCTCACACCGGAAACCGTGCTGGTCTGTGCCAGGCGAAGGCGAACCATACCGAGGAGGCTGGCCGAGGGTCCGAGGTCGGCGCCCGCCACGGCGACCGGCTCGCCCGAAACGTTAACAATGACGGGCTCGAAAAAGACGCCTGGGGTGGCTGTCGTCTGTTCACGAAACCCAAGGATTGAAACAGATCCGAGTGCATAATGCTTCGAACCGTCCACCACCTCGATGGCTGCGCTTCCGCTGGGAAGCCCTGGCAGGGTAGCAACCACGGTTGAATCATCAATTCTCGCCGTACTCATCACCGTACCCTGAGCGGTGATCTCGGGCAACGACCCTCCGCTAAAGAGCGATGAGCGAACCGTTATGATGCCGCCGCTCCACTGCGTCCCCGGGCTTACTGCAAAATGTGGGGCGCTGGGGCCAGAGGATTCCGTGCAGGCTCCCAGCAGAAAGGCCATAAGGAGCATTCGGGATACTCGCATATACCCACCCTGATGGTTGTGAGTCTGGTGGTAAGGCTGCGGAGGGAACGGCTCCAGGCTGGAGACGCCCATCCACCCCAACGTCACACTCAGCTTTCGACCTGGGCGACATCCCGTCCGCAATATTTGCAGACCTTGGCACGGGCCAGGATTTTCTCGGCGCAGAACGGGCACTCTCGCTCATCCCGCGACTCGGCCGCGGCGATGACGGGCCCTCCCCGACGATCCTCCATCGCGACGATCTGCTCCTGGACCTGGCGGCGGAACTCCATTGGAGAGGAGATCCGGGGAAAGGATTCCTTGGTTCCACCGGTCCCGGTGATGGTGATCGTGCCAAACCCGAGCATGCGGCCGGGGATCGTCTGGTCGACGGCGATCGCCTCGACCTTGCTGAGCAGGGTCTCGCTGGAGTCGCGCTGGACCAGTCCCAGCTTGACGATGACCCGCTTGTTGGTCACCGCATATTCGGAGGTGGAATACTTGATCAAGGGAAAAATCGACCAGACCAGCGCGAGTCCCAGCGCGATAAAGCCAAAGATGAGCTGATCAGGAACAAGAATGAGCAAGGCGCCACCGACCAGCAGGAGGAACACTGGCCAGAAAAAGATGATCCAGTGCTGGTGGGCCCGGTACCCGACTATTTCACCGTTCAGAAGGTGATCGTCGACGTATCCCATGGTGCCTCCAGTAGGCGGTAAACAGAGAAGGGAGACAATACCGGAGCGTGCGAAAAGGCGTGGGGGATGGTGATGACCACGGACAGGGAGGGATTCGAACCCTCGATACCCTTGCGGGTACACCGGTTTTCGAGACCGGCTCCTTCAGCCACTCGGACACCTGTCCAACAGTTTCGCCTGATCCCGTGCGGAGTTCAGGGTGCAGGGTGCGAAATTAATCGTGGTGTGACCCTCGGGCAACGAGTCATTATGATCCCCGGCGGACAGGATCTCACGCAGTTCTTTGATCGGTTCGCAGTATACTTCACGCATCGATAGGACATGCTTCGACCGAAGAAGCAATATACCCGCGCGGCGGCTCAGACTTGAACAATTCGGATCCGGAAACGAAACTGCGAGCTGCCTGGCGCCGGCCCATTGAGTTGAGCCTGCTCTGCGTCATCGGGTTGGTGGGCCTGATCATCCTCCAGAGCCTCACATCCGTTCTCGATTCCGCGGTCCTCACATCCGTGGTGCAGTGGAGAGGCCCGTTCCTTACCCGGCTGATGCAGGCCATTACCTGGCTCGGTTCGGGCCAGGCCGAGTTTCCCTTCGTATTTGCGTTCGTCGGGTTTCTCGTCTGGCGCAACCGGCGGCGCGACGCCCTGGAATACTTCGGGTGGTGCCTCGGGGGATGGGTCTGCTATGCCCTGCTCAAAACCATCATCCATCGGGCTCGGCCTCACCTGGTGGAACGTCTGAGTGGGGGTGGCTGGTACTCGTTCCCGTCGGGTCACGCCATGCTGGGCCCGATCATTTATGTCTTCGCGGTCATGTTGATACTCCCTTCCATTGAGCGCCGATCGACACGAATTCTCCTTCTCGGCCTGAGCTGGCTGCTGGTCGTCCTGATCGCCTTCTCCCGAGTATACCTCGGCGTCCACTACCCCACCGATGTGATCGGCGGCTTGCTGGCTGGCTTCGCCTGGCTTGGGATCAGTCTCACCGCAATGCGGGCCCGGCAAGAACGGGTATCGCGGCAGGACGCGTAATTCCCAGAATCACGAGCAGCCGGGCGATCCCGCGACTCACGGTGCGCCCCCGATTCCCGTTTGAAAATCCGTCTCAATGCGGAGGTAGTTCACGGACCAAAACATGAGAAACCGGCGCCGCAGGGAGCGCGACGCCGGGGTTACCATCGATTAAAGCAGAGTGTTTTACTTAATGAGACGGTGCGGCTTGCTTGGTCAAGCGTACCGTCAGCGGAAGACCGGGATCACCGCCGATGGTTCGGATTTCGTAGTCCCCATCCTGTCGGGGCCGAATGGTGAAGATGCTGGTTCCGCCAGCGCCGGTTCCCGGGACCAGCTCTTCCACCAGCGGAGTCTGAATGCTCTGATCAACAGGACGGAGCTGCAGCCGGATACCCGACCCGGTGAGTTCCGCGCGATACGTCGATCCACCAGTCAGGAAGACGCGGATGTTCTCACCGGCCGGAATCGTGAAGGAATGATCGAGTATGTCTTGCCGATTGGAATCCGGCTCATTCTTGGTGACCCCCGCCTCGGTGCCCTGGGCGGTGGTGGCCGGCATGGGCTGGCCGCTACCGGGGGTGGTGCTCGCCGGCCCCGGAGTGGTCGTGGGAGTGGCCTGATTGGAGCACGCGGCAACCACCAGGAGCGCCGCCAGCGATGGTAGGGAAATGGTAGTGCGCACAGAAACCTCCTCGGAGTCGGGAACAAAATCAGCGAACCGGCTGCCGATCACAGAGTAGCGGGCCCGGACCCATGTTTCTGTCGCCTGGATCACCTTCCAACCCAGAAAACCTACCCCGGCCGATCTTCACTCCGGCGCACCTCAAAGAAGCGCTTGAGGATATCGGCGCACTCTTCTTCCATAACCCCGCCGATCACCTCAGGGCGCCAGTTCTGCCGGGGGTCGCGCAGCAGGTCGTGGACCGATCCGGCCATGCCGACGCGGCGATCGTAGGCTCCAAATACCACCCGCCCAACTTTGCCGAGGATCATGGATCCGGCGCACTGGGCACAGGGCTCCAGTGTCACGTACAGCGTGGCACCGGGGAGCCGGTCTTCACCGGCGGCCTTAAGCGCCTGTTGGATGGCGAGCAGCTCCGCGTGCGCCGTCGGGTCCTGCCGGCGAATGGTCTCGTTGTGCGCCTCGGCAAGTGTCCGCCCTTCCTGGATCACGACGGCTCCCACCGGAATTTCCTCTCGAACGGCGGCGGCGCGCGCCATGCGGAGCGCGGCCTCCATTCCCGCAACGTCGCCCGGGGTCAGCGCGCCCCTACGCACCGACGGCCGCTGGTGCCGCTTCGCGTCGAGTGAACCGGAGGGCACCGGAGTCGACCTCGACGACGATGGTGTCCCCATCGTGGAAACGGCCTTCGAGCAATTCCATGGCAATCGGGTTCTGCAGCTGTCGCTGAATCACCCGCTTGAGTGGCCGTGCTCCGTAGACCGGGTCATACCCCTGGGTCGCGATCAGGTCGCGTGCTCCCGGTGTGAGCTCGATGTGCAGGTGGCGTTTTTCGAGCATTCGTTCCAGCGAAAGCAGTTGAAGCGCCACAATATCGGCAATATCCTTGCGGGAGAGCTGGCGGAACACGATGATCTCGTCGACCCGATTCAAGAACTCGGGGCGGAAATGATTGCGCAACTCATCGCGGACCCGGCGTTCGACGCGCTCCCAATCTTCATCGGCCACTTCACCGGCATCGACGATATACTGGCTGCCGATGTTGGATGTCATGATGATGACCGTGTTCCGGAAATCGACCACCCGCCCCTGCCCGTCCGTCAGTCGGCCGTCGTCCAGGATCTGAAGGAGCACGTTGAATACGTCGGGGTGCGCCTTTTCGATCTCGTCAAACAGCACCACGCTGTAGGGCCGACGTCGAACCGCTTCCGTCAACTGGCCGCCCTCATCGTACCCGATGTAGCCCGGCGGCGCCCCGATCATCCGGGACACCGAGTGTTTCTCCATGTACTCCGACATGTCGAGCCGGACGATCGCCCGCTCGTCGTCGAAGAGGAATTCGGCCAGGGCCCGTGCGGTCTCGGTCTTCCCCACCCCGGTCGGTCCGAGGAAAATGAAAGATCCCGTCGGACGGCTGGGGTCTCCCAACCCGGCGCGACTTCGCCGCACGGCGTTGGAAACCGCCACCAGCGCGTCGCGCTGACCAATCACCCGCTGGGAGAGTTCCGCCTCGAGCCTGGTCAGCCGCTCCCGATCGGACTCCAGCATTTTCGTCACCGGGATACCGGTCCACTTGGCGACGATCTGCGCAATATCCTCGGCGTCCACCTCTTCCTTCAGGTACTTCGTCGTGGCCTGCACCTTGTGGAGATGCGCTTCCTTTTCCCCGCTCTCCTTCTCGAGGCGGGGAATCAGGTCGTACCGCAGCTCGGCTGCGCGCTGAAGATTGCCACTCCGGGTGGCCTGCTCGATCTCGTTGCGGTGATTCTCGATCTCCGCCTTGATCGCCTGGATTTCCTGGATCGTGGTCTTCTCCGACTGCCATTGGGCTTTCATCCCGGCACTCTTTTCCCGGAGAGCGGCGATCTCCTGCTCGACCGCGTCACGGCGAGCCCGGGCGTCCTTGTCCTTTTCCTTGAGGAGCGCCTGTCGTTCGATTTCCAGCTGCACGATCCGGCGTTCGACCTCGTCGATCTCCTGCGGGAGGCTGTCAATTTCGATGCGGAGGCGGCTGGCCGCCTCGTCGACCAGGTCAATCGCCTTATCGGGAAGGAAACGATCACCGATGTAGCGGTCGGATAGCGTCGCCGCGGCAATCAGCGCGTTATCGGTGATCCGAACCCCGTGATGGACCTCGTACTTCTCTTTGAGTCCCCGCAGGATGGCGATGGTGTCCTCCACGCTCGGCTCGCCGACGAAGACCGGCTGGAACCGGCGCTCGAGCGCCGGGTCCTTCTCGACATGTTTCCGGTACTCATCCAGCGTGGTCGCACCGACCACGTGCAACTCGCCCCGGGCCAGTGCCGGCTTGAGCATGTTGCTCGCGTCCACCGCTCCCTCGGCGGCTCCTGCCCCAACGATGGTATGCAACTCGTCAATGAACACCACGTATCGGCCCTGGGCGTCCACCAGCTCCTTAACCACCGCTTTGAGCCGTTCCTCGAACTCGCCACGATACTTCGCTCCCGCCAGCAGCAGCCCGATGTCCAGGGCCACCAACTCGCGATTCTTGAGCGAATCGGGGACATCCCCATTGACGATACGCTGCGCCAGTCCCTCGACGATGGCCGTCTTCCCAACTCCGGGCTCCCCGATCAGCACGGGATTGTTCTTGCTTCGGCGCGAGAGCACCTGCATGACGCGACGAACCTCCTCGTCCCGGCCGATGACCGGATCGAGTTTTCCCTTGCGGGCCTGGTCGGTAAGGTTCCGGGTGTAGCGCTCGAGCGCCTGGTATTTTCCTTCCGGCTCCTGGTCGGTCACTTTGTGCGAACCGCGAACGGCCGCGAGGGCCGCGCGGAGTTCGACGGGAGTGATGCCGGCCTCCGTCAGAAGGGTACGCGCCGTAGTGCCTTTTTCATCCGCCAATGCCAGCAGGAGATGTTCGGTCGACACGTAGGCGTCTTCCAGGTCCTTCGCCTCTTTCTCCGCGCGATCGAACACCCGGTTGAGCTCCCGGGCATAAGTTGGTTCCGAGCCACTGCCCTGCTGGGTCGGGAATCTCGCGATATCGCGTTCAGTCGATTCTCTGAGCGAGGTGACATTTACCCCGGCCTTTTGTAGCAGGGGCTGAACGATTCCCTCATCCTGGGATAGCAGGGCGAGGAGGAGGTGCGCATCGTTGACCACCGGGTTGCCTCGGCGCTTGGCATCGTCGGCGGCCTCGCGAAAGACTTCTTGCGCCTTGAGGGTAAGGCGTTCAGGTCTGATCATGTTGCAGTTCCTAAGTTGTTATAACGAAATATGTTATGTGCTTTAATCTAAAGCTGAATCTCACGGCATCCCCTTGGCAACCGCCGTACCGATGAGATAAGCCGGAATGGCAGATTCTCCCACCGATGGCGTCCATTCCGAAATGCAAGAAGGGCGAGAGTCCGTCTCGCCCTTCGAGCTACTGCGTCGAACCCGACTCCCTGCGCACAATCATTTTTCGTGTACTGATGCGCTCTCCATCCACCAGCAGCTGGTAGTAATACACGCCATCAGGAACCTCCCGCCCGTCACGATTCTTACCGTCCCAATATGCCTTATGGCCTCCACAGCGCAGCCGGACATTTTCCAGTCGCTGACCGGAGGCATCGCCGAGAACCGGCACCGCGACGACCTGGACCAGCACGTTGTAGATCTGCATTGAGACTAACGGTTCGTGTCCCTTGGCGCATACCTCCTGATGAATGTCAAACGGCATCGTCGTCGTCGGGAAAAATGGATTGGGAGAGTTCTCCTTGAGTTCCGCGTGAGCCGGTTGGGCTTCCTGGGCCATGGCCGGCGCCGCGATCCCGAGGAGGAGCCCAACCCACAATCCCGGCCAGACTAACCGGAACATGCGGACTCCCTTGCAGACGAGGCTAAGGCGCTATATCGGCACCTCCACGGGGGACAGGATACTATCGGTGAGCTTGGAAGCTATGGCAGGGTCAGGACAAGGGAAAGGTCAGTCGCCATCAGCGGAGCTTCCTTCCCTCGTCGACTCGCACTGTAACTCCTTTGGAATCAGCCCATTCCAGCAATGGGATGAGAAACTTTCTGCTCAGTCCCAGGCGGTCCCGGAGTCGACCAGGAGTAATCGGACCGGCTTGGCCGAGCTCCCGGAGGACGCTCACGAACTGGTCAAGAGAACCGGGGCTATAGTGTCGATCTCGTTCCACCGCCTCCAGCCGACGTTCCTTGCTGGCCTGTCGCAGGATGGGTCCAACGTCGTCCAGGTCGAGTGCATCAGCCAATTCTGCCGAACTGGGCGGGGTGAGCCCCGCCTTTTCCACCAGGGATATCAGTCGCTCCATGGTGCCATTCCCGCCCGCCGTCTGATGGGCAAAACCGGACAGTCGAACAAAGCCGTCCGAGCGGAGGATCTTCTTTCCCGACTCCAGGTCTCCCAGTGTCGCTTCAACCACCCAGGGCGGTGCGTGGAGGGTCTGCCGCATCTCTCCCAGGGGCATTCCAGGATCGGTTGGTCGAGCGGCATGATATCGCTCCAGAACGGCGAGCATTTGCTGGCTCGTTTCTCCCAGGATCACTGTGCGAATCCAGTGATCCTCGACCAGGCGGAATTTTCCGCTGCGTTTGGCCAGGTCGCGTGCGCGGTCTGCCGGGATACCCAGCAGAATAGGCAGTTCGCGATCGGGAACACCGTCCGGGCGCCGAATGGCCAGCGCCTCGAGCCGAGCTTCTGGTGCGGGCGAATTCAACAAGGCGGGCCAGGTCGACTTCCGGCGCGAAGGAATGGGATCGAGCACCATCCCTCCTCCAATGGTTTCGGCCGGGCTCAGGGCCCGCACGACAAATCGGTCACCTCCCCGGGCCACGACAGGTGCTTCGAGAATCAGCCGGGCGATGCC
>JBDTRF010000164.1:0-8323 GCA_039931815.1 Gemmatimonadota bacterium
GGCGAGTACTGGCTCAACGGGCACCGGGTCTCCGATCTCGACGACAACCAGCTGGCCCGAATTCGAAACCGGGAAATCGGTTTCGTCTTCCAGACCTTCAATCTGCTCCCTCGCGCGACGGCGCTTCACAATGTGGAACTGCCGCTGGTGTATGCTGGATTGGGCGGGAAGGACCGGAAGCATCTGGCGGAGGAAGCGCTGACACGGGTGGGACTCAAGGACCGGATGGGGCACAAGCCGAACGAGCTGTCCGGCGGCCAGCGCCAGCGCGTCGCGATTGCCCGCGCCCTGGTCAACAAGCCGAGCATCCTGCTGGCGGACGAGCCGACGGGAAACCTGGACTCGACCACCGGGGAAGAGATCATGAACCTCTTCGAGAACCTGTATGCCCAGGGCCAGACCATCGTGCTGGTGACCCACGAGCACGATATCGCCGAACATGCGTATCGCCAGGTGCACATCCTGGACGGCAAGGTCGAGCGCGATTTCGCGACGCCGGGCAAGACCCAGAACATGGTCGGGGTTTAGAACGACGCGATTCATCGCCAGGTTCGAGACCCCATACCCTATACCTTGAAAACTATGCGCATTACTAGACTCTTCGCTTTCGTACTCCTCGCGGTCGCGGCCTGCAAGAAAGAGGAAACGGCCCCGCCCGCCGTCTACCAGGCGGTACCGGTCACCCGCCGTGACGTGGTCGTGTCGGCCCAGGCATCTGGCGCGGTGCAGCCTGACACCACCGTGGAGGTCAAGTCGAAAGCATCGGGCGAAATTCTCCAGATCAGGGTGGAGACGGGTCAGCAGGTGCAGCGAGGTGCCTTGATGGTGAACATCGATCCCCGGACCGCGCAGAACACGATGGCGCAGACCCAGGCGGAGTTTGAAGTCGCCCGGGCAACCCTGGGCAACGCCCGCTCCCAGAAGCGACGGGCCGATGAGCTCTTCCAGTCACAATCGATCACCGAGTCCGAGCATGAGACGGCCCAGCTCACCTATGCCAACGCGATCGCCGACTCGGTCCGCGCAGTCGTTGCGCTGGAGAATGCCCGGATCCGGCTGGAGGATACCGATGTCCGCGCACCCATCACCGGTATCATCATCGAGAAAGATGTCGAACGGGGCCAGGTGATCTCGTCTCCGACCAATGACGTCGGCGGCGGCACCGTGCTGCTCCGAATGGCGGACCTGGGCCTGGTCCAGATTCGGACCCTCGTGGACGAGACGGACATCGGCAAGATCAAGCCCGGCCTGCTTGCGACCGTCACCGTCGATGCGTTCCCCAATCGCCCGTTCGAGGGCACGGTGCTCAAGGTGGAGCCGCTCGCCGTCGTCCAGCAGAACGTGACGATGTTTCCGGTGCTGATCCGGATTGAAAATCGCGAAGGCCTGCTGCGACCGGGGATGAATGCGGAGGTCGAGATTCATGTCGGCCGCCGGGACCAGGTCCTGGCCATTCCCAATGCGGCGCTCCGCACGACGCGAGATGTCGGCTCGGCGGCCACCGTCCTTGGACTCGACCCCAAAACGGTGGAGACCCAGTTGGCCTCCGCGCCTGCCACTCGACAGGACTCAATGGGCGCCAGCTCGGGTGGCCCCGGGGGAACGCCGGCGGGAAGCCGACCGGGCGCAGATTCGGCGAAGAAACCCGCCGGCAACACGATGACGTTGCCCGACGGCCGGTCGATTCCACTGCCCGCTGGAGTGACGGAAGCGCAAATCCAGGCGATCATGAAGAAACGGATGTCCGGCGGCCAGGTGACGGCCGAAGAATCCGCTCTCCTGCGCAAGGTTTTCGCCGGCATGAGCGGCGGTGGCCGGGGTCGCCAGGCCCAGACCAATGACTACCAGTTTGGCGGTCGGTACATTGTATTTGTGCTCCGGGATGGCAAGCCCTTCGCTGTTAACGTCCGCACCGGTCTCACCGACCTGGACTACAGCGAAGTGGTGGAGGGCCTGAGTGAGAGCGACTCGGTCCTGGTGCTCCCAAGCGCGAGCCTGGTGGCCTCACAGGACGAGTGGCGGGAGCGGATGCAGCGGGTCACCGGGAGTGGCAGCATGGGCGGCATGCGCCAGGCGCCCGCCACCACCGGCTCCACGACGCCGTCGACCGGGGCGCGGCCATGATTCCCGTTGGCGAAACTGTTGGCGTGGCGCTCCAGTCCATTCGTGCCAACAAGATGCGCGCCTTCCTCACCATGCTCGGGGTGATCATCGGCGTGGGCGCCGTCATTACCATGATTTCCCTCGGCAATGGCGCCAAAAAGGCCGTAGAAGAACAGATTGCCGCCATGGGGGCGCGATTGCTGTCGGTCTATCCCGGACAGATGTTCACCGGCGGCGTCTCCTCGGCGAACCGGGTCAGCCTGACCACCGACGATGCTGCCGCGCTGGCGAAGGATGCCCACCTCCTCGATGCGGTCGTCCCGGAATTCAGTTCCTCCCTGACGACCAAGTACGGGAACAAGAACCTCAATCTCTCCATCGTCGGAACCACCTCGAACTACGCCGCGGTCAAGAACTACACCGTTCCCTTCGGCGCGATGTTCAGCGAGGGCGATGACCAGGCCCGGCAGCGATATGCGGTCCTGGGCGCCGACGTGCCGGACCTGCTCGAGACCAATGCCGCGGCGTTGCTCCACCAGAGCATCCAGATCCGCGGTATACCGTTCGAGGTCATCGGCATCCTCTCACGCAAGGGATCATCATCCGGATCATTTCAGAACGTCGATGAGCAGATCCTGATTCCGCTGCAGACGGCGCAGTACCGGATTTTCGGCAGCAATCGGCTCCGCCAGATTTCGGTGGAGGTCGCGCAAGGCGTTCCCATGGAACAGGGCATGGTGGACCTCGAACGAATCATGCGGAGGGAGCACAAGATCAGGCCGGGAGGAAACAACGATTTCACCATCCGGAACCAGATGGAATTACTGGCGACTCAGCAGCAGACCACCCAGGTATTCGGCTCTCTCCTGGCCGGCATTGCGGCGGTGAGCCTCATCGTCGGCGGTATCGGCATCATGAACATCATGCTGGTTTCGGTCACCGAACGCACCCGGGAAATCGGGGTACGCAAGGCGCTGGGCGCCACGCGACTCAACATCATGCTCCAGTTCCTTATCGAAGCACTGGTACTCTGTCTCCTGGGTGGCGCGCTGGGTGTTGGCGCGGGTGCCTGGGCCTCCAGCATCATGGCCAAGAGCTATGGATGGAACACGCTGATTTCGGCCGACGCCATTATCATGGCCTTCGGCTTCAGCGCGGCGGTCGGAATCGTCTTCGGAATCTGGCCGGCCAGCAGGGCCGCCAAGCTCGACCCCATTATTGCCTTGCGATACGAGTGAGGTAAGCTCACCAGACCGGGCGATGTCAGGATTGGGTTAGGGGGCGGGTCATTTCAACCCGTCCCTTTCTTTGCCTGAAACTGGCCCCTTCCACTATGCGTCCTTTCGCTCTAGCGTACTCCCATTCCCACACGAGACCCTGACCGAGAGGCATTGCGTGCTGTTTCTTGTGCTGCCATTGCTGTTGCAGGTGCCCGACTCCCTCCCCGGCATTGCCGGAAAAGGTCAGCCCACGGTCACGATTCCCCGGGTTGAAACCGAAATTGCCGTGGATGGGGTTCTCGATGAACCGGTCTGGAAACAGGCCGCGCGGCTGACAGGATTCTCCCAATATGAGCCGGTCGATGGGCGGCCCGCGGAAGAACAGACCGAGATCCTGGTCTGGTATTCGCCCAGCGCCATCCACTTCGGCATCCTGGCCTACGACGCCCAACCGGGCGCCATCCGCGCTACCCGGGCCGATCGCGACAACATCGATTCCGAGGACCAGGTCACCATCTACCTCGATACCTTCAACGACCGGCGTCGCGCCTTTTTCTTCTCGGTCAATCCCCTGGGTATCCAGCAGGATGGCGTCCGCACTGAAGGCGCGGCAAGCGCGGGTAACATCTTCGGCGGCAGTACGGACAAGAATCCGGACTATCTCTACGACTCACGCGGCAGAGTCACGGATCGCGGCTACGTGGTGGAAGTGAGGATTCCCTTCAAGAGCCTGCGATACCCGGGGAATGGCCCCCAGAGGTGGGGAATCAATTTTCTCCGCCGGGTCCAGCGCACCGGGTATAATGACACCTGGACCGACGTGCGCCGCGCCAATGCAAGCTTTCTCCTCCAGGCCGGAACCATCGACGGGTTGCATGATCTTCACCGCGGCGTGGTCATCGAGGCCCAGCCCTTCATCACGGCCTCGGCGAACGGCGCCCGCAGCCTTGCGGGATCGTTCGAGCGGGAAGAGATCGATCCCGAAGCCGGGCTCAATCTCCGCCTCGGCCTGACCAATCTTTCCCTCGATGCCACCGTCAATCCCGACTTCAGTCAGGTCGAGTCGGACGTCAGTCAGGTCACCGTCAACCAGCGTTTTGCCCTGTTCTTTCCGGAGAAACGCCCCTTCTTCCTCGAAGGGATCGAGCTGTTCAGCACGCCCAATCAACTGGTGTACTCGCGACAGATCGAGAACCCGATCGCCGGCGCAAAAGTGACGGGCAAATTCGGCGATTTCGGCCTGGCCTATCTCTCCGCCGTTGACCAGGTGGATGAAGATGGTGATGGGAAGAATGAGGACGTGGTCTTCAATATCACGCGGCTGCGCCGAGATTTCGGCTCCAATTCGACGGCGGGGGTGACGTTTACGGACCGGAGCCTGCTGGATTCACCGGCCTATAACCGGGTGCTGGCAGGAGATGTCCGTTACGTCTTCGGCAAGCTGTACTACTTCCAGGCACAGGGGGGAGGTTCCTGGACTGCGAATGGTCTCGGATCGGCGGTCTCTTCGCCCATCTGGAAACTGGAGCTTGATCGCACCGGTCGCTCATGGGGGTTCAACTACCAGGTGAATGGGATTGGAGAGAATTTCATTTCCCGGTCCGGTTTCGTGAATCGGAACAACGTCGAAAACGCCAGCGGCTTCAACCGGTTTACCCTGTACGGAAAACGAGGGGCCTTCCTGGAGAACTACACGGTCTTCTTCGGACCAACGCGTATCTGGCGGTACGGAGATTTCGGCGGCGATGCGATCGAAGGGTCCGATCAGTCGAATCACAGCCTCCAGTTCAGGGGCGGGTGGAAAGCCAGTATCGGGATCGATCGCCAGTTCGTCGATTTCGATCCGCGCGACTATCTCCAGTACCAGGTGGCGCCTGGGACCGGTGTGGATTCCACCTTCAAAGTGGCGAAAGGCGTTTCAGGGCCCAGCGTAAGCTTTGGAGTGACAACGCCGACATTCCAGCTTTTCAGCGCCGAGGCGAGGGTCGCCTCCGAGCGGACGGCAATCTTTGCCGAAGCGGCGGAAGGCAATGCGATCCAGGTGGAGGGATCGATCGCGCTCAGGCCCAGCCGGGGACTGCGAGTCGAGTTCAGCACCCTGGTGCAGCGCCTCAATCGCCGCAACGATGGCAGCGAATTCGCGCGGAGCATCATTCCTCGCCTCAAGATGGAATATCAGCTCTCGCGGGCGCTCTTCTTCCGGGTCGTCGGCGAATATGTCTCGCAGCGGGTATCTGCCCTGCGCGACCCGAGTACCGCCTCACCGATCCTGATCGCCGGAGCACCGGTCAATGCCACTCACGATAACGATTTTAGACTCGACCTGCTCACGTCTTTCGAGCCGACACCGGGAACCGTGGCATTCCTCGGATATGGCAGTTCGATGGTCTCCAATCGTACCCTCGGATTCCGCGATCTGGAGCGGATCAGCGATGGCTTCTTCGTGAAGCTGGCATACCAGTTCAGAAACTGAGTCTCCCGGAAGGAGAGACCGTCCGGGCGAGGTTTATCGCATTGCAATCCGGTTGCGACGCGATACCAAGAGGTGGTGCTCCCCGTTGCGTACGCGATAAACCAACGGCGACCATGCCATACTCAGAACGCAAACTCACTGGTTTTCTAACACCCGGCTCATTTCGATTCGGTAGATATCTCCAAGTCCGTTGCCCGGTCCCGCCAGTCGGGCCTGGAGGGAGTCAGAGGCCATCGGCTCGAGCGGCAGAGAATTGAAATATCCCCGGGTGCTGCTGAAATACAGGTAGCGGCCATCCGGTGAGACACTCTGGTTAAAATCGCTGGCGATCGAGTTGATGCCGCCCGCAAGATGAATCGGCTTCTGCCACACCCCGTTCTTGCGGTAGCTGATCCACAAATCATACCCGCCCAGCCCGTCGGGACGTCGGCCACTGAAGAGCAGGTAACTTTCATCCGGCGCAATCCAGGGCTCAACTTCATCCCCCGTCGAGTTGACGCTATCCCCCAGGTTCTCAGGGACGGAATAGGCGCCATTCTCCAGGCGAGCCACGTAGAGATCTTCGCCACCCTTTCCACCGGCGCGCGCGGAACCAAAATACAGATCGCCGTTTGCCGCCGGTGAGGGAGACCATTCAGTCGTGCTATCGGCATTGACCGGCCCCTGCAGTCGGTGTGGCTCACCCCAGGCCCCACCGGCGGCGCGCTCGACCACCCAGATATCGTAATTGTCGGACGCGCGGTTTCCCCCATCGACCGGGCGATTCGAGATAAAGAAAAGCTGCTTGCCGTCGGGGCTGAAGTGGGGATCGGCGTCGCTCCATCGCCCGGAGAACGGCGTCACCACCGGCGTGGACCAGCCGCCATGGTCTCGCCGCGTTTCGAAGATGACATAGAAGCTGAAATTCGCATTGGCCCGACAGACGAGCGCCGTCTGCTGATCCGGCGCCAGGGCGACAAAGAAATCCCACGCGGCAGTGCTGAAGACGCCACGGCCAAAAACCTGGGGTTGATCGGCCATGGATTGCGCCTCGAGTGCGGCAACACCCAGGGCAAGACAGGTGGCAACCATCGAAGCTGGGCGACGGAGCGAACAGGTGCGCAGGGACACGGTCACCTCGGAATCGGAGTGTCGGATCGTCAGGCGAACCGGCAACCTGACCGATTTCCCGTGGTGGCGAAAGCTCGGAAACGTCAGGGTTGTGCAAGCAGGGGAACGGCAGGGAGACCCGGGTGCGCGTACTATTGAACCTGGGACATTCCGGCTAGCTTACACTTGCCGACTAACCCCAGGTTGATCAATGACCGAGATAATGGAACCGCCGGCGCCCGCAGGCCAGGATACGCGGGCGCGCCCTCCCGTGCGGCGGCATCACTGGCTGGTGCGACTGTGCCACTGGGCCAGCGCTATTCTTCTCGTCGGCATGATCGCCAGTGGGCTTCAGATCTACAATGCCTACCAGCTATTTGGACCCCGCGATCACACGTACGGCGCGCCCAACCCCGTCAAGATTCTTCATGGTTCGCCGTCTGCGCCGGAGTGGTCCCGCCTGGGTGGCTGGCTTGCCGGTGGCCTCAACTGGCATTTCACTCTCGCGTGGCCGTTTGTCCTGACCGGCCTCACCTACCTGACCTACCTGGTCTTTTCCGGTGAATGGCGTTCGCTCGTCTTTCGCCCGCGTGATGCAGGGCCGGCACTCCAGATGCAGCTTTACTATCTGCGGCTGCGCAAGGATCATCCCCCGCAGGGGAAGCACAATCCCCTCCAGAAGGCCGCTTACTCTTTCATAATTATCCTGGGTGCGCTGGCAGTGCTGACAGGGTTCGCGCTCTACAAACCGGTTCAACTGGGCTGGCTCACGGCTCTCTTCGGCGGCTACGAGCTGGTTCGCTACTGGCACTTTCTGGCCGTATGGATCTTTGTTGCCTTTACACTACTGCACGTGTTTCTGGTCTTCGTGGTAGATCCCGCCTCGCTGCGCGGGATGATTACCGGATGGTACCGGGGAAGGTTTCCCAGTCATGACTGACCGACGCCTGGATCGTCGAGACTTTCTTCGCCTGGGATTGGTCGCCGGGCCAACGGCCCTCGTCGCCTCATGCGGCTGGAACGGCGGCCCCGGCATCGAACCTCGCCTGCGCGCATTCTCCCGAGTCAATGACTGGGTCGGTGAAAAACTGGTCTCCAATTCCCGGCTGGCCCGGGAGTATCCCGTCGCGGACCGCACCCGCGATTTCCCGACCTATTTTGTCAGCCCCAGCATGCCCGTGCTCCCGGATCCGGCGGGTTGGTCGCTGGATGTCGGGGGGGCGGTGAAAAAACCGACTCGCTTCACGATGACGATGTTGCAGCAGCTGCCCCGGATAACCTATACCGTCAAGCACCACTGTGTTGAGGGGTGGACCGCGATCGGAACGTGGACCGGCGTTTCCTTCGCCACGATTGCCGCCATGGTGGAGCCGACCAGCCAGGGTCGTTATATCCGGTTCGATTCGTTTGATGCGGAGCAGACCGGCGGCGGCGCGCG
>JBDTRF010000165.1:0-8302 GCA_039931815.1 Gemmatimonadota bacterium
AAATCGAGCAGGGGGAGGCATTTCTTCGGGCGCTCGGTGTCACCGGCGATCTTCGTGTGCGCCATCACGGTGAGCGGGCCCGAATCGAGGCCGATCCATCGTTGTTCCCGATCATGACCGCCCATTGGGATGAAATCGTCGCCTTCTTCGACCAGCTGGGGTTGCACGTGGTCGAATTGGATCCAAAAGGATACCGTCGCGGTGCTCTGCTTCAGGTACTGGAAACTCCTGCGTGAGCATGCGCCTCTTCGCCGCCATTCCCATCCCTGAACCAGCATTGGGCGAACTGGCCTCGGTCCTGGAACGTCTACGGTCGATGGACTGGCCCGTGCGGTGGGTTCGTCCGGAGGGACTCCATCTCACGCTCAAGTTTTTTGGTCAGGTTCCGGGCGATGAAACGGACCTGCTGGAGAACGCGCTGGCACGGGCGGCCGAAGGTCACGGCCCAGTCCCAGTCGCCTGCACCGGGCTTGGATCATTTCCGCCGGGTCGGCGAGCCAGGGTGATCTGGATGGGACTCGACGCTCCGGCCGGTCTCGAGTTGTTACAGGACAGCGTCGAACGCTCGTGCGAGTCGGCTGGGTACGCGGTTGAGGGACGGCCCTTCCGCCCGCACGTCACCCTCGGGAGAGTGCTCGAGGGAAAGAACCTGCCGATCAACGCACTGGAGCACGTGTCGCCGATCAACGAAATCGCGTTCCTCGCCGAAAAGATCGTGTTATTTGAGAGCCGGCCGGCGAGCGGCGGGCCATCGTACATACCCCTGCGATCGATCGGATTGACCTCATGTCAGGCTGTCTGACCTTGCCATTCAAGGTCCTGGGTTGTCTCGGATTGATTCTGCTGCTGGTAGCAGGCTGGTTCTACCGAGATCGCCTCCTCTCCTATGTCCACCGGATGACGGGTCCCCGAAAAAATGTCGCGGCCTCCGCCGCCATCGGTCGTCCGTCAACCAGCGGCGCCGAGCGGGCCCGCGACAAGATCGACTCGCTGAACGCCTGGCATGCAGACTCGGTCGTGCTGACGGCGAATGAGATGGCTTCGCTGATTGGTGCCGGACTCGATCCGGCCTTTCGAGGTCAATTGGATTCGCTGCAGCTCAAGCTTGAGTCCGGCCGCGTCGGGGTGGAGGCGTCGCTCATCACGGCAAGGATTCCCAAGGATGTCATGGGGCCTCTCGGCGAAATGGTCGGGGATCGGGAACATCTGTCGGCGGGAGGCGTGGTTGAGCTCACCGAGCCGGGGCGTGCCGTCTGGATCGTGGATCGATTGTCCCTCGGTAATTTTCCGTTTCCCACTGCCATGATTCCACGCCTGCTCGAGCGTGCGATGGGATCCCATGCCTCCGAGGTTCCCTTTATCGTTCCGCAGGGCATCACCGGGGTCAGGATCCGGCCGACGGGTGTCACACTTTTTGGGGACTCGCGACCATGAAACACCGCATTCTGGTCATTGACGACGAACCGGGCATACGCGAGGCGTTGAAGCAGGTCCTTGAATATGAGGGATACGACGTGCGAGTCGTGGCTTCCGGCCCGGAGGGCATCTCGGCCTATCCCGATTTTCGGCCTCACGTGGTATTTCTCGACGTGAAGATGGCGGGCCTCGATGGACTGGAGACCTTGAGCCGCATCCGCACGATGGAACATCTCGCGCCGATCGTCATGATCTCGGGGCATGGCACGATCGCGACCGCGGTATCGGCCACCCAGCGCGGGGCGTTCGACTTTCTGGAAAAACCGCTCGATACGGATCGCCTGCTGGTCACTGTCCGCAACGCCCTCGCGCAGGGCGAACTGGCCGGGGAAAACGCCAGGCTTCGGGAATCGGCCGAGTCCCGGTATGCGATGGTCGGGGAGAGCCGCGGCTTGCGCGAGGTGCTCGAGATCGTCGAAAAAGTCGGCCCCACGCCCGCCCGTGTGCTGATTACCGGCGAGAACGGGACGGGCAAGGAGCTGGTGGCGCGCGCCATCCACGAACGCTCACCCCGGCGAGGCAAACCCTTCATCGAAGTAAATTGCGCCGCGATTCCGTCCGAACTGATTGAAAGCGAACTGTTCGGCCACATGAAAGGTTCGTTTACCGGCGCCTTTGCCGATCGGGCCGGAAAGTTCGAGCAGGCCGACGGAGGGACGCTCTTTCTCGATGAGATCGGAGATATGTCCCTCGCGGCGCAGGCCAAGGTGCTCCGCGTCCTGCAGGAGGGTATCGTCACCCGGATCGGCGGTTCCAAGCAGATTGAAGTCGATGTGCGGGTAATTGCGGCGACCAACAAGACAGTCGAGGAGGAGATCGCCGAGGGCCGTTTCCGGGAAGATCTCTACTATCGGCTCAACGTCGTGCCGATTCACGTGCCGACCCTGCACGACCGCCGGGAGGACATCCCGGCCCTGGTTGAGCACTTCTGCGGACTGCTGGCGAGAACGTCGGGGATGCCCGCCAAACGTTTCGATGAGACCGCGGTGCGCCGGCTGCAGCAACAGCCCTGGCCGGGCAACATCCGGGAGCTGCGCAACGCGATCGAACGGGCCATGATCCTGGTTCCAGGCAAGACCATTGCCGCCAGCGATCTCGATCGAATGTTCGGAGAAGCATCGCCGATGGACGATGAACCCCTGGTGCCCGTCGAGCGGTTCACCGGTTCGACCTTTGAGGGTTTCAAGCACGAAGCGGAAAAGAGTTTCCTCGAGGCCAAACTGAAGGAACACGACTGGAACGTGTCCGAAACCGCACGCTCGCTCAAGATGCCGCGATCCAATCTTTACAAGAAGATCGAGCGGTATGGCCTTAGCCGGGATGCCTCATGACTCCTCCCGAACGGGACTGGGACAAGGAACTCGCTGACATAGACAAGGTGATCGCCCGGGCGCCGGCCCAGGGAGCGGCGCCGGTTCCGGCCGCGGCGACCAGGGGAGCCCCTGCGCTCGCGGCACCACCACGTACCCGCAAGGTCGCGCTGGCGACCTGGCTCCAGGTGCTGCTCGGTGGGATCCTCGCCGTCGGGATGACGCAGTGGCCGTATGCGCACGTCTGCGGCATGAACCTGTTCCTTTACGTGGGCGCCGCCGGCGTCGTGGTACTGGCTGGTCTGTGGGGTGCTGTCTCAAGCTGGCGCCGCCGAATGGGACTGGCGCACACGGTGGCCCTGATCGTGAGCCTCTGGGGAATGGTCCTGGTTGCGCAGGAAGTGCTTCCGCGGGTCGGATATGCGAAACAAGCCCTGGAGTGGACCTGTCCCTGAAGAAGCTGAACCGGCACCCCTGAAAAGCGGCGCCCGAACTCGAACATTGGATACATGGCAAAGACGTTCAAGAACTACATCGGCGGCGAATGGGTCGCGCCAGGTACTGAGGCGTACTTCGAGAATCGGAACCCGGCCAACACCGGGGATCTGATCGGTCGCTTCCCGGACTCCGGCGTGGGCGACGTCGATGCCGCGGTTCGCTCCGCCCGCCAGGCATTTCCCGCGTGGTCGCGGACTCCGGCTCCTGTTCGTGGCGACCTGCTGCGCCGTCTCGGGGACCTGCTCAGCGAAAACAAGGAAGACCTCGCGGTTGCCATGAGCCGCGAAATGGGGAAAGTGGTGGCCGAGACCCGGGGAGATGTCCAGGAGGGAATCGACACCGCGTACTACGCCGCCACCGAAGGCCGCCGCCTTTTTGGCCACACCGTGCCTTCGGAACTCCGCGACAAGTGGGCGATGAGCTATCGGCGTCCAATCGGGGTCGCCGGGCTCATCACGCCGTTCAATTTTCCCCTGGCGATTCCCACCTGGAAGATGTTTCCCGCCCTGGTCTGTGGAAATACCGTCGTCTTCAAGCCCTCGGAGGACGTGCCGCATTCCGGCCACCGACTGGTCGAGCTCGCCATCGCCGCCGGGTTTCCACCCGGCGTGATCCAGCTGGTGCATGGGCGTGGTGAAATCGCGGGCCAGGCGCTGGTCGACCATCCTGGCGTGCCTCTGATCTCCTTCACCGGCTCGACCACGACGGGATCCATGATCGGCGAGACCTGCGGAAGGATGCATAAACGTCTGTCGCTCGAGATGGGCGGCAAGAACGCGATGATCGTGATGGACGATGCCGACCTGGATCTTGCTCTGGATGGGGTCTTGTGGGGCGCTTTTGGCACAACCGGGCAACGCTGCACGGCCACCAGCCGTCTGGTGCTGCATAAGCGGATCCACGAGCGCTTCCTGCGCCGGCTGGTGGAGGCAACAGACGCATTGCGCCTGGGCGACGGCCGAGACGAGAAGACCGATGTCGGTCCGCTTATCCATGAGGCCGCGCGCGCGAAGGTTGAACAATACGTTGAGATCGGTGTAGCTGAAGGAGCCCGGCTGGTGACCGGTGGCCGGCGGCCACGCGGATCCCGGCTGGCAAACGGATTCTTCTTTCAGCCGACCATCTTCGACGGGGTGAGACCGGGCAGCCGGCTCGAGCAGGAGGAAATATTCGGACCGGTTCTCAGCGTCATCCGGGTGGGGTCGCTTGCGGAGGCGATCAAGGTCAACAACGGGGTACGGTATGGTCTTTCCAGCGCACTGTATACCCAGGACGTCAACGCCGCCTTTCGGGCCATGCGGGATCTCGATAACGGTATCACCTATATCAATGCGCCCACGATTGGAGCTGAAGCCCATCTCCCGTTTGGCGGCGTGAAACAAACTGGAAATGGGCACCGGGAAGGGGGCTGGGAAGTCTATGAGTTCTATTCCGAAACCAAGGTGTGCTATACCGATTTCTCAGGTGAGCTGCAACGAGCCCAGATCGACGCATATGAGGCGTAAAGTCGTCGCGCCGGACCGGTTGCATTGCGCTCCGCGGGAGAGTAAGGTTCTAACCAGCGGGGCGGTTCAATGCGCAGCGCATTTTCCAGCCACGACTTTTGTCAGGACAATCCGATCCATCGCCGTTAAAAATGCTTCGATTATTTCCCGTTCCGTTCATGCGGCCGCCGCGCTGAGGTTTTAATCATGCGTCCTATGCAGATCGGTCCGGGTCGACGCGGCCCCACCTCGGATGAAGGGTCTCTCGACCAGTATCTCCGGGAAATCAGCAAGTATCCGCTGATTTCACAGGATGATGAAGTGGATCTGGCCCAACGGATCCGCACGGGAGAGGCTGAAGCGCTCGACAAACTGGTACGAAGCAACCTCCGCTTCGTCGTGTCGGTCGCGAAAAAATACCAGAACCAGGGCGTATCACTCGCCGATCTGATCAACGAGGGCAACCTCGGCCTCATCCGTGCCGCCCACAAATTCGACGAAACCAAGGGCATCAAGTTCATCTCCTATGCCGTCTGGTGGATTCGCCAGGCCATTCTCCAGGCGCTGGCGGAACAGAGCCGGATCGTCCGGGTCCCGCTGAATCGCGCCGGCACGCTTCACCGGATCGGCAAGCGGTCCTCTGCGTTGCTCCAGGAGCTGGGGCGCGAGCCCACGCCCTCGGAAATTGCCGAGGGTATGGACATTTCCATGGAAGAAGTGCAGAAGACCCTTTCCATCTCCCAAAATCACCTCTCGCTGGACGCGCCGCTCACGCCGGGCGAGGACAACAAGCTGCTCGACTACCTCCCGGATAATCAGAATCCCGGCCCGGATTCCGAGACCTTTGAGCACGCGCTCAGCGAATCCATTGAGGAAGTGCTCTCGACCCTCAAGGAGCGCGAAGCCAAGATTCTTCGCCTGTATTTCGGGCTGGATGGCCCCGAACCGATGACCCTGGAGGAAATCGGGAGCCGCCTGGGAATTACCCGCGAGCGAGTTCGGCAGATCAAGGAAAAGGCCCTGACCCGGCTTCGCCATGTGAGCCGGGCCAAGGCGCTCGAGAGCTTCCTTACCTGATTCCCCGCTTCCGGCACGCTGGTCCGGACGGCGCCTCTGGCGGGCGGGAACCTTCGAATTTCATCGGCAGTCGTAACCGGCCATCATCCTAGTGAGCGCCTCCCTCTCCGATCATACTGAACCATGGCCGCAAACCCTTCCTTCGACGTGTCCACCGGTGCGGATCTCCAGGAAGTCGACAACGCCGTCAACCAGGCGTTGAAGGAGATCGCGCAACGATATGACTTCAAGGGCACCCACTGCACCATCGAGTTCGACCGGGAAAAGGCCAGTATCCGGCTGGCGGCGGACGACTCTTTTCGAATGGACGCCCTGGTCGACGTCATCAAGACCAAGATGATCAAGCGGTCCGTGCCGGTGAAAAACCTCAAGTTCGCCGACCCCGAGGAAGCGACGGGCGGGTCGGTCCGGCAAACGATCGACCTCAAGCAGGGGATCGACCAGGAAACCGCCAAGAAGATCGTCAAGGCAATAAAGGACAAGGGATTCAAGAAGACGCAGGCGGCCATCCAGGGAGAAGAGATCCGGGTGTCCAGCCCGTCGCGCGACGATCTCCAGGAGGTGATCGCGTTCCTCCGCGGCCAGGATTTTGGGCTGGAGCTCAAATTCGGGAATTTCCGGAGTTGATTCGGTACCCGTCTTCCCGATCGAGAACCATTGGTGCCGCGGTCGCCGCGCTCATCGCAGTTGGTTGCTCCCGCCCGGCGGCCCCGGTTGTTGTGGGACCGCGCAGCGTCCAGCCTCAACTTCGGATCGGCCTTGGTGTCGGGCTGCCCAGGGTCCACGTCGGCGGCGGCGATGCGCTGGTCGTATCGGGTCATGATGGCTCCATTCGCGCGGAAGTTCCCTCGGGAGCGTTCGCCGACATCACCTCCGGCGGAACGGACCTGCGAGTAACCGGAGCCCTCAGCTGGACGCCGGGAGCAGGTGAAGCGTTGACCTTCGCGCCGTCGTCTCCCGATGGGTTCGTTCGCCTGGATGGTCGCGATTTCCGCGGATCGGTAACAATATCGCTCGGGCGCAACGGTCTTACGGCGGTCAACCGGCTGGGGCTCGAGAGCTACCTGGCAGGTGTCGTCTCCGCCGAGATGGGGAAGCGGGATCTGACCGAGCTGCAGGCACTCATGGCCCAGGCCGTGGTGTCCCGCACTTACGCCCAGCGCAATCGGGGCCGGTGGGAAGCATTGGGTTTTGATTTTTACAGTTCGGTGGTCGACCAGGTTTACGGAGGAGTGGGCGCGGAAACTCCCCTCGCCTGGCAAGCCGTGAACGCCACGGCCGGCCTGGTGGTCACGTGGCAGGGAGCGCCGATTGACGCGTTCTTCTTCTCAACCTGCGGAGGAAAAACCGCCCAGGGGACAGAAGTCTTCGCTGCGGCCGACCGGCCCTACCTTAAGTCGATTGATGACGTCGATCCGAATGGCGCACCCTACTGCCGAATCTCTCCCCGCTTCGATTGGCAGGCCGAATGGTCGGGAGAGGCGCTCCAGGAAATCGTGAGGTCCAGTGTGCCGACTGCGGTGGGAACCACCATCGCGCCGCGTGCGGTTATCAACTCGGTCCGGGTGGTGGAACGATCGCCCTCCGGGCGCGTGTCCCGGTTGGTACTCACGGCCGATAGCCGTGAAATTTCGGTCGCCGGCCCCCAGGTACGGCAGGTGCTTCGCCCGTCACGAGCCGAAATCCTGAGGAGCAGCATGTTCACGCTGACCGAGACCGTAAACCATGGCCGGGTGACCCGCCTGGTGGCCGATGGCCACGGCGCGGGTCACGGCGTTGGACTCTGTCAGTGGGGCGCGGTTGGTCGCGCCCGCGTTGGTCAGAAGTATCCCGAGATTCTTGCCGCCTATTTTCCCGACACCGAAATCGAGCGAATATACTGATGCTGCGACGCTGCCTGGTTCTCCTCGCGCTTGCTGGTCTGGCCCCACGGGCCGCTTCGGCCCAGCAGCCGCTGGACCGATTTACCTATGACAATCTCCGCTTCACCGGGCTCTGGCCCGAGGTTGGCATCCTCACGTCCAACCGGCTCAAAGGCACAGTTGCGTATGGGCTTCGGGTTGATGTGGGACAGTTTGCTCCCCGTCTTCGAGTGCTGCTGGGCGGCTCCTACTATCGCAGCGACTTCAAAACGGCGGAAATCGACAAGTTTGAAACCGCGCTGCGAAACGTGGTCACCGATCCCACCGACGATTTTTCAATTGACCTCGGCGAGATCCGCTGGTCCGACATCGAGCTCGATCTCGACCTGCAATACATGCTGACCACGTCGACCTCCTATCGGCCTTACATTGGCGCTGGGGCCGGTATGCATCTGCGCAACGGGTCCGGCAACGCGATCAATGGGACATTCGTAGAGGATGCCCTCGACATGCTCGGCGCCGGCGTATCAGTCACGGCTGGCGTCGATGTAATGCTGAGTCGCGGATTTCTGATGAACCTCGGGGGGCGCGCGGT
>JBDTRF010000166.1:0-8297 GCA_039931815.1 Gemmatimonadota bacterium
GCTGCAACTCGTCCATTCTTGCAAGCAGCGGTTCGGTCTGCTCCCGCAGGGAGTCGCTACCCGGCAAGTCCCTGGAGGGCCGGGCGTCCTCGTCCGAAAGGTCCAGCCGGGCGCCGGGGGAAATCGGTTGTAGCGTCATGATTTTCCAGGGAAAAGAGATCGGTCAACCAGCAAGAGGAATACGCGCGGCCACCGAGGCCGCTCCCAGCAGGCCGGGCGTGGGATGGACGACCACGTACACGGGAATCGTGGCGATCATCGGACTGAGCCGGCCCTTGGCGGCAAAGGCCGATGCGAAGGAGGCCTCACGAAGCAGATTCAGAATGCGTGGTGCGATTCCACCACCCAGGAACACCCCGCCCAGCGCCCGGTAGGTCAGGGCGACGTTACCCGCCTGCGCGCCGTACGAGGAAACAAACATTTCCATGGCGCGAACCGCGAGCGCGTCGGTGCCGTCCAGTGCGTGACGCGAAATGACTGCCGCCGGATCCCCCATCGAGAACTCCGCGCGGACCGCATCATCCTCCAGTGCGAAGCCGGTCTCGGCCAGGAACTGATAGAGGTTGAGAATGCCGGGACCGGAAAGAATTCGTTCCCAGGACACCCGGGTGAACCGCGTCCCGAGAAACGTAAGCAGTCTGATCTCTTCGGCCGTTCTCGCCGCGTAGTCAGCGTGCCCGCCCTCGGAGGCTACTACCTGGTATCCCTCCGAATGCCACAGTAATGCCCCCTGTCCCAATCCCGTCCCTGCACCGATAACCGCGATAGGCCCGCGTGGCTCAGCGATTCCAGCCTTGATTTCCACGATATCTGCCGGTCGCAGGATGGGGATGGCGTGTCCCAGGGCGGCGAAATCATTGATCAGCCGGGCGAATGGCAGGCCGGTCTCCGCGCGGAACGAGTGCAGCTCAAGCTTCCAGTGAAGATTGGCAACTTCACAGACGCCCTCTGTCACCGGGCAAGGGACGCCGAAGCAGGCGCGGCGCGGGATATCGCGGACGTCGGCCAGGAATTCACGAACGATGGGGGCCAATCCCGCATAGCTGGCGCTGGCAAAATTCCGCTGCTCCAGCAGTGTCACGCCATCATCGTCAACCTCGGCGAGCGCGAGCCGCGCGGTCGTCCCGCCAATATCGCCGGCCAGGACCCTCACGACGGCACGTGTCGCAGTTGCGAGGCGGCATCGCGGTCCATGATCCAGGTTCCACGCCGAGCCAGCTGGGCCGGGACCGAGAGGAGATCATCGGGGCCTTCGCAGGCTCGGGCGATCGCCGACGCTTTGCCGGCGCCCGCGGCGAGCATGATCAGGACTCGGGCCGCGCGAATGACCGGCGGGGTGATGGTCAGCCGCTGGTGAGGCGGCATGGGCCCAACCGCGGGAACGACGAGGCGCTGTTCTTCCAGCACCGCTTCGTGGCCGGGGAAGAGCGAGGCCGTGTGACCGTCGTCGCCGATTCCCAATACGAGGATATCCAGCGCGGGTGGAAGACCCAACGCATAGGAGTGAGCGGCTTCCTCGAGAGACGGTGCGTCCGCCGCCATGCGATGAACGGCGCGTGGCGGGCTTGAGAGCCGGCTCACCAGCGCATCCTGTACCAGATGAAAATTGCTCTCTGGATGATCCGGAGGAACCGCACGTTCGTCGGCAAAAAAGACTTCGACAGTGGGCCACGGCAGGCCCGGGATGGCACTCAGTCGTTCAAACACCGGGCGCGGCCCCCGTCCTCCGGAAAGCGCCAGGGTGACTCTCGCAGGATTTTCCGCCGCGGCGACCTGGATACGGCGCGCGAGGTGCTGGGCCGCCGCCTGGGCCAACGCATCGGGATCCAAGACGATGGCATTCACCGCCATTCAGCGACGGCTCCTCAGATTTGCATCCATTTGCGACCACTCTCCTCGATCAGTCGGGCGGCAGCGTCGGGGCCCCAGGTGCCTGCCGGATAGTTGGGTAAGTCGGTCGGTGGATTTTTTTCCCAGTGAGCAAGAATGGGGTCGATAATAGACCACGCTTTGTCGATCCAGTCGGCCCGGGCAAAGAGCGTCTGATCTCCCTGCATCACGTCCCGCAGCAACCAGGCATAGGCGCGGGGTTCGTCTTTCAGGTCGAAGGCGCTGGCATAGAGGAAATTCATCCGGACCGGACACATCGAGAGCTCGGGCCCGGGACGCTTGGCGGCGAAGATCTGGATGATGCCTTCTTCGGGGGCGAGTCTGAACGTCAGAATATTCCCGTGCAGCCGGGCGGGATCCACCGGAAACATGAGGTGCGGAGTGGGCTTGAACTGGATGGAAATCTCGGTGAGCTTCCGTTCCGCCCGCTTTCCAGTGCGAAGGAAGAACGGAACGCCCTCCCATCGCCAGTTGTCGATATGCAACCGGGCGGCCACGAAGGTCGGGGTGGTCGATCCCGTCGCCACGCCATCCTCCTCGCGATATCCGGGGACATCGGTCCCCCGCACCGATCCCGGGCCATACTGCCCCCCGACGACGTCCTTTGATACGTCGACCGTCCGGATCGAGCGCAGAACCTTCACCGTCTCATCTCGCAGTGCGGCACCGTCATAGTGCACCGGCGGCTCGATCGTCGCCATGCAGAGCAGCTGCAGCAGGTGATTCTGCAACATGTCCCGCACGACGCCGACTTTCTCATAGAATCCGGCCCGCGTCCCGATGCCGATGTCTTCCGATACGGTGATCTGGACATGGTCGATATAGTTCCGGTTCCAGATCGGCTCGAAACTCGGATTGGCGAAACGAAACACGAGCATGTTCTGCACGGTTTCCTTGCCGAGAAAGTGATCGATCCGATAAATCGCCTCCTCGGAGAAGACTCGCCGGAGCCGTTGATCGAGCTCGCGCGCGCTCGCCCGGTCGGTCCCGAAAGGCTTTTCAACCACCAGCCGTCGCCAACCCTGGCCCCGATCGAGGCCCGCGGCGGCCAGCTGGTCCACAATGGGGGTGAAGAAGTCAGGCGGAGCCGCCAGGTGGAAAAAGATATTGTCCGGAATTTCGTGGGACGTGCGCACTTCAGCGATTCGCTCACCCAGCCGCTGATAAGCCGCGGCGTCCGTGAAGTCTCCACCGCTGTAGTACAGGATCCGGGTGAAGGCATCCCAGGTTTCCCGGTTCTCCGGCTTTGGACTCAGCGCGTCCCACATCGCCGCGCGGAACTGTTCGTCGGTCATCGCGCCGCGGGAGAACCCGATGACCGCGAAGGCATCAGGGAGCAGGTTCTCGCGAAACAGCTGAAACAAGGCCGGAATCAGTTCGCGTCGCGTGAGATCCCCCCCGGCACCGAAGATGACAAGGAGGCTCGATTCCGGCGGAGTACCGGTCTCCATGCCGGTGCATTCAACTTCCAGATGGTCTGACACCTCGCTCCTCTTTCTCACGATTGAGCCGCAGAAATCGCCCGGGCGCGAAAGAATGCAACGCCGGGAATGATGAAGTCGTTTCAGGCGACAGGGTTGGGCTGCCGCGCCGCGATTCACGTTTAAGGGTACATCGGATCAGCCGACGCCACGCCATCCTGGTTCCCTGCCTCAGCGATTCAATTCCTACGTCGTCTTCACCTCATGGCCACCGAACTGATTTCGGAGAGCTGCGATGACCCGGGCTGAGAAATGGTCAGAATCTCGCGACGCAAAACGGGCATAGACGGAATCGGTAATCGCTGGGAGTGGTATCCCTTTTTCCATCGCGTACTGGACGGTCCACCGCCCCGTGCCGGAATCTTCCAGGTAGGGGGCAATGTGGGGAAGATGGTTTCCCTCTTTCTCAAACGCGATCTGCAGGAGGTCGAGCAGCCAGCACCGCACCACGGAACCATGCTGCCACAGGCTGGCCACCTGCTTCGCGTCGATTCCGAATTCTGATCGCTCGAGGCATTCAAATCCCTCGCCCAGGGCCTGGAGCATGCCGTATTCGACGCCGTTGTGGACCATCTTCACAAAGTGTCCGGCACCGCTGGGCCCCACATGGGCAAATGCGCCCGGCGGACAGAGCGCCGAAAAAATCGGGGCGAGTCTCTCGATGGCCCCGGCCGGACCGCCTGCCATGATGCAATATCCTTCTTTCAGTCCCCACACCCCACCGCTCACCCCGGCGTCAATGAATGCGATTCCCCGTTCGGCGCAACGCGCCGCCGCAGCAAGCGATTCAGGATAATGAGAATTTCCCCCATCAACGATCAGGTCACCGCTACTCATGAGAGCAATCAGCGCATCGACCGTGTCGGCCGTGGGTTTCCCATGCGGTACCATGACCCAGATCGCGCGGGGTGTCTTGAGCGCGCCGACCAGCTCGGCCAGGGATGTTGCGACTCCGGCCCCAATGGCCCGCGCGGCTTCCAGGTGGGACGCGTCGAGATCAAATCCCACGACGGAATGCCCGGCATCAATCAGGCGCCGGGTCATGTTCCCGCCCATTCGGCCGAGACCGATGAGACCTAGTTGCATATGGTTTCCATGGAGAGAAGAGTAGCCATCATTCGGAAGGAACCGTGGCGTGACTGGTCGTGTTGCGGCTCGGCATTTCCAGGGCCTGGTCCCGCATCAACGAAACCTCACCCTGACGATCGATGCCCGGCCCAGGCTATCCGTGCGAAGGCCGTAGGCCACTCGCTCGCCGACAAACCCCGATTGCAAATCGACGTCAGCCGGCCATTCGGCGTTGCCAACCCGGCGACCGCCCTGGTTATACACGTCTGCCCGGCTCAACTCGCCATCGCCGACGTTCAGCTGAACCCAGAGCCGTCCGAGCTGGTCAAAAAAGATTTCCTTCACGGGCGTCTTGGAGCCGGGAACGCCGAACGGAGTCTGCGATTCCGTCAGGCCGATCTTTGCGGCGTCGCGCTTGAGGGCGGAGTCGGCACGAGATCGTTCCCGGGCGGACAATGCCGGGCCAATGAGATCCCGTCGTACCGTCACCGTCCGGTTGGAATCGCTCTCGATTGTCCACGCGACGTTGTAATGCGATGAGATCGCGCGGGCCCATCCGCCGCCGGGAAGCGGGGCGACGAGAAACCGGGCACCGTACGGTTGCGCGAGGAGCGCTGAGGCGGTTCCCCTGGAAACGCGAAGCTGGCCGAGGCTATCCGATCCCGGCGCGACGATGGAATCGATCCGGGCGACCTGCCCGGCCGAGTCGAGGTGGAATCGTACGAGCCCCGATTGTGCCCCCGAAGTGTAGGTGCCGACGTCGACGACATGGTGGGACGCATCAAACGTGAGCGGCGCCGCATAGGGTCCCGCGATGCCGGTCATCGGAGTTTGTCCCCGGAACTGGGCGGCGGTCGGTCCCAATTCGTAGCGATTGTACCGCATGTTGCCAGCGTCGCGAAGCCAGAGTACACCGGCGTGATCGAACGCCAGGCAGCAGGGGTGGTCGAACTCTCCCGGGCGCGAGCCTCGCTGTCCGATGGAATAGAGAAGGTGGCCGGCAGAATCAAATACCGCCACCCTGTTGCGCTGTTCGTCGGCCAATACGACTCGGCCCGTCCCATCGACCGCAAGCCCGGATACAGAACCGAGCGCACTGTCTTTCCCGTTCGGAGACTCGAGGGTGAGATCGACCGCGCCCGACCATCGGGGGACCGCCGCGTCCGTTTGACCGGTATTGGAAGAATCGGCGCAGGCCCCGAGCAGGGGGACCAGGGCAGTCAGAATCGGGAGGATTGGCAGGCGAATCATGAAACGTCCTGGACAGTGCAGGCAACGAAAAGCATCGATCCAGCAACATAATGGAAGATATGCGGCGCCATAGGGGGCGAACCCAATGGAATTGGCGCTACGACGAGACCCTCTCCCATTTGCCCGCCTTATGCTCCTTCGCCCGGATCACGTAGTGTTCCCACGTCTCTCGAATTCTCCCGGCCAGCTCGGCATCCACCAGGCGCACAATTCTCCCGGGAACGCCCATTACGACTGACCCCGGCGGAACCCGCATGCCTTCGGGGACCACCGAGCCGGCCGCGATGACGCTGCCGGTTCCGACATGGACCCGGTTCAGCAGAATGCTTCCCATGCCGATCAGGCAATCATCTTCGATGGTGCACCCGTGCACGATCGCCCGGTGGCCAATCCCGACCCGTTTGCCGATCGTGCAGGGCACATCATCGTCGACATGGACGATGGTGCCGTCCTGGATATTCGTCTGGCTGCCGACGGTGATGGAGGCGACATCCCCTCGAAGGACCGCCGTGTACCAGACGCTCGCCTCGGCGCCAAGGGTGACGTCACCGAGGACCACCGAGGTGGGGGCGAGAAAGGCTGTCGGATGAATGGAAGCCATGAAGTGCCAGGAGACTGGGAAAGGGAAAGGAAGGTGGTCTTAGGGCTGCTGGGGCGGAAAGGCCATCTGGGTCCAGCCGATGACAGCAACCCCGTTTTTTGTAGCCGGGCGCCATTCCATTGATTCTGCGTACTGACGAGCCAGGCGTTCGAAGGTCGCGTCGTTCGAGGGATTGAACGGCCGCACCTCCAGGCTTTTCCCGTCCGCGGAAACCTTGATCAGCAGCACCGACGACCGGGGCGTGCCTTCGATTCCCGATGTGAGAGGGACGAACGGTGGTTTGGCCGGGCGGGGGCGCTGATCGAAACAACTCCGATCGGCGTTGTAGGTGGGACCTGGCTCATCACACGACACGGCGGGGACGGGTTCACCTGCCCGGCGCTGGCCGCGGGTGAGCGTCGGTACGCCGGAGAGTGGCACCAGGTTGGGCACGAGATCAAGCACGGTACCGGGAGCAACATCGACCGTATCGGTATAGAACTGAAAACGGGGAGCGGATATCGCCAGAACATGCGGTCCGGGCGCAAGCCGGATGGTTGCCCCCGCGACCGCCACCTCGTCGATCATGACGCGAGTCCGGCGCGGAAGGCCGGTGAGTCGAATGCCGCCACTATCGACGGGTCCGGGCCCGACTGCAGGAGCGGTGCTGTCGCGAACGGGCGGAGCGCTGTTCACCGAACTATCGGGCACGCTTTCGAGTCTGGGCGACGAGTCACTCATCGCCGTCGAGTCGGCTAGGCCCCTGATCGCCGAGGTGAGCGCAGGGGCGGAATCGAATACGGCAGATCCCGGGGGTGACGCGTCCGGCCGGCGGGCCAGGAAATAATAGGCCGCGCCTCCGCCGACGATGGCCAGGAGCGCCACCATTCCCCACAACACGCCTCGGGTACCCGGGTCGGATCGCCGCGCGACTGGCCGTTTTCCCCCGTGGGTAATGGGCCTGGCCAGGGTCGCTCTCCCCTCCCCCGACGGTTGGGTGATCGCGGAGGTCGGCTGGCTGGGCGAGCGAGGTGCGGCGTTCACGCCGGAACCTCGCATCGTGCCGGCTGCGGCCACGAGTTCGCCTTCGAGCTGGGCGATCATCGCCTCGCAGGTCTGGAAACGATCATTCGGGTCCTTCATGATCATCCGGCGAACCACGTCGAACAGGCGCCGCTCGTCCGTCGTGGCGAGATCAGGGATCGGAATCGGCTCCATGATGTGCTTGTAGCCGATCGCGAAGCTGTCCTCTCCATCATAGGGCACTTTTCCGACGAGACACTGATAGGCGACGATGCCCAGGCTGTAGATATCGCTTCGCCCATCCGTATTCTGGGCCCGGGCCTGTTCGGGACTCATGTAATGGGGCGTACCGATGGACATGCCGGTACCCGTCAACCGCTGGCCACTGGCGGCCTTGGCAATCCCGAAATCCGCCAGCATACAGAGGCCGTGCTCGTCGAACATGATGTTATCGGGCTTGATATCGCGATGGACGATCCCTCGGCTGGCGGCGTAGCCGATAGCCTGTCCAGCTTCAATCAGTAATCGGCGGATTTCTGGTGGCGAGAGATGTCCCCGGCGGGCCAGCAGGTGCGAGAGCGACTGCCCTCGCAGGTACTTCATGACAAAGTAGGTGACCCGGCCGGCTTTCCCAACCCGGTAAATTGGCGTGATGTTCGGATGCTCGAGTCCCGCCGCCGTGCGCGCTTCGCGCTGGAAGCGCTCCACGAATTCGGTGTCGAATGCGAGCGAGAAGGGGAGAACCTTGACGGCGACTTCGCGGTCCAGATGCAGGTCGCGGGCGCGAAAGACAATCGCCATCCCCCCGCGGCCCAGCTCTTCCAGGATTTCAAAATCCTCTGCCAGTGCCTCGCGCACGATATCACGCTCGGTCACTTCGCCACCCGCGATGGCTTTCACCGGCGTCGTCGGGGCGAGATCGAGGCCGCAGTTGGTGCAGAGTTTGGCGCTGTCGTCGAGTTTGGTTCCGCAGCGGGAGCAGAACATTGGGTGAAGCTACGAGG
>JBDTRF010000167.1:0-8266 GCA_039931815.1 Gemmatimonadota bacterium
TGGTGGTGGCCATGGTGCCCAGAAAACGACGACGGTGAATGGATTCGGACATTGAAGGTCTCCTGGTGCATCCCTGGCCGTTGTCATCGAGTCGGTGCCGTCGCCGCCTGTTCGATCAGCCGGGCGACTTCTTCGGGATGCGAGATAAAGGGTACATGACTCGACGTGATTTCGGTCGTCGTGGCGCCCATTCGCCTGGCGTAGAACCGCTCCAGCTCCGGAGGATGACAGCGCGTGAAGTAACTCGGCTCGGCAGTGGCGGTGAAACTGAGGCCGGCGAGAAGAAGTCGGCCGAGACTGGGGATGGTCATCGCAATATTCTTTCCTGGCTGGGTTGGGATCCAGCCGTGGATCAGATCACGTCAGACTGCCTCAGCGGACGAGCGCGACGAGCGGCTTTCCTTTTTCGACGATGTACGTGGCGAGTTCTGTCCCGCGGGCCCGGCCAACGTTCCTGGCGGAATGGACCGTTCCGGCTGGGATGAACAGGACCTCTCCCGCCTTGAGCGTCACCGTCGGCTTGCCCTCGACCTGGTATTCCAGGGAGCCTTCGAGGACATACACGATCTCCTCGCCCGGGTGAGTGTGGTTGGGGAACGCGGCTCCCGAATCGAAGTCAATGCGCGCCTGGATAGTCTCGCGCCCGGGGATACCGAGATCGTGCCGTTGAAGCTCAGTGCGAATGATGCCGGACTGCTGGGCCAGTGCTGCTCTCGGCGCCATGCCGCCTGCTGCCATAATCAGCACAGCTATTCCAGCGATTCGTGTCCTGGACCGGGAGAGCGTTGGGGAGTTCAAGGCGTGTCCCTTCTGAGTGTGACGGTCAATACACGGGGCGCCGATGAGGCTTTCCCATCCGCCATCGTGTTTCCGCAGGTCGCAAAACGACCGCGGCGCTGGAAGTCCCCAGGCGCATTGCGATGCTCACCAACCCCCGAGAGAGCGCTGTTCACATTCCGGTCTCCCCTGGAACTCGCGCACCCCGGGGCAACGGACGCCGCGCCCGTTCGACGCGACGTCCGCCAGCTGGCGCTTACCTACCGGAGCGATTTGAATCCTGCCCGCAAGTCGGCCACAAAGAACTCCGGCTGTTCCCACGCCGCGAAGTGGCCGCCCTTGGGATGCCGACCGTAATAGATGAGCTTGGGAAATGCCTTCTCGGCCCAAGTGCGCGGCACCTGGTAGAGCTCGTCCGGAAAGGCGCTGACAACGACCGGAATGGTCACTCCCTGGGGAGCGAAGAACGGAAGCTTGTTCTCCCAGTAGAGGCGAGCGGAGGAGACGGCCGTATTCGTCAGCCAGTAGAGCGTGATGTTGTCGAGGATGTCATCCCGGGTAAGGCCTTCCGGTTTGCCATCAAACACCCGGGCGATGAGCTCATAGCTCCGCGCGTCGTGGTCCAGGATCCATGCCGCCAGGCCGACCGGTGAATCTTCGATCGCGTAGAGTGTCTGCGGCCGGGCGCTCATCTCCTGGGCATAGGCCAGGCCGTGCTTGAAGAAGAAGTCGAGCTGGTCGTACGCCTTCTTCTCGTCGTCCGAGAGACCCGATGGGGCGGCCCCGCCGGCGTGAAGCGCATTGGAGATCGCTGATGGCACCGCGGACGGCATATTCAAATGGATGCCGCGGACCTGGGCCGGCGAGTTCACGGCCAGCTGCTCCGTGACCGGATCGCCCCAGTCACCACCGGATGCCACGAACTTCGGATACCCCAGGCGGCGCATCAGTTCGGTCCAGGCGCGCGCGATGCGGACCGGCTCCCAGCCAAGCTCCGTCGGCTTTCCGGAAAAGCCGTAGCCGGGCAGCGATGGGATTACCACATCGAATGCATCCGCCGCAGTTCCGCCGTGCGCCGTTGGATTGGTCAGCGGCTCGATGACTTTCAATTCTTCGATGATCGATCCCGGCCACCCATGCGTGATAATGAGCGGCAGCGCATTCGGATTCTTCGAGCGGACGTGGATGAAGTGGATGTCGACGCCGTCGATGTTGGTGACGAACTGGGGCAGCGCGTTAAGCCTCGCTTCCACTTTTCGCCAGTCGTACTGCTTTGCCCAGTAGTCGGCGAGCTTCTGCATCGTGCCCAGCTGCACGCCCTGGGTGCCGTCGCCAACCAGTTCGCGGCTGGGCCACTTGGTCGCCGCGACCCGACGACGAAGGTCCGCGAGGGCTTCATCAGAGGCATGAAAGGTGAATGGCCGGATGGACGTGTCTGTCACCGCTGGGGACGGTGCTTCTGCGACGGGAGTCATGGGTTTCTCCATGTGAGCTTGGGCGGGGAAGGGGAGGGCGAGCAGGACCAGGCTCAACGTGCTCGCGGCTCCGGCGGTTCGGACGAGTCCGGTCATGCAGATCTCCTGCGAGAAAAGGGTTTCTTTCTGGGCTCTCGGGTACATCGCCAATCTCACCCAATCTTGAAGAAATTCCGGGCGGGTCTATTGGACGAAGGTGTTGGTCCGGGCGAATGGCTGGCTTACCGCCAGTGAGTCGTGACTCACGCCGGCGAACGAGAACTCTGTCGCCGTCCGGTTGATCGCACCGGCAAGGCGAGCGGTCGTCGGCCGGATCATGTTCGCCGGCTCGGGGGGAAGGCGAAGTCGGATCGCCATGATCACCAGCTCGGCCAGCGAGTCAGCAGCCATCTTTCGCATCACTTTGCCGCGGTGCGCCTTCACGGTGATTTCGCTGATGGCCAGGGCGCCGCCTACCTGCTTGTTCAAACGGCCCGTGACCACCAGCGCCATCACCTCGCGCTCCCGATGACTGAGCGAGTCGTAACGCCGCTGAAGTTCCAGCCGCTCCGCTTCCTGCTGGAGGATGCACGCGCTGCGAGCGATCGCATCAGCACACGCCGTGAGGAACAGGCTGTTCACCAGTGGTTTCAGCAGAAATTCCACGGCGCCCGCCTTCATGGCGCGAACCGTTATCGAAACATCACTCTGGCCGGAGATGACGATAATGGGAGTTTCTCTCCGCTCGGTGGCGATGCGCTGCTGCAGGTCGAAGCCGTCTCTCAGCGGCGACATGATTTCGAGAAGGAGGCAGCTGGGGGCGAGGCGTCGCGGTCGGGCGAGGAAGTCCGCCATGGTGGGGAAGGTCTCTGGTGTCCAGCCAGTTCGCCGGATCACAACTTCCAGTGAGGCGCGGACGGCCGGGTCCGGGTCAACAACGAAGATGGTCGGACTGGAGTGCAACATGGGAGCCTCGGTGGTGATACAGTCGATTATTCTAACTCGCGCATGTAACAAGGGTAGGGGAAGTGGCGCGCTCACGAATCTGTCGCGCGACGTGTCTTTATTTCTATCGAAAGGTGTAGAGCGGAACGCGCTGGAGGGGTCAGGATTTGGAGCATATAGGGGTTGCCCTTAGAACAAAGCGGGCACGCTGAGTCTTTCTCACAATAAGTCGGGCGTGGACCCGTCATGCGGGACGACCGACAGCGCCCGAACGGGATCTCGGTCCACGGCCTCTCATTCACGAAACGGGGAATCGCCGATCTCAGGGAAGGTGAATGATGCCGCGCTGAAGTCCGATCGTGACCGCCTGGGTGCGGTCGGCCGCTTCGAGCTTCTGGAGGATATGGAGCACGTGTACCTTGATCGTCCCCTCGGTCCGGCCGAGGGCGACGCCGATTTCCCGGTTGCTCAACCCCTTGGCCATCTGGGTCAGAACCTCGAGTTCCCGCTCGGTCAATTCGGTCCGCGGGCTGAACTCGGCGAGCCGCTGCGCCACTCCGGGTGGAATCACCCGCCCGCCGGCGTGCACCCGTCGAATCGCCTCGGCGACTTCTTCGCTCACGACGTCCTTGAGCAGGTAGCCTCGGGCACCCGCCTCGAGTGCCCGGTGAATATCGGCGTCACCTTCCCAGGTCGTGAGCGCAATGACACGGGCTTCGGGGAACTCGGCGGTGATAGCAGTGATGGCGTCGACGCCGTTCATGATGGGCATGCTTAAGTCCATCAGGGTGACATCGGGTCGGTGCTCTCGGTAGTGTTCGACTGCGTCGCGTCCGTTGGTCGCTTCGGCGACGAGCCGGAAATCAGGATAGGCTGCGATCAGGGAGGCCAGGCCGCCCCGGTAAATGGGGTGGTCGTCCACCGTCATGAGGCGAATCAGGGGCGAGTCTTCGGGGCCAGCGGGGCGGGGGGATACACTCATGCATGAACGTGACTCGAAGCGGCCCGAGTCGCAATATGCCGTTCGATATATTCTTCCGGCCGCCCGCCTCGCGCACCAGTCGCTGAATCCCACTCCCGCCCAGCGCTGGCCGTACTCACTCGCGCATGAAGTGACAGGAGTATCCGCCGGGGTGCTTCCGCAGGTAGTCCTGGTGATAGTCTTCCGCACTGTACCAGGTAGATGCCGGCTCGATACTCGTGGTGATCGGCCGCTTCCACTTGCCCGACGCCTCCACGCGAGCCTTCACCCGCTCGGCTGCCTGTTTCTGCTCCGGCGTCTGGGGGAAGATCGCCGACCGATATTGCGTCCCGACATCGTTGCCCTGGCGATTGAGCGTGGTGGGGTCGTGCAGTTTGAAGAACCACTTCTCGAGCAGGTCTTCGTAACTGAGCACTGACGGGTCAAAGGTCACGCGTATGGCCTCGGCATGACCGGACTTGCTGTCGTGGGTATCATCGTAGGTTGGATTCTCCTGCCAACCGCCGGTGTAGCCGACGTCGGTGTCGATTACGCCTGGCACCGCGCGCAGGATCTCTTCGACTCCCCAGAAGCATCCACCAGCGAGCACCGCCACTTCTCTTTCGGCGCCAGCAACCTTGCCCTGCTCATTCATGCCAGTTCTCCTGTCCGTTTGAAAAAGTTACCATTGCCTTCGCCACGGAGCCACGGAGTTCATCGAGACGGCACCGAGGCCGCAACAAATCTACCAGCGGCGGATTGAATAGACGTCGCCATTACCACCGAATTCTCCGTGTAACCTCCGTGCAGTCCGTGGCTCACGGGTGATCTGCTCAGACACCAGTTCCCTGCTGCAGCCTCGATTCCTCAAGCGGAAGCTCAATCCCCACGATGGTGCCGCCTCCTGGCGAGGCCCGCACCTCTGCCCGTCCCCCCGCCTGGATCGCGCGTTCCCGGATACCACTCAATCCGAAGTGACCGCGTCGGCGAGCATCCTCGCTTTCCTCCGGCGTGAAGCCCCGCCCGTCATCCCGTACTTCGAGGCCGAGGCGCGATTCTCCAAATGTCACCTCGATGTCAAGATGATTCGCCCCGGCGTGTTTGATCACGTTGACGACGGCCTCGCGTCCAATCCGGAGCGCGACCTCTTCCAGCGGGCGGGCCACGCGCCGTCGCGAACCGATGACGCGAAGCGCAATCGCGATCCCGGTTCCCGCGGTGCGGTCGCGCGCCATCGCCTCGAGCGCTGCGGGCAAATCGTCGCCTGCGAGGGCAGGGTCGCGCATTTCCCAGACCCGCTCGCGCGCTTCGCGGAGCGATTCCCGCGCGAGCTGTCGCACGCGGTTGATCGTTTCCGCCGCAACCTGTGGTTGATCGGGCAGCGCCAGTTCGGCCGCCTTGAGCTGCAAGGTCACGCCGGCGAATCCCTGTAACAAAGTATCATGCAGATCTTGCGCGATGCGGGCGCGTTCGGCGATTGTCGCCTCATATTGGCCCTTAAGCGTGGCCTGCGCCCGCTGGTGACGGCTCCGCTGCACCAGCGCGGCCCCCGCCGCGCCGAGCCCGCCAATCAGGAGAACGACACCGGCCTTGAACCAGAGCGTCTGGTACCAGGCCGGCAGTACGCGAAAGCTCCAGGCCGCACCGGTCTCGTTCCAGACTCCGTCCGCGTTGCTGGCGATCACCCGGAAACGGTATGTCCCCGGAGCAAGCCCGTTGTAATACGCCCGTCGGCGCGTGCCCACATCGCGCCACGCGGGATCCACTCCTTCGAGCCGGTAGCGGAACCTGGTCCGTTCCGGCAGCGCGAGGCTGGTGGCGGTGTAATCGATCTCAATATCGCGGCTCCGGGGAGGAACGGCGGCGGCATCGGAAGGTCGGCGCTCTCGGCCATCGATGCGCACCGCCTCGATAACAACCGGAGGTACCATGGCTGCTGGAAGGTGTCCCGGATCCACGCTGGCAATACCACTATCGGTGCCCACCCATATCCGGCCATCGGGAGTCCGGGTTAACATCGAAGAAAAGTTGCCGACTGAGATCATCCCCGGCAAACCATCGAGGTTGTCAAAGGTATGATAGCGCATGTCGTATCCAGAGTCCGCTATCGCTCGATCCGCCTCACCGGCGGGTAGACGAACGACGTTGGTCCGGGTGATGATCCACCAGGCGCCCTCATTGTCTTCCGCAATTCCGTAGGCGGATCGAACCGGAAGATCGGGTCGCTCGGGCAGCGCCCGAAACCGGCCGCCTTCGAACCGGCCCACTCCTCCGTCGCCGGCACCCCATATGTTGCCCCCGCGATCTTCGAAGAAGGCGAAGATCCCTCCGTTTTTAAGCCCCTGCCCGGAACCGATGATGGTTTGCTTTCCATGATCATAAATCACGACCCGGTGCTGCTGGCCGACCCAGATCCTTCCCTTGCGATCGCTGAACAGTTTGCCATAAGGGAATGCCGGGTCATAGAGTTGTGCCATCTGCACCAGGCTATCGCCGTCGAGACGTAACAATCCCAGTCCCTGGTCAAACACCCAGACGTTTCCGGCTGTGTCAACGGTGAGGTCCACCAGGTTGTTCGCGTTGCTTTTCCGCAATCGGATCGGAAAAAACCCTCCCCGTTTTTCCTGGAATTGAAGGATCAGCGAATCGCCGACCGTCCAGAGCTTGCCCGAGGCATCCTGGAACAGCGTCGGGGCGAAATGGAAAAACTCGCTCTGAAAACTCTCGATTCCGCGGGCACTGACGCGTTGCAGGCCTGGCACGGCGAAGGCGGCCGTCCAGACGGCCGTGTCGTTCGTCGCATAGACTGACCGGGGACGGATTGAGCCGGGCGTCGGTAACGGGGAGAACGCGCCTTCGCGAAAGCGCTCGATGCCACGGCTGTTGGCGATCCAGATGTTGCCTTCCCGGTCTTCCATCATTGCGTCGATAAGATTCGAAAGCAACCCATCCTTCTCGGTAAACTGTTCCGCCTCGGCGCCGAACTGGGCGATCTCTTTTCCCCGGATGGTCGAGGGATTGAGGACGCGGCGCAATCCGTCGCCGGCCGATCCGATCCAGAGGCTTCCCTTGCGATCGATCAGCAGCGTCCAGGTGCCCACGGCAACTTCGGTGACCGTGTGCCGATCACCCGTCCGCCAGAGGGTATGGGCGGCTCGGAATACCTCTGCCATCCAGATTGTGCCATCTTTTTCCTGGGCGAACCGCGCCAACGCCGACCCGTTGCGGAGCCGATTGCCCGGGTCGAGGAACCGATGACTCCCCAATGGCAGATAGACCACCCGGTCCGCGGTCTCCGCCCAGAGCGCGTCGTCACGGTCGAACCAGAGCGCCTTGCACTCGGTTCCCGGGTACCCCCACTCGCGATTCACATCCTTCCATTTTCCATCGGTGAATCGCGCGAGGCCCCTGGCGGTTCCGGCCACGAGATTGCCCGTGCTGGATTCGACTACCTGGTAGGTCACCGCGAGCCCGTCCCGTTCACCATAGCTGCGGACACGTCCACCGCGCAGCTGACTCACCCTCCCGTTAGACCAGGTGATCCAGAGGCTTCCATCGCGCGTCCCCAGCAGGGTGCGGATCCCGCCGCCCTCGAGCGTGTCTCCGTTGATTGGCGCAAACGGGACGAATCGCACACCATCGAAGCGGACCAGGCCGGCCGCGGTCCCGAGCCAGAGATACCCGTCGGATGTCTGTGCCAGGGCGCGTGTTTCGCTCGGTGCGCCGTCCTTCGCTGTCCAGGTAGTGTGCACCAGCTGGCTGATAGGACGAACAGGCAGGGAATCGACCCCGGGCGGTTCGAGCAGAGCGATCGCGAGAAAGACGAGCATCGCCGGGAGGGCTAAAGGTTCTGCTTGCATGCACGAGAGAATCGAGGACGATTTCGTCCAATCGATTGGCGCCCTGTGCCATTGTGGAGCGAGATAGCCCGGAGGTCAGCGGCGAGGCGCGCTTCAGGAAAATCCGTTCGCATAAGATCCTGGTGGCCGGTGTGACGGTATACTCGCCCGTCGATTTTCCAGGGGGGCAACTGTTGCTGGACCGACGCTGATGCACGAGGCGCCAGTAAATCGGCTCAAAGATGTGGGGATGTGGGTTCGCACGCCATGGGAACCCCACTCGAACGAAT
>JBDTRF010000168.1:0-8208 GCA_039931815.1 Gemmatimonadota bacterium
GACTGGGATCGGAGACATACTGATCAAATCCCCGGTCGGTACTTGCCGGCGGCTCAAACGAGAGCCGGCCATCGTCCCGGAAGTAGAGGGGTCGCGCCGTCGCATTCCTGGGCGGCCAGCTGGCAAATGAACGCCAGCGGTTGTCACCGCCTTCAAACAGCGTGGCTTCTTCGAGGTCGAGTTGACCCTTGCCGTGAAGCCAGTAGGCGAACCAGGGTGCCTGGATCTTTTCTCTGAAGTAGCGACCGGTCGCGCTGGCAAAATCGATGTTGCCGAGCTTCTGGCCATCACCCGACCAGCCACCATGATTCCATGGGCCGATCGCGAGGAAATTGATTCCCCTCGTGTCCAGCCGTTCAAGTGTGGCGTAGGTCTTGAGCGCGCCAAAAAAATCCTCCTGGTCCCACCACCCTCCGACTGTCAAGGTGGGAACCGAAAGCGCGGTCAGGTAGGTGGGAAGTGCCCGGCTCTTCCAGAAAGCATCATAGGCCGGGTGCTCGACGAAGTTGATCCAGGTCGGCGAACGTCCGCCCATGATATTCGAGAGATGATCCAGCGTACCCTGCGAGAGATACCAGTCATAGGTATCGTACGTCGGAATCGGTGGTGGAATCGACAGATCATGAGACAGCTCCAGGCTCGCCGCATATTCGAACCCATAGCTCAGACGGAAGGCGCCCTGATGAAAAAAATCATCGCCCATCCAGGTATCCGTCATCGGCGCCTGGGGTGAAATGGCCTTGAGCGCCGGGTGCGGATTGATGCCCGCCATGGCCGCCAGCCACCCGGGGTAGGAGACGCCAAGGACGCCCACCTTGCCGTTCGTGTGGGGGATGTGGTGGATCAACCACTCGATCGTGTCCCACGTGTCCGTGCTTTCATCGACGCCCTTCGAGTCCGCCGGGTCGTGAATCGGGTGATTCATGACGAATTCACCCTCCGACTTGAATCGGCCGCGGATATCCTGGAAAACAAAGATGTATCCATCCAGTGCCAGCTCGGCGTATGCCCGCCGTGGACCGGCGAGGTCGCCATCAATACCGTAGGGCGTGCGGGTCAGGAGAAGGGGAAGCGAGTCACGAACGGCCTTGGGCGCCAGGATCCTGGTGTGCAGGCTCTGTCCATCCCGCATGGGAATCATCACCTCGGTCTCGTCATAGTCCGACCAGTCCGGGCGGGCCTGGGCGAGGAGCGAAGAGGTAATGAAAAAGGTGAGAGTGAGTGCTGCCGTGACATGACCTGCACGGGCCGTCAGCATGGGAGCCTCTCGGATGTGCGCTATGTCAATCGGGGGACAATTGAAGGTAGTGGGAGGAAGTGCGCGTGCCAACAAAGAGAAGTGTTCAATGACAAAGGTGAGGAGTGACACGTGACAGAGCGCGCGAACTGGGCGACCAACGGGCTGCGACTATGCAGGTGAAAATTCCAGGGCTCCCGATTTCCCCTTCCCTATATCATGCCCTGTCACTTCCCCGGGGTCATTCCGGGCCAACCGCCCCGGAACCGCCTCGCTCGATCCGGTTGGCCATCCAGAATCCCGCCAGGGCCACGCCACCGATGAGAAGAACCATCGCCCCATAGGGTACGCCCGCCAGTTGGGCCAGATCAAAATCGCCCATTGGCGTCATGTTCACGAATCCCTCCAACCGAGGGTAGAGCTCCACAAAAATCCAGATACCGGCCATCATCCCGGGAATGACCACGAGGCCGTCAATCTTTCCACTGGAGGCTGCCACGCAGGATGTGCCTGGACAATATCCGCCGACGACGAATCCCACTCCAAACAGTAATCCGCCGAGCAGTTGGGGAACCAGGTACGTTGGAAGATGATAGATGAGCGAGAGGTCAAGCACGCCGATTCGGGAGAGAAGATACAACCCTGTCATGGCGGTGACGATGGCGGTGAACATCACTTTGAAGACCGTAAGGTCGTTGAGATAGAACTGGGCCGCCAGCTTTCGCGCATTGCCGAACCCGGCCCGCTCCAGGCAAAAGCCAAAGCCCAGGCCGATCGCCACGGCGACAATCAACGATGCCCCCGGTCCGAAGGCCCCATACTGGTAGAGTGGGGCGTTCACGTCCATTCCCTCCTGACGAAGTATGCGGTCGCATAGGCACCGGCGAAGATCGCCAGCATGAAAACCCAGCTACCCACACTCAACATCGCCCCGCCGGTCAGTGCCTGCCCGCTGGTGCATCCGCGTGCCACCCGGGTCGCGAATCCCATCACGGCACCACCACCAAACGCCGCCATCAATCGGCCCCGTGCGCTGATCCTTGGCCCCTTCTCCACCTTCCAGCGGAATCGTCCTGCCAGAACCGCGGAGAGGAGGCCGCCTGCCAGCACACCGAGCACTTCAATGACCAGCCAATCCTTGAACAGACCGGTGCGGCCATCGCCCAGATAGGCCGCCGCGTATGGATTGGCTTCCGCATGGGCTGGCGCGACCGCGGCAACGCCCGCCACCACGGTCGTCGTCACCGCGCCGGATATGCCGAGCCCGCGTCCCATGCTGACGAAGGCGGAGAGGAGGACAAGCCCCAGCGCAAACCCGGCGAAGTACGGGTTCCAGTAGGGGCGTGGTGTCCGTGACGTCACAACCGTCCCGTCCTCAACGCCTGCTCAAAATCCGGCTGCCACTCTGGATGGAGATATTCACCGGTAACCGGGTCCTCCCGGTACCGGCGGTCGTAACGGCCTCGAACAATGGCGCCCAGCGCTTTCGCCAGTCGGTCAACTTCACTCTCAGTGTTATAGAGTCCAAAACTTACCCGGACCGTCCCGGGCAGCGCCGTGCGCTCTCCCCGCGACATGCGTCCTTCAATCTCCGCCGCATCGCCCTGCGTGATGCCGAGCAACGTCTTCACATACGGGTGAGCACAGAAACACCCGTTGCGAACCCCGATCCCCCATTCATGGCTCAGGATTGAGGCCACCAACCCATGGGGCATTCCTTCGACATTGAATGCGATCACTCCGATGCGATCCCCGTCAGCTGCCTGCCCATAGATCTCGACCCCGGGGATCGAAGTCATCGACTCAAGCGCATGGGTGGTCAGCGCACGCTCATGACGAATCAGTGCCGGCCAACCGAGACGGCACACCTGGTCCATGGCAGCCGCGAGGGCCACCGCACCGATCACACACGGCGTCCCTGCTTCTTCACGGTCGGGCAGGCTGGTCCAGGCAACCCGGTCCAGGCTCACCATATTGACCGTTCCGCCACCGACCTCGACCGGATCGCCCATGGAGAAAAACCTTCCTGGCCCCACCACGACACCCGCGCCAAAGGGAGCGTAGAGTTTGTGGCCCGAAAAGACCAGGAAGTCCAGGTGCTCCGGATCGTCGGGAGATCGCACATCAACCGGCCGATGAGGCACCAGCTGGGCGGCATCAACCACGATCATTCCCCCGGCTTCGTGGACCATGCGCGCCCAGCGATGCACCGGGTTCACCCGGCCAGTCACGTTCGACGCACCACTCACCGCCAGGACGGCGACCTTGCCCCGGTGCTGCTCGAGCTGCCAGCGGAGCTGCGATTCATCGACGGCACCGGTCGCATCGATCCCGAGATGCACGACCGGCGCGACACTCCTCCAGGGGAGGTCATTCGAGTGATGCTCCATGCCCGTCACCAGCACAACGTCCCCCGTGTCAAACTGGAATCGGCGGGCGAGGTGGTTGATCCCCTCGGTTGTGTTTCGGGTGAACAGCACGACCTGGCGATCATCGGTCGCTCCCACAAAAGACCCGATTCGCTTTCGCGCCGCGTCGAACGCCCAGGAGGAGAGTCGTGATTTGAAACCGGTCCCCCGATGCACATTGGAATACCACGGCGCAAACCGATCGACCGCCTCCAGCACTGCGGTAAGCGGAGGCGTGCTCGCGGCATTGTCGAAGTTGATGAACGGCAATGTGCCGCCACCGAGGACCGGGACTTCGACATCGCTTCCAGCGACGAGTCGAGCCCAATCGGAACCGGGCGACCCATTCGGCGGAAACTGCGGCGAGGGTGACGTCATGATCAAGGCCGCTTCGATGCCGTGACCGGCCGAGCCGGGGTTCGACGTCCAGTCGTTCATGGATCCGACGTAAATCCGGGGTTGATAGCCCAGGGATCGGGCCACAAGGTACAGGTGACTGGCTCGCATGCCGACCGTGCAATACAGCACCAGGTGATGCCCGGGTGCATATCCGACGTCCCCAAAAAGGCGTTGAAGGTCTTCGCGCGACCGGAGCTTGCCAGTCGAATCAATCGTGTCTTCCCAATCGAGGTTTCGCGCGCCGGGAATGTGGCCGGGACGATTTCCCGACATGTGATCCGGCTCGCCGGCATACTCGGCTGATGTTCGCGCATCCACGAGAGTGAAAGTGGAATCCCCCAGGCGAGACATGATCCAGTCCGCCGTAACCCCGATTTCTGCGCGAGCGTGGGGGGTAATGTGACCGGCCGAATTCGGCGCCACGGTGGTGACCAGGGATTGACCCGCCTGGATCCAGGCCGCCTTCCCTCCATTCAATACCACCGCCTGGGCTCCCTGGCCGAGATAATCCAATGCGAGGAAAATCATCGAGACGGACATGGGGTCGCCGTAGATCACGGTCTGGGATGAATCCGAGAGGCCCAGCGCCGCGAATTGGGAGGCGAGCGAGGACGGATCTGGCAGCGAAGCGCTGTGCGTATGAAACGCCATCACGTCGACGTGGCGCGCCCCCTCGATGTGGCCCTGGTTGTATTCAGCTCCTTCACTGGCGTCGAGGATTACCAGATTGCGATCGTTGTGGTGGCGCACGACCCACGCCGGCGTCACCAGCAACGACTCGGCAGCCGCGTTCGGAAGGCTCGACGTGACGGGCTCCCTGCTTCCACCGCTCATCATCACGAGTGATACCGCGGGCAGTGCAAGCCAGGCAGACCGGGAGGGCAAGGTCATTCTCATTGCGGTGCCGCAGTGCGGGGTCTTTCGCCTTCAACCGGGAGGTCCGGTCTCGCGCTCCAGTCCTGGAATGATCCATCATAGAGGCGGACCTGATAGCCGAGCAGGCGCGCGGCGAAAAACACGAAGGTCCCCTGTTGCCCAATATGGCAATAGCTCACGACGGTATCACCGGGCTCGGCTCCCGCGGCGACAAACATCTGCCGCAATTGATCGAGGCTCTTGAGCCGATTGTCTTCCTCCGACACCGCCAGGCTGCCGAAGGGGACATTTTTCGCGCCCGGGATGTGGCCGCCTCGAGGCATCTCGTTGTTCATGATGTCGAGGTAGAACACCGAGTCACGGGCGTCGATGATCGCCACATCCGGTGCGTGCAATCGACGGCTCACCCACGCAGCGTCCACCACAACGTCCGTGCGCGGGTGGAGTGTGAATGTGCCACGACGTGGGGTCGGAACCTCAGTGGTCACCGGGTTGCCGGCGGCCTGCCAGGCGGGAAGCCCACCGTCCAGCATCGTGACGTGCCCTCGCAGGCCGGCGTATTCGAGGGTGAGAAACACCCTCGTCGTCGGTGTAACCCAGTCTTTGCCGAAATACACGACGACGTCGGTGTTGTCGGAGATACCGTACGCCTCGAGAACCGAGTCCAGTTGGGCGATCGGGGGAAGCTCCAACGCCAGCGCGCCCTCCTGTCGCGGAGCCGAGACCGCGCGGAGACTGATGAATTGAGCGCCAGGAATGTGCGCCGCATCATACAGCGGCTTCTCGCCGATTTCGAGAATGACCAGGTCGGACCGCTTCATCCGTGCCTGCAGCCATTGGGGCGAAACCAGGATCGATTCGGCCGCGACGGGCGCCGGCGCTGCGCCTGGGCCGAACGGCGCAGATATCAGCGCCAGGATGAGACCGGGTGAAGGCATAGAAAACCCCATGTCTGAGGGTGGACCAGCGGATCCGGGGACTGGGGCCAACTTAGGAAGGAAGCTACCACGGACAACGACATTGCAGCGAATAGCGATGCGGTGCGGCCAACGGAGGGAACCTGCAGCGAGGAGCTGGGCTACACCTTCCGGGTCTTCCAGCGTCCTCGGCGAAACAGCAGCGCGCTCAGGAGCGCAAGGAGGGAAAACGCGGTCGTGGCCGAGACGAACGCTCCCGTGGGGCCCATCCCGAAGTGATTGGCCAGCACATATGCCAGCGGGATTTCCCAGATCCAGAAGCAGAAAAGGTTGAGCAGGGTCGGAGTCCAGGTGTCCCCTGCTCCGTTGAACGACTGGGTGATCACCATGCCGTAGGCGTAGAAGAGAAAACCACAACTGATAATTCGAAGACAGCTCACCGCGACCGGATGCACCGCCGGGTCTGTCGTGAAGATCCCGATGATCGGATCGGTAAAGATCACGAAAATGAGACCTGCAGTCCCCAGGAATATCATGTTATAGAAACCGGCGATCCACACCGCGCGCTCCGCCCGGTCTGGTTTCCCTGCCCCGAGGCCCTGGCCCACCATCGTGGCCGCGGCATTGCCCAGCCCCCATGAGGGCAGCAGCGCAAAGACCACCAGGCGAATACCAATGGTATAGCCCGCGACGGCCGCGCTTCCGAACGTCGAGATGATCCGAATGAGCCCAATCCAGCTCGCCATGCCCACGAACACCTGGAACATGCCGGTCCCCGAGAGCCGGACCAGGGTGGCCATCGTGGTCGGCTCGAGCCGCAGGTGGGATCGGTCCAGTTTGATTCGGCCCGACTTCCGGAACAGGAGGTACAGTTGAAACATCACGCCGATCGACCGGCCTGTCGTCGTGGCCACCGCCGCACCGGTCACGCCCAGGGCGGGGAACGGTCCCAATCCAAAGATCAGGCAGGGGTCGAGGACAATATTGATGCCATTGGCCAGCCAGAGCACCCGCATCGCCACGGCGGCGTCCCCCGCGCCACGGAACGTCGCGTTGATAAGGAACAGGAGAATGATGGCGAGATTGCCGCCGAGCATGACGCGGGTGAAACCGCTCCCGGAAGCCAGGACACTGGGTGATGCGCCCATCGCCCTCAGCAGGTGAGGGCCGAACGCGATACCAAGCACCGCGATCGGAATCGCCACGAGCAGGCCCAGCGCCATCCCCTGGACCGCGACCCGCGATGCGCCGTCCGGGTTTTTCTCGCCAATCCGCCGGGCAACCATCGCGGTCACACCGATGCTCAAACCGATGGCCATCGTGTAGATGATGGTCAGCATCGATTCCGTGAGTCCTACCGTCGCGACCGCATCCGGCCCCAGCCGGGAGACGAAGAACACGTCCACCACGGCGAAGATCGACTCCATCACCATCTCCATCACCATGGGAATGGCGAGGAGGATGATCGCCCGGCCAATCGGACCCGCGGTGTAGTCGTGGTGGGTCCCCCGGAGAGCGTCGAGAATGACGGTCAGGGTGCCCGGAGCCTTCTCTTCGACGGTGGGGGTGTTGGTCATGATGGGATTTTCAGGCGATGTCGTACGGCGGGGACGTGAATGATGGACGATTCCCGATTGCTGATGGTAAAATCAGTGGGCCCAATCATACACCGTCAACGAGCAATCGCAATCTTGGTTCCAGGGCAAGTCAGGCTCGGCCCAGCACAAAACTCAGCAGCAGAAGCAGGAGCACCGTGGTGGTAATGGCCACATAGGTACGGTCTTTCTCTTCCACAAAGGTCAGAATCGATACCGCCACCCGAACCACCGGAGTCGCGATCAGCACCAGCAGGCCCAGCGCGATGATCGCTTCGCCTCGTAAATCCAGTACGCCGCGAAACACGCTGCGCAAGGTCTGGGGCTTCGCCGCACCCGGATGCGTCAATCGATTGAGCTCGGTCCGGGACGACACGTATTCCGGATGATTGAGAAAGCTTACCAATGCCCCGACCAGGACAATCGTGATACTCAGAATCACGCCGGCGCGGAGTGTCCGGCTGATAATCAGTTCCGCCCGGCGCGAAGGCGGTGGCAACGCTGGACCATGGCCGGGAGGGAGGACGCCGCTCATCCCCGCACCCCCTTGATCAGCATCTGAGCCGCCACGACCAGCAGGACCACGACAAAGAGCGTGCGAATTACCGAGCTGTGGATCCGGCCGAGCCATCGGGAGCCCAGCACCGCCCCGGTCAACACGCCGAGCGCCACAGGTGCAGCCACGAATGGATCGATGTCCCCGCGAGTAAAGTACACACCGGCGCTGGCCGCCGCGGTCACGCCGATCATGAAGTTGCTCGTCGCGGTCGAAACCT
>JBDTRF010000169.1:0-8112 GCA_039931815.1 Gemmatimonadota bacterium
CGGATTCACCGGGTCGGCGGGGATTCTGCTGGTCAGCGCGACCGAAGTCGTGCTGATCTCTGATTTCCGTTACTCGGTGCAGGCGACGCAGGAGGCGGGTACGGTCGCGCGAGTGGAAATTGACCGGGTGAGCATCTGGGATCGCCTCCGTCGCTTCCTGGCGGACATGGACCTGGAAACACTGGGATACGAGTCCCACGTTGCCACGATTCGCGACGTGGAGCGTTTGGCGGGAGTTCGGGCGAGGCTGGTCCCGAGCGCGGACCTGGTGGAGCGGCTCAGGGCCTCCAAGACACCGGAAGAGATTGCCGCGATTCGAGCGGCGGCCGCGCTGGCCGAGGCGGCGCTCGCCGAAACGCTGCCGGACATTCATCCGGGGCAGAACGAATTCGCCATCGCGGCGCTCCTCGAGCGCGCATTGCGACGGCGCGGCAGTGAATGGCACCCGTTTCCCACGATCGTCGCCTCGGGTCCGCGCTCGGCCCTGCCCCACGCGCGCACCAGCGATCGGACCGTCGTTCCGGGGGACTGGCTGCTGCTGGATTTTGGCGCCATGGTCGACGGATATTGCGCGGATCTCACCCGGACCTACGTCGTGGGAGCGGCACCGGATCCCCGCCAGCGGGCCACTTATGCTATCGTTCGCGCGGCCCAGGAGCGGGCCTGCGAGTTCATGCGCGCGGGAATGACCGGACGCCAGGTTGATGCGTTGGCCCGCGACCTGATCGTCGAGCGTGGGTTTGGGGATGCGTTCGGCCACTCGCTGGGACACGGACTGGGGCTTGAGGTTCATGAAGCGCCTCGCCTCTCGGCCCTGGCCGAGGAGCCTCTCCCCCGTCACGCGGTAGTCACGGTCGAGCCAGGGATCTATTTTCCAGGCTGGGGAGGCGTGAGGCTGGAAGAGGACGTGCACCTCGATCTGGACGGGGCGGAGTTACTATCCAGCGGACCCACCGATCTCATAGAATTGCGTTAAGGGCCGTCGCCGTCGGGCCCTGAACTCTGAAGTCCTGGTGGCCGGTTCCGTTGTTCCGGCCTGAATCCCTACGAGGTGCCATGGCGAATACCGCAGACTTCCGTAACGGTCTGGTGCTGGAAATTGAGGGCCAACTGTACCAGATGACGTATTTTCAGCATGTCAAACCCGGCAAGGGCGGCGCGTTTGTGCGCACCAAGCTCAAGAATGTGCGCACCGGGCTGGTTCTCGAGCGCACCTTCAACGCCGGGGAGCGCGTCACCGATGTCCGGCTGGAGCGGCGTCCCATCCAGTTCTCCTATGCCGATGGGGATTTCTATCATTTCATGGACCAGCAGACCTTTGACGACATTCTGATCACGGAAGAAATCATCGGTGAGGATCAGCTCAAGTATCTCAAGGAAGGCATGGAGTGCGAGGGGCTGGTCCACAAAGACACCGTCATCATGGTCGATCTTCCGGTGTTCGTCGAACTGGCCGTGACCCGTACCGACCCGGGATTTCGTGGCGATACCGCGACGGGCGGCACCAAGCCGGCCACCCTCGAAACCGGGGCCACCGTGCAGGTTCCCCTGTTCATTGAAGAAGGCCAGGTGATCCGGGTGGATCGCCGTGAAGACAAATACCTCACCCGCGTATGAACATTTCAGACATCGAACGTCTCACCCGGATTCTTCGGGAATCGCCGGAAGTCGGCTCGATCGAGATCCGGGGCTGGTTTGGCCGCGGTCTGCTCATCACCCGGAATGGTTATACCGGTTCAGCTCCGGTGACCGTCCACCAGATGGCCGCTCACCCCGCGGCCCCGGCGTCCAGTGGCCATCACGAATCCCGTGAGCCGGCCCGAGCGCCTGAACCGGTTGCCCCGCCGGTCACGGCCCTCAAGGAGATCAAGTCACCCATGGTAGGGACCTTCTACAAGGCCCCGGAGCCGGGGGCCGAGGCGTACGTGAAAGTCGGTTCACGCGTGGTCGCGGGCCAGACGGTCTGCATCATCGAGGCGATGAAGATCATGAATGAAATCGAAGCCGAGATCTCCGGGGTTGTCCGTGAGATCAGCGTCGAGGACACGCAGCCGGTTGAGTTTGGTACCGTCCTCTATCGAGTCGATCCGAATGGCTGATCCTACCGCGACCCAAACGGCGCCGGGCCAGCCGGCGTTCAACTTCAAGCAGGCCATCTCCCAGATGGTCCAGCGGCACGGCTCCGACTTGTTGCTCAAGGTCGGCCGGGCGCCGACGGTGCGCGTGAACGGCGAACTGACTCCTCTGGGGATGCAGCCACTCAAGCCCGAGGACCTGAAACTGCTGGCCGAGCAGATCATGACGCCACGTCAGGTCAAGGAGTTCTCGGAAAAGAAGGAGGCGGACTTCGCCATCGGCGTGCCCGGGGTCGGCCGCTTTCGAACCAATATCTATCAGCAGCGGGGAACCCTCGCGTTTGCGTTCCGGGCCATTCCGTATGAGGTCAAGACGGTTCGGGAGCTGATGCTGCCGGAGGTGCTGGAGGAAATCGCGCTGCGGCCCCGTGGCCTGGTCCTGGTGACCGGCGTAACCGGGTCGGGGAAGTCGACCTGCCTCGCCGCGTTGATCAACCATGTGAACCAGAATCGCCGGGTCAACATCATCACGATCGAGGATCCCATTGAGTTCCTCCACCGCGACGTGCAGGCCAATATCTCGCAGCGCGAGGTTGGCAGCGATACGCTGTCGTTCGCCATGGCCCTTCGTCACGTGCTCCGGCAGGACCCCGACGTCATCCTGATCGGTGAAATCCGCGACATGGAAACGCTGGATACGGCTCTCAAGGCGGCGGACACCGGTCACCTGGTTTTCTCCACACTCCACACCACCGACGCGACCCAGACGATCAACCGGGTGATATCGTTCTATCCTCCGCACCAGCACCAGGAGATTCGCTCCCTTCTCTCGACCGCGCTTCAGGCGGTCATCTGTCTTCGCCTGGTCCCCCGCGCGGATGGCAAGGGTCGGGTTGCGGCCTCGGAAGTCCTGATCAACTCGGCCGCGGTCGCGGACAATATCCGCGATATTGAAAAGGCGCTCAACATCCCTGACCTGATCTCCGAGGGTTCGGCGGCGTACGGAATGCAGTCATTCGACCAGTCACTGATGAAGTGGTACAAGGACAAGACAATTTCCTACGAGAGCGCGCTGTTCTACTCGTCGAACCCGAGCGAGTTTGCCCTCCGCGCTTCCGGTATCGACTCCGCCTCCGACCGCACCTTCAGCGAAATTGCCGGTCCGCCGAAGCAGTCCTCCGGAGACATGACCAAACAGTTCCAGCCCTGATGTTCAACAAGGTCCTGATCGCCAACCGCGGGGAGATCGCCCTGCGGATCATCCGAGCCTGCCGCGAACTCGGTATCCAGACGGTCGCCGTCTACAGCGAGGCCGACCGGGAGTCGTTGCACGTCCGATTTGCCGATGATGACGTCTGCATCGGTCCGCCTCCCAGCCGGCAATCCTATCTCCGGATCCCCAATCTCATCGCCGCCGCCGAAATCACCGGGGCCGATGCGATTCATCCCGGGTATGGATTCCTCGCCGAAAATGCGGAGTTCGCCGATACCTGCAAGGCGTCCAATATCGTGTTCATCGGCCCTACCGGTGACCAGATTCGCCAGATGGGAGACAAGGCCACCGCGCGACGCCTCGCGAAGGAAGCGGGCGTCCCGACGGTGCCGGGCTCACCGGATACCCTCGACGATCTCGACCAGGCGCTCGCCATTGCCGGGGAGATCGGCTACCCCGTCATCATCAAAGCCACGGCGGGTGGAGGTGGCAAGGGCATGCGGATCGCGACCGATGCCGACCAGTTCGCCCAGGTGTTTAACCTGGCGCAGAACGAGGCCCTGGCCGCCTTTGGCAATGGCGCCGTGTACGTCGAGAAATATCTCACCCGGCCTCGGCACGTCGAAATCCAGGTGATGGGTGATCTGCACGGGCGGGTGACTCACCTGGGTGAACGCGATTGTTCGGTTCAGCGGCGTCACCAGAAACTGATCGAAGAGAGCCCCAGTCCGGCCCTCACGGTCGACCTTCGTCGTCAGATGGGCGACGCCGCCGTCAAGCTTTCGTCCGCCATCAATTACAGCGGGGCCGGCACGATCGAGTTCCTGCTCGATACCGACGGCTCGTTCTATTTCATGGAGATGAATACCCGGATCCAGGTTGAACACCCGGTGACGGAAATGGTCACCAGCTTCGACCTGGTCAAGGAACAGATTCGTGTCGCCTCGGGCGAACCGCTGAGCTTCAAGGGCGATGGCAGCCACCTGCGGGGACATGCCATCGAATGCCGGGTGAATGCGGAGGATCCCTATCGGAATTTTCAGCCCTGTCCCGGGCTCATCACCGCGTATCATCCGCCGGGTGGACCCGGTGTGCGGGTGGATAGTCACGTCTACGCGGGGTACACCGTACCTCCCTATTACGACTCATTGCTGGCCAAGGTCATCGTGCATGGCAACAACCGGGATGAGGCACTGGGCCGGATGGGACAGGCCCTGGACAGTTTCATTCTCGAAGGTGTCACCACCACGATCCCCTTTCTTGCTCGGGTGATTCGCCATCCTGATTTTGCCGCCGGCCGGGTCGATACCAGGTTCCTCGAACGGGAATCCTACCTCCTGCGGCCTGAAGCATGAGACTCGATATCGTTTTTACCCCCCTCGGCCTCAACAGCATGGAGACCGCGGGGCGCACAGTGTTCGTCATCGATATCCTGCGCGCCACCACGACCATGTGCTCCGCCTTGAATCATGGGGCCAAGGCCATCATCCCGGTGTCGGATACTGAAGAAGCGCTCAAGCTCAAGCAGACCCTTGGGGGTGATGTCCTCCTGGCCGGGGAACAGAACTGTGAGCGAATCAAAGGGTTTGACCTGGGGAACACACCGGCCGAAATGACCGAGGAGGTTGTCCGGGGTAAGCTGCTCGTGTTTCGCACTACGAACGGAACCAGGGCGCTGCTCGGCATCCCGAGTGCTGCCGGTGTCTACGTCGCCTCTGCGGCCAATATCACCCTGGCGGGGCAGCGAGCCCAGGAAGTACTCGAGCGGGACAAGGATCTGTTGATCCTCTGCGGTGGCCGAGAGAACTCTTTTTCCCTGGACGACGCGTACTGTGCCGGTCGGCTTGCCGTCGCGGCCATGGGTGGACGGCGACGGGCCAAGGGGCTCAACGACTCCGCCCTGGCCTGCCTCGACCTGGTCCGGCGTTACGGTGATCGCTGGGACCGGCCGCTTCGCGCCAGCCGGGCAGGCCGAGAACTTCTGTCACTCGGATTCGGCGACGATGTCGCCGATTGCGCCCGCCCCGATGCCTATCCGGTCCTGGCCCAGTATCACGAGCGCCGGGTTACTGCGGTTTCTCCTTCGATATGACGGAAGACGCGCGACGCAGACTGGGCGCCATCACGGCCCTTGTCGGCGGCCTCTTTCTTGGCCTTACTCTCCTCCCCTTCGGCATAACCGGCACCATCGGCGGCGCGATCGGGCGAATGCTCTGGCGGGGCTTTGGAGCGGGCGCTGTTGGTCTTCCTTTGTTGGGATTCGGGCTCGCGCTATCCGGGTTTGACCGGACTCCCCGGGTTTCGATGAAGCAGGCCGCCCTTCTCCTCGGCGGTCTCAGTGTCCTGGTCCCCTATTTTATCGGGGTACTGAGCCGGATTACGGTCCAGGCGTTCGATCCTCCTCTCGAACAGTGGGGTTGGCCCGAGCGCGCGGTGGGCATGGTTCCGGGTTTTCTCGCAACAGCCGTCTACAATCTGATCGGGTTCGCGGGTGGCCTGCTCCTTGGCTTTCTCGCGCTTTCCGCCCTTACCCTCCTCACGCTCGCCTGGCATCCGCTCAAACGGCTGGAAGGGGTGCCCGCGGGCGACGGGCTTCCGTCGGAGCCGGAAACCTCGTTGCCGGCCAGGCAGAAGGCGGCTGAACGGATTAACGATTCCGAGGACAATGAGATCATCGAGCGGGTGCGACCGGATCGTAAAGACAAGAAGCCGAAGAAGCCGCCGGCGCGTCCCGCTTCGGCGGGTTCCGGCGTCGATGAGACTGGATTTCCCCCCGTGGAGCTCCTGACGCCGCCACCATCGTCCGACGCCGTAGCAGATGTGGCGACACTCGACCGGTTGGGGCAGAAGTTGATCGACACGCTGCGGACCTTCAAGGTCGAGGCCACGATCGCCGGGCGGACCACCGGTCCGGTGGTGACTCAGTTCGAAGTGGTCCCCGCGCCCGGTGTTAAAGCCGGCAGGATCGCTGCGCTGGCGGATGACATGGCGATCACCATGCGGGCGCCCTCGATTCGTGTCGCCCCCATTCCGGGCAAGGGTGCCGTCGGCGTCGAAGTGCCCAATCCGGTCGCCCGCATGGTGACGCTTCGCGAACTGTTCGACAGCGAGGAGTGGCAGAATTCGCGCGCGGCACTGCCGATCGCGCTGGGGCGGGACCTGGAAGGCAAGCCGGTCATCGCCGATCTGGCCAAGATGCCCCATCTGCTGATCGCCGGTGCCACCGGCTCGGGAAAATCGGTCGCCATCAATACGATCATCACCAGCCTGGTCTACCACTACGGCAAGAAGGATCTTCGCCTTCTCATGGTAGATCCCAAGATGGTCGAACTGTCGATGTACAATGACCTGCCCCACCTGCGGCACAAGGTTGTCACCAACAATCATGACGCGGCGTCGGTGCTCAAGTGGGCGGTGTCGGAGATGGATCGGCGGTACAAGCTGCTCCACGCCAATAACGCGCGAAATCTCGCGGACTTCAACCGGAAAGCGGAAGAAGGCAAACCGCTGCGCATGCCGGAGCGCCCGAAACTGACGTTAAGTATTGTGGCCGCCGAAGCGCCGGATACTCCGCCCGAGCCGCCGACTGGAGAGATCTACACCGAGGGGCCCCTGCCCCTGGTCGTCATGATCGTCGATGAGCTGGCCGACCTGATGATGACCGTGCAGGGCGAGGTCGAGACGCCGTTGGCCATGCTGGCCCAGAAGGCGCGGGCCATCGGCATCCATATCATCCTGGCCACGCAACGGCCGTCGGTGAACGTGATTACCGGTCTTATCAAGGCCAACTTTCCCTGCCGGATTGCCTTCCGGGTCGCCTCCAAGGTGGACAGTCGCACGATCCTGGACCAGAACGGGGCTGAGGCGTTGCTGGGGAATGGAGACATGCTGTTTCTCCCCCCCGGCAAAAGCGAGCCGATGCGATTGCAGGGCGCTTACATCGCCACCGAGGATACGGAAAAGGTGATGCTGTGGTTTGCCGAGCGGCGCACTCAACTGGCCCTGGCCTCCGATCGACCGGAGAGTGATATCCTCGAGGAGATTCGGGCGCTGGAGGCGGCCGAGGATGGCGAAGGTGGCGCCGAGCCGGTGGAAGGGGAAAAGGATCCGCTGTTCCGGGAGGCGGCCGAAGCCTGCATTCAGAACCAGGGCGGTTCCACTTCATTGCTGCAGCGAAAACTGAGAATCGGGTACGGTCGGGCCGCGCGGATTATCGATCAACTGCATTATTCGGGAATCCTGAGCGCTCCGGATGGAAGCAAGCCGCGTGAAGTGCTGATAGGGTTTCATCAGCTGGACGAGTATTGCGGCTAGAAGAACTCGCAACGTTTTGCGCCCGCCCCCTCGATTCTATCTGGGGGCATTTTTGTGTGCGTTGTTTAGAGGAACTGAAAGAAACACAAGGGAGTTCGCACGCGGATGGCGAATGGCAATGTGACGATCGAGATCTCACCGATCACATTGCCATGTTTTTGGGTTCTCTCGCGTCAAACAGGTACCGAGGATGGGAGGTACGAATACCAGACTCGAGTATCCAGGGCCGTCGGTCGGCGACGGAGCATGGAATCGTGAAAACGCGAAACCCCAGTTAACCTGACGCGTGCGATGACCGGTTGTGGGAAAACAGCTTTCTCAATTCATGGGGTGAGGGTGAGGAGGTGAATTCGAATAACCAGCTTTGATGCTCATCATGTTCTCGCGCTGTCGTGACAAATACTCTCCGTCGCCATCCTTTGAATAGAAGTGATTTAATGTCAATGCGTTTGTTTTACGCATGTCGCATTATTTCGGTTACCACGCGAGAAACACTGGTCCTACATTGAC
>JBDTRF010000170.1:0-8035 GCA_039931815.1 Gemmatimonadota bacterium
CCAAACCCAGGTCGGCCGAAAGCCGCTCGTTCCGTGCGGTCGACACGTTGCTCCGAATTGGGGTCAACGCGCAACTTGATCTCAGCCGCTCGGCAGACAACAAAGCCCAGGTGATGCTCACGATTTGCGCGGGGGTGACGACGTACAGCCTGGGCCGGGCTTTTGTCGAGGAGACACGCTATCCCGCGCTTACCCTGGTCGTCTTTTCGCTGATCGCCGCACTCTGCGCCGTCATGTCCATGCGCCCACCCGCGCCTCGTCGCAAGCCTCCCCGCCCCGGCGAGCGGGGATTCAATATCCTCACCTTCACCCACTTCGCCAGTCTTTCGGGCGATGAATATCGGGCGGCCCTACGCAATCTCTCGGTCGATCCCAACGCGGTGCACGATCAGATCGCAGACGCGGTCTGGGCCTACGGTGCCATTTTTCTCAAGCGACAATACTACTACCTCGAATGGTGCTACCGGGCATTCCTGACCGGACTCATTCTGAGCGGTGCGGTCTGGGCCTGGGTCATGTGGTAATGGGCGGGCCGGAACGACGGGGAGAAATCCCGAGACCTCCAGCAGTCTGGGCCAAGGGGCAACTCACGGTATCGAGCCAAGCAGTCGTTCGAGCTCCTGCCGTTGTGCCAGTCCAACGTGACGGCCGGATTCCCTGCCATCCCTGAATGCGATCAGGGTTGGAATCCCGCGAATCGAGAATCGGCTTGCCAGTCTCTGGTCAATTTCGGTATCGATCTTGAGAATCAGGGCGGCTCCCGCGTGGTCCCGAGCCATCTGGTCCAGTGTCGGCGCCATCATCGTGCAGGGGCCACACCAGTCCGCATAAAAATCTACCAGGATGGGAACCGAGGCGTCCCGGATAGTGCGATCAAAATCCGACTCATTGACCAGAATTGGCTGATCCAGTCGTAACAGATGGCCACAACTTCCACACCGGGGCGCGCCGTCTTTGCGGGAGAGATCAATCCGATTGATACGATGACATCCAGGGCATCGCAGGGTTACGGGTTTTGGTTCACGGAGGGCACTCATTTCAACGAACTCCACTGATCGAGGTAATCAGATGTATGGGCACTGATCCGGAAGTTATACCGGAAAAAGCTGGGGGATCATACCGAAGAGTGATTATCCTGTTCGCCGGCCCCGAAACCAGGAACGACTATGCCTGGCGCCTATAACATCGATCCCCACCGCCACCTTGTCCTCTCGCGCGGCTGGGGAGTCGTCACGAATGACGATTTTATGGTTCATGCTCGAGAACTGACCGAAGACCCGCGATTCCAACCCACCTTTTCTCAGTTGAGCGATCTGCGGGACGCGGAGCGACTCGAGCTCGACACCTTTACCGTGCGTCGGCTCGCTGCCATAAGCCCCTTCGGCGCCGGGTCACGACGTGCCCTGGTCGTTTCATCGGACCTGGCTTTTGGGATGGCGCGCATGTTCCAGACTCTGCGGGAGGGCAACGGGGAAGAATTGCAGGTTTTTCGCGACATCGATGCGGCGCTTGATTGGCTCGGCCTCGCGGCAGAGAAAGACGCCGTCATCGCCCAGTTACCCACGGGGCCCGGAGTTCCACCAGGTGCCGACCGATAGAGGGCGGTGAAAGGTCGAACGGGTATCTTCCGGGAGTGATTTGCAGTAGGTTAGGGATTCCCTGATCCCTTGAAGTAAGATCTGAGGCATGCGACCGACCTCGCCCGTCTCCCCGCAGGACCCTGCGCAGGCACCGGTGGGCGCACGCACTGTGTTGCCCGCCGAGGTCTCCAATTTTCTTGTCCAGTTCTCGATCTACCTGCATCAGCAGGCGGCCTACCCCGCTAACCACCCCATCCTGACTTCTTCCGCCAGTGCCGCGGCGATGCGACTGAGCTCCCTGATGCTGGACCGCGAAAGCTTTGCGATTGGCGTCGCCAGTGATCGTCTTATCATCGATGGTGCCTCGACCGACCCCAACCACGCCGTCCTCCGCGAGCTGGCGGAGCAGCTGCACCGCCAGCAGCTGGGTGTCGTGCGGTTCTGGCGCGGTGTTGGCGCCCACGAGCTGGAAGACCTGGTCGCGGCAATGTCGGCCGCACGTCTGGCGGATCGACCGCTGGGACTCACCCGCGACCGGGACCAGCGACGGTGGGCGCATATCCAGCTCGAGCGGCACGCCTATGAGCAGCTGATGCTCGCTGGGGAAGGGAAACCCCGCGGAAGCGTCGGAGCTGGCACCAGCGCCAGACTGAACACCAATCCCGCCGTACAGCTGTGGATGGCACTGGCCGCGAGCGCGCTCGCCTCGGATGTCACGGATATGGCCGGTGCCAGTGTGCAGCATGTCGCGCACGCCATCGAAGCGAGGAAAGACGATATCGAGTACGACAGGGTCATCGTCGAGTATCTGCTTCAACTTGGGCGGGAGACCGGACGGTCGGCTGCGGGGGATGCGAAGGAGGTCAATGTCCAGTTGCAGGAGCTGTTGCGGACCGTATCTCCCCAGACATTGCGCCAGCTGCTGCAGCTGGGGGCGTCGCTGGACCAACGACGTGAGATGGTGCAGATGGCGACCAGTGATCTCCCCGTGAGCACGGTCCTCCTGATCCTGAATGCCACCGCGGCGGAATCGGGGCAGTCGATCTCCCACACCCTGTTGAGAATCCTCAACAAGCTCGCCTTGCAGGCGGATACCGGTCCGGCCCAGGTTCGGCCGGCGGCCGAGGCGGCGGTTCGCGACAGTGTCCGGCGGCTGCTCGACCAATGGTCGCTGAAAGATCCCAATCCGACCAGTCATACCGGCGTGTTGGACCGATTGGCCCGGTCAACCAATCCAGTCGACGCGACCGCGCAGGCCCCGGAATCGCCGGCATTACGCATCGTCCAGATGAGTCTCGAGGTGGAGGTTCCCGGGCCCATGCTTGATCATGCCATTGATACCATGATTGCCGCTGGGGAAGTGTCTGCCCTGCTCGACCTCCTGAGAGGTTCCCCGGATTCCGCCGCCAGTGTGGCGGCATGGGATCACCTGGCAACGCCACAGGCCCTCGAGCACCTGTTAATGGCGGAAGAAGTGGAGTCGGGAGCGGTCGAATCACTCATCAGTCGACTTGGCCCGCGCGCCGCTATACCGATGCTCGACGCCCTGAGCCAGGCCAGCTCTCGAACCGTTCGTCGGAGACTGATGACCTGGCTCCGTCACCTCGGCCCTGAGATCGGGCCGCTGGTCGTCGGGCGCCTCCCCGATGCCGCATGGTATCTCCAGCGCAACCTCCTCGGGCTGCTCGGTTCCATGCCCTCGCTCCCACCTGATTTTTCGGTGATGCCCTATGCCTCCCATGGTGATGCCAGAGTGAGGCGCGAGGCGCTCAAGATCCTTTTCCGAAAGCCCGAGTACTACGAGGAAACGATCATCAGGGCCATCAAGGACGAAGATCCACAAATCGTGGCCCTGGGGCTGACGATGGCCCAGGAACAGTTTCCACCCGCGGCAGGGGCGAGCATCCTGGCCACCATTAACCGGCGGGACTGGCCCATCGAGCTGCGGGTTCAGGCGATCCGCGTCCTGTCTTTTTCTACCAGCCCACAGGTTGGTCGATGGCTGGTGGAACAGTCACTGGGCCGTCGCCGATTGTTCCGTCAGAAAAAGCTCGCGCCGAAAACACCCGAACTGCTGGCCATTCTCAGTGTCCTGGCGGCAACCTGGTCACACGATACGTCCGCGGCAGCTTCCCTGGCGCTCGCCCGGAAGAGTCGAGATGAAATGATTCGAATCGCCGCCCTTCCGCCGGTGAAGCCGTGAACCCCGGTGAGGGATGGCTGCTGGGCATCGGTCAATGCATGCTGGCCATGCAGCTTTACCCCCGGGGGCATCCGGCCAGGGAAAAGGTGGTCGATAACACATACGAGAAACTGCTCACGCTTCTCGAGGGTGAGCCCGAGGCGCGCTTTTCCATCCTGGGTCGGGAGGTGGTCCACGGGAAGGAAGTGCTGGTGTCACTCGAGGGCTGGCCCTGGGCCTCGCGAATGACCCAGGCGGGAATCGAGCGGATCGAAATCAGCATGCCCGTGACCCGGGAGGAGTTCGAGCGGTTCCTGATCGATATGTACGAACGGCTGAACCGCGCTCCGGCGGATACCGCCATGGTCCGACAACAGAGTCGGCCCAGCATACGGTTTGGGGCGATCCAGGTGGCGGGAACGAATGCCAGCGATTTCGCCCACGCGATTACGACGGCGACCATGAGCTTCAGTCTCCGGGAAGAGAGCGAAACCATCAAGTGGATGCATCGCGAGGTGGCGGAACACAACCGGCTGCCGATGGCGGAGGTCGAAGCGGTAGTACAGTCCCTTTCAATTGCCATGCACCAGGGGAGCAGCATGCTGCTTCCGCTGCTTGAACTCAAGGAATACGATCAGTACACCACGACGCACTCGGCGAACGTTTCGGTTCTCGCCATGGGATTGGCGGAAGCGATGGGATTAAACCCGGGAGAGGTGAGGGTATTCGGCATCGCCGGCCTGCTGCATGACCTGGGAAAGGTACGAATCCCGATCGAGATCCTGAACAAGGCAGGCCCCTACACCGAGCAGGAACGGGCCATCATGCAGCAGCATCCCGTCGAGGGCGCCAAGCTGCTGCTCACTCGTCAGCAGGAGCTGGATCTCGCCGCGGTGGTTAGCTATGAGCACCACATTCTCCTGAACGGAAAGGGCTACCCGAATCTCTCCTACAGGCGCCCCTGCCATCCGGCCAGTCACCTGGTGCACGTGTGTGATGTGTACGATGCCTTGTGTACCAACCGGCCGTACCGGGATGCGTGGGGGAGCGAAGTCGCGCTGGCGTACATGGAAGAGCACGGGGGAACGGAATTCGAACCTGAAGCTCTGCGGGTTTTTGCCGAGATGATGCGGCGGGCCAACCGCCAATACGTGGCGGTGGAGGAAGATGCACCCACAGGCAGTCCGGCGGAGACCTGACCACGAACCCACCAAAGGACCGGGGTGTGCGGAGCGCCGCCATCGTGGCGTCCTTGTGGAAGACCCGAACCCTTACAAAGCCCTTCCGGTGAGCACTGAGCTCCTGACCGTCTGAGAGAATGACCCATCCATGTCCACGTGCCGTCGGTGTTCGGTGGCATCGCTGCTCCTGATGCTCCCTTCCGCGCTGGTAGCGCAGAACAACGGACCCGCATTCGCCAGTCTTGCGATCGGATTGGGAGTCCAGGAACACCCCGCTTCCATTTCCCTCCCCAGGACGGGGATCAATGCGAGCTACCGACTGGGGTATCGATTCAGTTCCAGCTGGGCTGGAGCATTTGAGCTGGTGACTCAGCACATCGGTGAATCGTCGATCAGGCCCGCCGGATTCATGTGCCCGGCAAACACAAACTGCGTCGCACCCACCGGCCCCGTCGACACCAGATCCATCGGATTGGGGGCTTACCGGTCGACGCGGGTGGCCGGTGCACGCGTTTCACTTGGCGTGACTCCAAACTGGACCTGGTTTTCCCGAAGCACGGTCAGACCTTCGGCTCACGCATTCGGCATCGCGCTCGGAAGCAACATCGCGACGGGGGGCCCAGGGCCGCTTCACCCCATGATTGAGGCTCGCTACTTTCGATATAACGGTCGAAGTTCCAGCCTCACGTCATCCTTCCAGGTCGGATTAGGGCTGAGCTGGCATTAACAGAAGATATTTTATTGTTTCGGGTGGGAGGGACCAGCGATTGCCTATTACAGTTCGAATGCTTCGGTCAAATGAAGGAGCAGTCCTCGACCGCGTTGCGACCGGTGTTTTTGACAACCCGGTCGATGCAAGGTGGGCGGCCGAATTTTTTGCCGACCCAAGGCACCACCTGGCTGTCGCGATTCAGAACGGCGAGGTCATAGGCATGGCCTCAGCCGTGCACTACGTTCACCCTGACAAACCGCCGGAGCTCTGGGTGAATGAGGTCGGCGTCGCACCCGTCTATCAAAACCAGGGTATCGGCAGGCGACTGATGCAGGCATTGTTTGAACGCGGCCGCGAGCTCGACTGCACAGAAGCCTGGCTGGGAACCGAACGAACCAATGCCTCGGCTCGGCGGATGTATTCTGCGGCGGGGGGCGTCGAGTCGGATGAATTTGTGATCGTAACTTTCAACCTTGCGGATGAGTGAACCGGGCGCGAGGCGGAATGCAGAGGCCCTGAGACCGCGACTGACGGCTTGCGTACTGGCTAACGAAAAGTCCCCGGGCTCACCTCATACGTCAGGTGATATGCCCCGACTTCGTTTTCCGGGGACCAGAAACCCAGCTGTTCTGTCCACCGGGTCGTGGCGAGTTTGCGCCCGCGAAGCGCGAGGAACCCTGCCGCCCTGGCGGTAATGACGCCGATCTTCTTGAGATCGGCGAGACCACGGAACGAGGTCGATCGTCTTCCCTCGACGATCCTTCGCGCGACGACCGGCCCGATACCGGGCACCCGAACGAGTTCCTGGTACGATGCTTGTCCGATCTCGACCGGAAAAAGCTCCGGGTGAGCCAGGGCCCAGGCGGCCTTTGGATCCAGGTTGAGAGGAAGATTGCCATCCTTCTCATACTCGACTTCCTCGGCGTGGAAGCCGTAGTCAGTGAGCAGGTGCGCCGCCTGATAGAGACGATGCTCCCGGAGGGCGGGAGTTGCCGGCATTGCCTCGAGGGGGGTGCGAACGATTGGACGAAACGCGCTGAACTGCGGATGGTGCACACCACCGCCGCTCCGAAGACGCGCTACCGTGCCGATCAGTGTACGATCGGTATCGGGGGTGGCCCCCACCACAAACTGCATGGTCATGCCGGACGCGCCACCAGGATGAAGGGGATCGATCGGCCGGCCGTGTCCCCGCGCCTCGCGCTCACTGACGACCAGGTCCCGAACCCGTTCAAAGTTTGCCTGGGTCGTTTCCCACTTCTTCTCGGGCGCGATCGGTGCCAGCGTCGCGCCGCACGGCGTCTCGAAGTTGACGGAGACTCGACTCGCGAGCGAGGTGAGTCGTTCGATCTGGGCGTCATCGGCCCCGGGAACCAGTTTGACGTGGATGTACCCGGCAAAGCGGTGTTTCTCGCGGAGCAACTCGAGCGCGGTAATCAGTTGATCCATGACGGCGACCGGCCGGCCGGGGATTCCGGTCGTGATGAACAATCCCTCACACCAACCGCGACTCCTTGCTCCGAGAAAAATCCGCACCAGCTCTTCGGGCTTGAGCAGGGTACGGGGAAGTTCTCGGTCGCGACGCATGGGGCAATAGTGGCAGTTGAAGCTGCAGGCGTTGGTCATCAGGACGCGAAGCAGTTTGGTTCTCTGACCTGGACCGGTGCGAAGATCCCGGATGTTGAGGGGACTGAGTGATCCGGATTCCGTGGCGTGCCGAAGCCGAGGCGGTGTCGGGCGGCCGTCCCGATCGTCCACGGCGAGCGCCATCAGGATATCCAGTTTGCTTTTGAGATCGGTGCTGGCCATTCGACTGCTCCGGAAAATTCCCCTTCCAGTATACCGAATAAACACCGAAAATCAAGAGGTATCTGACCCCTCCCCTGCTTCGCGCCAAGGCCAGCAACGCATCCACTACAATCGAAATCGGGTCAATACCTCCCCAGTCTGGCGGTTAAACAGCACGATCTGAAAGTGGTCCACCAGGATACCGCGCAACGTGGTGGTCGTCTCCGCTCGTGAAACACGGGTCGCGGGAACCTGTTCCGCATCCTCCAGGACAAACGTGCCGAGCGAGCTTATGCTGGGAGAAAAGAGGGCGATCACGGCCACCTCTGGTTTGATGACCCTGGCGGAGGCCGGAGACATTCTGACTCGGATTGGCGAAAGGTTTCCAGCCCGGAGCGCTGCGTCGGGGCCCAGTTCTCGTCCTGCAGGTCGTTGTTCGAGTAGCTGTAGCGGACGTTGCCCTTCCACGTGTTGCCGCCCACCTTGGTCACCATGTTGATTGAGACGCCGCCGGCCAGCACTTCGGCGGGAACGGCGGAGGTCATGTAGTTGACCTCTTCGAACATGCCCTGGTCGTAGTAGATCATCGTCG
>JBDTRF010000171.1:0-8017 GCA_039931815.1 Gemmatimonadota bacterium
GCCTTGAAGACTTTCTGTATTTCATCTGCACTGAGCTCACCTTGCTCTTGCGCAATAGCCTTTGACAAATGGGCAACACGCTCGGAATGACCAGAAGTATAGGGATCTCTTGCTTCAATGGCCTTAACCATGACCTCAAGAAGTTCCTGACTGGTTGCTTCAAGATTTCTATACATTCCGTATGTCTTTCGGACAAACGCTATGGGAAGGACAACCGCAAGGATTCCTATTGCCCCAAAGTGCCAATGGACCCGACTCCAGATGAATAGCCAGGCCATTACCATCGCGATTGCGCTAGCTCCCAAATCGTATCCCAATACTCCTCGGGTATTGCCAGTCCATACTTCAGCAAATGGCCTCTTAGAACTCAGGGCAATCGCAGTGCTTACGAGAACTGAATTGACAACAAAGTATAGGGCAGCAAAGGCGAAGAAGAGAGCAAAATCCCGTTGAACAGCCAAGGGTGACACGCCATCTGAGTGGGTCAGGTAAGCAGGGGGTATTTGTCCACCTAACGAGTGATAAACAAAAAGGGAGACAACAATTGCGATCACGATCTGCGCGCTATTAAAGACTACTTTCTTTAGAGGTTTCTTATCAAGAAGCTGACTTAGGCCCAGCGACGTGCCTGCTACGAGGGCGCTCCATGCAGCACCAAACAGTATGCCTGCAGAAAGATTGATGATGAACGCGGTAGATCCACTCCCCTGAAATTTTAGCGTAGTGCCGGTTCGATGTAAGACAAGTGCAACAGTAATGAACGCGACAATCTCCCACACCCCACCCGGATCCGTGGAAGGCATGAAGGACGTGGCCGCTGCGGCGAGAATTGCCGCAGCGGCGACTATGAACACATACAGGTTTACTAGGTTCAGCTTCTTCATCACAGAGATCTGAGGGAAGACGCCCGGTATACTACCAACTCTGTTCTTCGGACTTCGTAGCGGTCATCGCAAGATGGGTAGCTACGAACCTGATTACCACCATGAGCATGTTCATATGAGCGTTCCCCTTTCAGGGGACTTCGAGTGAATGGTACCACGGGAAGTGGCAAGTCTCGCTATGACTCACCAGACGCTCCGCTCGTTTTTTTCCTAACTCCTCCGCTAGTTCCTGCCTTGATGTTCCTTGTCCTGCTTAACCGGGGCCCCCTCCCTCATTTTCCTTTCCGGCCAGACGGCCGAATTTATTCGGGTGAAAATCCAACCACTATTTATGATCTAAGAAATGTTGATTGCTGATTTGATTGTTCGACTACGCGCGTATCGCGTATCGCGTATCGCAGTTCCGTCCTGTGCCCTACGCCGGCCGGCGCGCCGAGATCCACCGGTTCGTCGCGTCGAGCACGGCAAACACCGCCGCGCGCTCCGAGCTTTCCTTGATTTCCGCCGTGCCGGTCAGCAACACCGACTCCCGGCCACCCAGGCCCTGGACGCCGGCAAAGACAAACTGCCGGTCGAAGGCCTCGATGATCCGGGCACCTTCCAGCGCCACCGAGTTGTCCTTGAGCAGCTTGTCCAGCACCATGGTCGTCGCGCGGGCGGCTCCCTCGACCCGGCTCCGTGGCGTGTCGCTGGCCTCTTCTTCCGCCATTTCGCTGTGGCCATCGAAGCTGAGCGCCACCCGGATGCTGATCCGGTGGGGCCGGCCCGGCGCCACCGCCAGGGACTCGAACAGAAGCCCCCGCTGCATCGAGCGTTCCTTGACCGCGTCCCGGTCCAGTGCCTCGAGCGGGCGGACCTCCGCGGTCTGCGCCACGCTGATCTTCCGATGGTCGATCTTGAGGCCGAGCTGGGCCAGCAGCGCCGACTCGATGTTCCGGACAATCTGCTTGGGCTGCAACCCGGCCTGGGCCAGGATGTGGATCTCACTTACTTCGCCGAGCGGTGTGGTGACCACCCGGGCGGAGAGGACGCCTTCCAGGCTGGTCAGCAGGTTCTCGGCCCGGCGTACACCCCACGGATCGGGGGCCGGGGCGGAAGCATCGGCGGGACGGCCCGATGGGTCAGAACGGGGAGAAAAAGAAGTCACGTCGTTCCTGGTCCGGTCAAAGTGATCATGGCCTCAGGCCCCGAAGGATGCCTGATAAAACTGGCCTGTATTTCGCCTATCGGCAGATACTTCCAGAACTTTAGCTGGAGGCAAGAATCTCGCCCACCATCCCAATGGTGTTCTTCCCGGCGGCCTTGGCGATGTAGAGCGCCCGGTCCGCCAGGACCAGCATGTCATCTTCGGCCGGCCGGCCGGGGTTGAACTCGGCGACCCCCACGCTGGCGGTGATGACGCCCAGCGGATAACCCAGCCGCCGTCCCACCCCCTCGATGCCGGCCCGGAGCGCCTCGGCTACCCGGTTGGCCCCGGCCAGGTCGGTGCGGGTGAGGATGACCACGAACTCGTCTCCCCCGTACCGCGCCGCGAGGTCGGATGCGCGGACCGCGCTCCTGATCTCCTCGGCTACGTGGCGTATCACGTCGTTCCCCGCCTCGTGCCCGAACTCGTCGTTCACCACCTTGAAATGATCGAGGTCAATGAAGAGAAGCGCGAACCCTTCGCCGCTCCGCTTGCTGCGCTCGACCTCGAACTGGATCCGGTCCTGCAGCACCTTGAAGGTGGCAAGCCCGGTCAGCTCATCCACCGCGGCGGCGCGGTGAGCCTCGTCCGCCCGCTTGAGCTGGTAGGGTCCGCACTGCCGCATGAGTGCCCGGCCCAGCGCAGCCGCCTCGGCGAATCGCTGACAGCTCTCGAACCCGCAGGCGCGGCAGTCCCAGGGACGCCCGTTGGGACCGGTCCCGATGGCCTTGAGCACGTTGCTCACGGTGACCGGGTCGGGCGAGGTGCGAGGGGGCTGCATAGTGAAGGTCGCCCCGATACTGGCCACCACCGCGCTGTCCACCACCGGGTTCCGGCTCCGGGGCGGCTCGCTCCGCTGCACCACGGCCCGGCGCCAGAAGAACTGCTCGGGCGGGCCGGAGAGCGGGTGATCGAGCGAGCCGTCATACGACAGGATATCGACAAAGCCCAGGTCGAGCCGATCGACGGTCACCGCGCGCGAGAGGGCCGGAAGCGTCGAGAGGCCCCGCACCTTCCGGAACCGCGCGTTGGTCTGACGAACCTCCTCCAGCAGGGCCAGCGGCATCCCGCCCGCGGCGCTTAAGAATCGCCGGCGCTCTTCCGGAATCCGGGTGAAGAACGACTGCTGGGACACGAGATCGATCCCGCGCAGCTTGAAGAGCTGCGCCAGGTCGGCGAACGTGATACCGGCATCGAGATCGGGGCTCCCCGTCGGGGGGCAGACACCGGCGTACACAATCTGGAGATCGGTGCCGTGCAGCGCTCGGAGATAGCGCGCTTCGGCCACCGGAGGATACGTAATCGGCGCGAGGTACGGCACCAGTTGGGGGTACAGGCTGGTGATCGTCTCCACCACCACGGGGTCGGTCGACCGGATCATGGTGCCCCAGGAGGAATCGTCCCAGAGCTTGAGATACTCGGCCGCCACCAGCTCATCGCCGATGACCCCGCGATACACCGAGCGGAATCCGGACGCGTAACAGGCGTTGATCACCTGCTCCGGGGTCGCGGGATAGAAATGCGCCGCGGCATCCGGGTGGAGAATCAGGGCCCCTGCACCGGACGCGGCGATGGTGAGCGCCCTGCCGATTTCTCCGCTGACATCAATGGCATCGTGAGGACAGGCCGGCACGCAGAGGCCGCACCGGATGCACGCCTCATCGACGATGCGGACCAGTGGTTCCTCAACCGCCACCGCCTCGGTGGGACAAACCCGGACACACGCGAGGCAGGCGACACACGACGCCGAGTCAATCGAAAAAATCACGAGTGGATGCCTTGGGAGCGAACGGGTTAGGACCCGGAAGTAATATCCGGGTTGCGCCCTCTTGTGTCAATAGACCCACCGATATGCAAACTACTGCGCCTTGCGGACTTACAGGTTATCGGGGGATTCTGACCTTGGCCAATTGTGAAGAAACGGGGGGAAATCGGGCTTAATGCTATATCAGGCAGAGCCTCAGAGGGATGGGAGGTGGGGAGGCGAGATCCCTGGTCCCCAGTCGTTGTTCCTCCTGGATGTTGAATGATCGGATTGTTGCCTGCTGATGGTCGGAAACGGCGGTTGAGTCTGCTGATCCAGGAAAAGGACGTCAGCCAAGATGGTATGCCTTGATCTTCCGATAGAGCGTCCGCTCCCCGATCCCCAGTACTTCCGCCGCCCGGCGCCGGTTTCCCTTGTACTCCTCGAGCGCCGCCTGGATCGCTGCTTTCTCAACGTCGGCCATGGTCATGCCCGAGCGATAGAGCACCGTTTCCGGCTCCTCTTTATCATCGGTCATGAACTCGTGAATCGGCTGGCTTTCACCGAGATCAATCACCTGCACCCGCTGCGGCCGTTCATCGAGCCGGCGGCGGAGCTCCTCCACCTGTAAACGCAGCTCGACCAGCGACCGGAGAATGAACTCGAACTCCTGGGCCGGCACATCGCGCGAGCCTTGCGAGACGCGCATCGGGAGGAGGCGGGTGTTGCTCTCCAGGATGTCGGGCGGAATATCAGACGCGCGGACTTCGTTCCCCGGCGCCAGCACGACCATCGACTCGACCAGGTTGCGCAGCTGGCGCACGTTGCCGGGCCACGGCGCATCCACCAGGAGACGCATCGCCTCCTGGGTAATGCCCCGGAACGGCCGGTCGTGCGTCTTCGCGAACTCGCGGACAAATCGGCGGAGAAGAAGCGGGATGTCCTGCTTCCGCTCGCGGAGCGGCGGCAGGTAGATATTGAGAACGTTAAGCCGGTAGTAGAGATCGTCCCGGAACTGCCCCAGCTGGACCAGGTCTTTCAGGTTCTGATTGGTCGCCGCCAGGACGCGCACGTCCACCTTGATCGGTTGGGTCCCGCCTACCCGGAAAAAAATCCGGCTCTCCAGCACCCGGAGCAGCTTCACCTGGACGCTGGCCGGGACCTCGCCGATCTCGTCCAGGAAAATCGTCCCCTCGTCCGCCAGCTCGAATCGACCCAGCCTTCGCTCCGCGGCACCGGTAAACGAACCCTTTTCATGGCCGAACAGCTCGGACTCGAGCAACGTCTCCGGCAGCGCCGCGCAGTTCACCGCGATGAACGGCTTGCCTCGACGGGGCGAAAGATCGTGCAGCGCCTTGGCGACCAGCTCCTTGCCCGTCCCCGACTCGCCCTGGATCATGACGGTGCTGGAGACCGGCGCCATCTGCTCGATCCGCACCAGCAGTTCCTGGATGGCGGGGCTCTCGCCGGCGATGCCGGTCCGTTCCTGCAGATGCCGCCGCTCGATCAGCCGCCGAGCGGTGAGAAGCACGTCTTCGGTCTCGACCGGCTTGACCGCGATTTCCGTGACGCCGAGATCGCCCTCCGCGCGGCTGCTGTCGGTGGCCTCGAGGAGCGCAAAGGTGGAGATCTCCGCGTCGCGCGCCGCCTGGGCCAGCTGCCGCGCGGGAGACTCGTGCAGTCCGCCGGTCAGGATCACCAGGTCCGGATTGTCTTTCTTCAAAGCAGCGCGGTATTCATCCATCGGCGCCACCATGGACGTGACAAATCCCGCGGCCTCGAAGGCCGCGTTGAGACGCACTGCCGTCTCGATGTCATCCATGGTGATCAGTATGCGTTCAGGCATTGCTCTGGCTTAGCGCCTCGACGGCGTATGGCGTAGGGATTTTGGCAAGCGAATGCGCGTTATCGCTGATCGCTTTTGTTTGCCATTATCCGTTTCCTGGCCTTCCACTTTCTCGTGACGACGACACACCATTCCCAGCTCTTTAGTGCTCCGTCTTCCCGCGCAGCAGCTCGACGGCGTGCTCGATGATCATCTCCAGGACTTGGAGCCCGTCCTTCACTCCCCCCGTGCTGCCGGGAAGATTTATGATAAGAGTCCTTCCTCGTATACCCGCTACTCCCCGCGAAAGAATCGCTCGCGGCACTTTGGGAAAGGCGCTCATCCTGAGTGCCTCGGCGATGCCCGGCATCGGCCGTTCAATAATGATGGAGGTTGCTTCCGGCGTGATATCCCGCGGCGTGGGGCCGGTACCACCGGTCGTCAGGACGACGTCGGCCTGATCGGTATCGGCCCAGGCGATCAGCTGGGAGACAATCGAGGAGGTCTCATCCGGGACGATGTCTCGGCCGGTCAACAGGTAATTTTTCGCAATCACCCAATCACGGATCGCATCGCCCGAAGTATCGACCCGCTCGCCGCGACTGCCGGCATCCGAGATCGTCAGTACGGCAATGCGAGGTGGGGATGCACTCATTTGCCCTTCTTGACCGAGCCGCCCTTGTAGAACGGCATCTTCACAACCTCGGCTTCGAGCTTTTCGCCGCGGCATTCGATCTGAAATTTCGTCCCGGCCTTAGCCGCGGCGGCGGGAAGGTACGTCGTTCCGATGGCGATGCCGAGCGAGGGACTCACCGTTCCGCTCCGGACGACGTCGACCTGGCGGCCTTCATAAAAGACCGGATAGCCCTGTCGGGGGAACGCTTTTCCCGCCACGGTAAAGCCGACCATCTTCCGGCTCACGCCATGGAGCTTCTGCCGGCGGAGGGCTTCCGCTCCGATGAACGGCGATCCCTTATCGAGCTTGGTGATCCAGCCGAGGTTGGCCTCGTAGGGTGTCGAGTTCTCATCGATCTCGTGGCCGTAGAGCGCGTACCCCACTTCCAGGCGGAGGGAGTCGCGGGCACCGAGCCCGATCGGCAGCGCCTTGCCCGGACCCGTCAGCGCGTTCCACACCGTCACCGTGTCCTTCCACCGGCAGTAGATCTCGAATCCATCTTCGCCCGTGTACCCGGTGCGCGAAATGAAGCAGCCACATCCCGCGACTTCGCCCGAGGTAAAGTGATAGTAAGTGATATCGGGCAGATGCGTCTTCGTCGCGGCCTGGAGAATCTCCTCGGCGCGCGGACCCTGCAGTGCCAGGAGGCCCACGTCATCCGAGATATTCTTGAGCCGGATATTTGCGCCGCCCTTGTGGGAAACCAGGTGCTCCCAGATACGATCGGCATTCGACGCGTTGACGACGATCATGATCTTGTCGTCGAAGCGGTACACCGTGCAATCGTCGAGGAAGGTTCCCTCGGGCGAGAGAATGGCGGAGTACTGCACCTCTCCGGCTTCCAGGGCGCCTACATCATTCGTTGTCATCCGGTTGACGAACGCGTTGCGATCCGGCCCGGTCACTTCGATCTCGCCCATGTGGGAGACATCGAAAATTCCGGCATCGGTTCGCACCGCCTTGTGTTCCGCGATGATGCCCGCCGGGTACTGCACCGGCATCTCCCAACCGGCAAAGGGCACCAGCTTGGCGCCTAAGGCCTTGTGGGTTTCGTAGAGCGGGGTGCGTTTGAGCGTGTCAGTCATATTTTTCGTCCCGTGTTGTCATTCCAGGCCAGCGAGGGCCTCACCGAAGTCAGAGATGCGGAGCCGACGAAGCGATCTCCTGCTGATCCATCAAGGAGATTGCTTCGCGGCCCGGGGCCGCTCGCAATGACTCCTTGGAGCACGACGAATGTTCGGCCCTAGACCTTACTCATTAGAAAGGCCATCAGCGCCTTCTGCGCATGCAGCCGGTTCTCCGCCTGGTCCCACACGCGAGACTGCGGTCCCTCCAGCACTTCTTCCGAGACTTCTTCGCCCCGGTGGGCCGGGAGACAGTGGAGGAAGATGGCTTTCGGATCGGCCAGCTTCATCAGTTTCGCATCCACCATATATCCCTGGAACGCCTGGTTCCGGATCTCGGCCTCGGCCTCCTGGCCCATCGAAGCGAAGACGTCGGTGTTGATCACGTGGGCACCGGCCACCGCTTCTTCCGGAAGCTCGGTGATGGTGATCGGAGTGAGCCTGGCGTTCCGCTCGAAGATCTCGTGGTTCGGCTCGTAGCCTTCCGGGCAGGCGAGCCGCAGCTCAAAGCCGAGGGTTCCGGCGCATTCAATCCAGCTGTTCGCCATGTTGTTGCCGTCGCCGATCCACGCCACCTT
>JBDTRF010000172.1:0-7975 GCA_039931815.1 Gemmatimonadota bacterium
CGCTTCACGGTCTGTGGCCTGGATTCCAACGGAACGGCGTGGTGCTGGGGACCCAATGTATTCGGCGAAATCGGAACGCAACCGGTGGGATCGACCAGCCGGTTTGACACTCCCACCGCAGTGAGCGGGGGGTTTCAGTTTCAATCGCTCTTCCCGGGATGGAATACCTACTGCGGTATCACCACTGGCGGAGGCGTGGCCTGCTGGGGACGCGGGGTCGACGGGGAACTGGGTATCGGAAACAGCGATACTTCGACGCCGATCATCGTGCAGGCGCTGTCGGCGCAGTCGAATAATTGAATCGAAGATGAGCAATCACCCCTGCTGAGGGCGCGCGTAAACCTCGACCCATGGCAAGTCCCACCCACGCCGGGTGAGTCGCTGAAATCGTTTTACCACCACCTCTTCGAGCGCGCCATATCCGGTGGTCCACTCATCAGCCACCGGCACCAGGGTATCTCCGAACACGCGAACAACGGAAAACCCACACGACGCGAGCAGGTGCGTCAACGAGCCTTCGGTAAACCCCTGCCGGTAGGGAAATGTCAGGAAGTTATTGTGCGAGAGGAGTCGCAGGGCCACCGGAGAAGCGGGTCCTTCCAGCCGTTTTCGCCAGTGGAGATAGAAACTGCCGTTGGGGATACGTAACGCGAGGATGCCGCTGTGCGTGAGAAGGCGCCGCGCCGCGATCAAGGTCTCTCGTGAGTCGTACAGCTGCTCGAATGTATTCCAGATGGCGATCGCATCGTAGGCAGCGTTCCGGCTGACACCGCCGATTTCCCCCTGGGTGACGGCGAACCCCTGCCGATGCGCAAAGTCCGTTACCTGCTCGTTCACATCGACGCCCTCGAATCGCCAGCCACAGTCCCTGGACGCCGCGAGAAACCCACCGACGTAACTCCCTACTTCGAGCCCTCGGCCCGATCGACCCAGGACGCTGGTGAGTCTCCGCGCCTGGGCGCGCGAGCTGGCAAATTGAGTTTCGAACAGCCCGAGCAGGACTTCCTCGCTCAACGCTGAGGTCTCGTACGTGGCCCGGAGCGTCTTCTCCCGTTCCCACGGATTCCGGTACAGGTGAGAGCACCGGGCACATTGTGAGAGACGAATGGGAGGATGCTGGGAGAATGCCAGCCGATCGGCCAGGCGTTCGACCGGTACCGTTGGTTTGAGGCGTTTCTCATGAAATGCCCACAGTAGCTCCACTTCGCGCCGCATCTCCTCCTGGTTGGTGATTTCCCGGTTCTCCAGGGTGTCGCACACGGGACAGCGAGTGAGCTCGTAGGCAGGTTCTGGCGACATGCTGCAATTTACCGGGCCCCTCGTGCTTCATTCGGTGATGCAGGCCTCACCCCGTTGAGAGGCACGTGGCCCGGACCAACGTGAATGAACCACCAAGTCGGCGATAATATCCCTTCCATATAGCCCAAACAGCTTCAGCATCGCGTCCTCCCGCCCGATACCCCTGGTGTGGCCGGGAAACTCACGGATCATCCTGTTTCGTCCAGCAACACCAGCCATTCAGGAATCACCAGCTCACCAATGGGTACCTACCATGACATTCACTTTCAAGCTTTCCCGCCGCCTCGCCATTGCCTGGCTCGCGCTTGCCGCAGTCGCCGTCTCGTCCTGCCACGATCGCGATCCCATCGCACCAGCCCCCGACCAGTCCAGCATCACCGACGCAGCCCCGACGTTCCCCACGCCGTACCCGGTGGGCGTAACAGACCCGATGACGCTATCGAGCGGGTGCCGCGCGCGCGTGCTGGAGAAGGCCGCATGGTTCCGGCCCGATGGCGCGGTCCTGATCTACTGCGCCGGGGAATACACGACACCGGGTAGCGGCACCCCGCCAACGACCGGCGCAGCGATCGTGCACGTCGACACGACGATCCAGTATCAGACATGGCGCGGCTGGGCTGCGCGCTTTACCGGCGGCACCGATCAACTCGGGCTGAACGCCTCGGTACGCGCGGCGATCATTCTCGACGTGGTGCAGAACTCGGGCCTGACGAGCTTCGGCATGAACCTCGACAACAAGTCCGGGCTCGCGCTCAGTGAAATGGATAGCATCCTGTACGAGTGGATGATCCCGCTCAAGCAGAAGATCGGGGCGGACTTCAGGCTGACGGTGCGGGTGCAGGGAGTTCCGCTGACGGATCCGCAACTGCGACAAGTGCTCGGCAAGATGGCGAATGCCGGGGTCATGCCCGATTACTGGATCGTGAAAAACGAGCCAAACATCGGCACGAACTACCCGGTCGCCCAGATCGCAGCCGTCTCGATCATGACATGCAACGTGTTCAAGTCGATGGGAGTCGCGACGCGACTGATCAGTGCGCCGTTGTCGCACATGCCTGGCTCCTATACCTACGGCGCAACGCTCAAGGCGGACCCGGCTTTGGCGGGGTGCACAGCCGAGTACGGTTACCATATGTATTCCGGCAAGACCTACCCGGGTCCCACCGGAACCAATGACTTTGCGAAGATGGCGTCCCTCGGCCCGACGTCGATGGACGAATATCACGGCGCGCCAATCTCTGACTTGCTCGTGAGCCTGCAGAGCGCGAATCTCGTCAGCTGGCAGCGGGACGGACTCGTCGGAAAGACCAGCGGCTGCTGGGCGCTGTATTATGCGCCGGGCGGGATGACATGGTACAGCAACAAGAGCCATGCGTATCAGCGCCAGTTCCAGGTGCCAATCCGACCAGGTATGGTGCGACGCAAAGTCGTAAACGATTCGACGCGGGTGAACGCGGTCGCATTCGTCGCCGGAGGTCGATACGCCGTGGTCGCGCTGGTGAACAGTCAAGGCCCGGTCACGATCAGCGGACTCCCGGCCGGGACCTATCACGTCATGACGTCGCTCGGCGCGGGGACCTGGGTCAGCATGACGACGAAGCCAGATGCCGACGACGCGCGCGATGCTGGGACGGTGACGACCAGCGCCGACGGCCTCCTGCGGACGACGTTGGCGGGGGCGGGCTATGTGAGCGTCTGGAAGTAATCTTTCCGGCAGAGACGTTTCTTTTCAGGGGGACCTGGCGACTGAGGCGGAGTTGACCAGGTCCCATGCACTCGCAAGCGACGCGCGACTGGCGACAAAAGAAGGTCCTCAAGATGGCGCCACATATTTGAGCCTTCGCGCGTCGCCTCTCAGGGCGTCATCCAGCAGCCAATGTCGATGTGTTGAAGGATGACTCAAGTAATCGGAGCCTGAGCCGATATGATGGGTACAGAGCAGGAGACCCTAACGGACCAATAGATACACTGCAACCGATCGACACATTCTGGCCGCGCACGGTCGCGGCCTCCCTCATGTAGATCCGCAGTCCTGGCCCGACCCCTCCAAGCAGCCTCCGGTTTACCGCCCGCTGTGTCTCCATCGCAGGTTCTGACAGTCTCGGCTTCCGAGGGACGCCATCACGCATGACTAATACATAGAAGGAGTACTTGATGAATTTCACGTTCAAGCTGTCTCGTCGCCTGGCCGTCGCCAGGCTTGCCCTTGCCGCGTTGGCCGTCTCATCCTGCCACGATCGGGACGCCATTGCACCAACCGCCGACCAAACCAGCGTCACCTCAGATACCTCCATCAGTCAAACGCTCATCGCCACGGGGATTACCCCGAGCATGTCGAGCCTCATGGGTGGGGTGCTGCAGGACCAGGTTCGCGACATCGCGGTCGACGCCCAGGGAAATTTCTACGCGACCGGCGGGACCCAGTCCGTCAACTTCGTGACCACGAATGGCGCCTACGATCGGACCGAGAACGGCAACTACGATGTCTTCATTACGAAATTCTCTCCATCCGGTCAGATCATCTGGTCCACCCTGCTGGGCGGCCCCAAATATGATCGTGCCTATGCCATCGAAATCGATCCGCAGGGAAACGTCCTGGTCGCCGGCCGTACCGGCGGTGGACTGCCCGCTACGGCGGGAAACTTCGATCCGACATTCTCCGGCAGCCCGAATGTCATGCCCTATGGACCCCAGGATGGATTCGTCTGTAAGCTGACGCCGACCGGGGCGCAGGTCATCTTCTGCTCCTACTTTGGAACCGGCGACGAACGCATCGTACGGGACGTGGCGGTCGATAACCTGTCCAACATCTACCTCCCCTATCGCGAAGACATCGGCGCCTTGAACCCCGCCTGGACCGCGAATGGATATGCCAAGACCTGGCCAGGGAATCCCGAACAGGTGATCCTGAAGATTTCGCCGGATGGGAAACAGGTGTTAGCGGGAACTTTTTATGGAGGGAATGGCAAGGAAGGCCAGAACCCGAGTATCGCCTGGAAAAACGGCAAGGTCTGCCTGGCGGGTCAGACGACCTCGAGCAATTTGCCCACGCCGGGAGGATTCGACCATACCCGCTCCGGCGCAACCGATGACTTCCTCGTCTGTTTCAATGACAACCTGCAGTCACTGGTCTTCGCGACCTATATCGGCGGCTCGGGTGATGAAGATGTGGAAACTCACAATCTCGCCATCGACCCCCAGGGGAACGAGTACGTCACGTCCTCGAGCAGCTCCGCGGATTTCCCCGGCGTAGCCGGCGGATTCCAGAAGACGCGGCATGGTCCCAAGGATGCCTTTGTCATCAAGGTTAGTCCCACCGGGGCCCTGGTCAACGCCACCTACTACGGCGGCTCCAGCAGTGATGATTTCCAGGGCATTGCGACCGACGGTGTCCAGGTCGTCGTCTCTGGCAACACCCAGTCACCCGATGCGCCACTGACCGATGGCAAAATGGGTGTGGGGGGGAAACAGGACGCGTTAATTGTCCGGTTCAGCGCTGACCTCAAGACCCTGCTCTTTGCCCAGAGGATCGGCGGCAGCCAGGATGACTTCGGGCGGAACGTCGCTCTCAATTCGTCCGGGCGCATCATGTCCGGCGGAATGACGGGCTCAAGCAACTGGTATCTGAAGACCGCCTTTCAATCCGCCTTCGGCGGGGGCACCCTGGACGGGCTGGTGGTGCTGTACTAACCGGCCAGGAAGGAAGCATCCCGGAGTAACGCCATCAAGGGTTCTCCCGGCACACGAAGCATTCGGCCACCGCAAGGTGGCCGTTTGTGTTTTCCGGGCGATCTCAGCCTGGAGTGGAAAACTCCACCAGGTCGGCGATGGAAAACGTTCCCGCCGAGCGACCGGGCAACTCCGGCTTCCAGTCAGCAGACGATCGGCGGAACGAGCCCGGATCGTGATCGAGCAGGCCGATCAGCACCTCCGCAACGATGCGGCCGCCAACCGGGCCGAGCCGATCTCCTTCGGCCAGGGCGCGGGCCTCCTTGAGGATGTAATACCAGAGCGGTGTCTCGTCATGCCAGTCAAGGGAGGCAAGCCCGGTCTGCTCTCGAGTGAGTGATGGCGCGCCAATATGCCGAGCGATCGTTTCACCCGAGGGCAACCCCACCGCGTGTCCTCGCTGGAGATCCCGCGCGGCGAGGCTGTGAAAGGCTTCCACCTCAACGTCGCCAGTGATCGCGGAGGGCAGGTGCATGATGGAGCCGCAGAGGAGCCCGTCGAGCTTCTTCGCGCGTTGTGCCGCAGGCCGGCCGGGGAGATCGAACAGATAGGACCAGTCAACCACTCGCGAGGAGGGAACCGGCTGAAAGCCCATGAGATCGGGGAACAGGGGAACCGGCGTGGTGCCGGCGTTGACCTGGTAGTCCTGCCGAATCTGGCCATGGCCGTACCGATACGCCGCATCGGCAAATTCAAGCGGTATGTAGGGCTCGGTCGCCGGATTGTAATAGCGCGTGCCGTCCGCCAGGAGCTCGTCAACCAGCTCGCGGCCCGCGACTGACGGCAGGAATTCGTGGACAATGATCCATTGATAGTGCCATCGAACCAGCCGTTGCGTTTCCCCCAGCACCGCCTTCTCCGACACGCCCGATGTACGCAGCCAGTCCACGATCCGATTGTGGAACCTGGTGAACAACACCTGCATTTGCGCCATCACCAGGTGCGAATCATTGCGGGGATCCACGATGATGGCGGTCCCCTGGGCGTTTCGTTGGAGATCATCCGGATTCCCGGCATCGTTGATCCCGAGCAGAAGCTTGGCGGGATCCCTGGTATCAAAGAGGTAAGGATCACCGACCGGCCCCGAGCCATAGAGAAACTCGAGATTGAGTTTCTGTCGACGGGCATTGGTGAGGACCCTGATGTCAGCCTGGTCTACCAGGGCGGACCGATCGGCCGTCACGTCGTGGGCGATAAACTGCCCGAAAAAAGGCCAGCCGGCAGCACCGCGTGCATCATCGCTGGTGGACACGTCATCGCAACCGCAGCCGGTTCCCAGCCGGTGCAGGAATGATTCGTCGCTCGGCAGGCGAGGGAGATCCGGAAACATCCGCCGATATTCCGATCCCCGGTTGTTCCGGCCGGCGTTGCCTTCGGAGACCAGGCTTGCCGGTCGGCCCGGGGCCAGGCAGTGATGGGGAACGGGGCTCGGTGTACGCGAGGTCTTTGCAGTCATTGCCGGGAAGCAGAAGGGTGCGAAATCAGTTCACTCCTTCCAACCTATCCGGAGGCGTGTCCAGACTCAACCGGCCAGATGACCCCTCGTGTCAGAAACCTGCATGAGGATGACCGCGTGGCCTCCTGGTGGGGCCCGGTTCTGTCACGTCGATGCTTCGTCACCGCGCGGTTACCGGATGTCCGCCATGGGGACCCGATAGATGTTGCCAAATCCATTGCGCAGACCGGAGAGCGAATCGCGAAGCTCCGGGTAACTCAACTCCCGGGCCAGGGGTGCATCCTGAAATCCCCACTGGCTGGTGTAGTACAGGTATTTCCCGTCGGGAGAGACGATGGGACAGTACTCGCGCGCCGACGTGTTGATCGCCGGACCGAGCGGATGCGGGGCCGACCAGTGGCCATTGCTGGAGAAACTCCGATAGAGGTCACCGTCCCCGATCGCGTCGGCACGGCCATAGCCGGCGAAGAGCAGGTAGCTCTGATCCGGGGCGATAAACACGTCGGTTTCGGACGCCGGTGTATTGACCGAATCTCCCAGGTTCTCCGGCTCCAGGTAGTGGCCGCCCTCAAACCGCGCGCGATAGAGGTCGCAGCGTCCCCGCGAATCGCTCCGGCCACAGCCGCTGAAGTAGAGCGTCCCATCCGACGCGACCGAGGGATACAACTCATCGCCCTGGCTGTTCACCGGAGCGCCGATGTTTCGCGGCGTGCTCCAGCCATCGCCCGCTCGATCCACCACCCAGATATCGAAATCCTGCCTGGCCGGCTCGCCGGGGATGGGGCGCCGGGAGATAAAGAACAGGTGTGATCCATCGGGCGATACCATGGGGTCGTAGTCGGGATAGCGTCCCGAAAAGGAAGCGACTGTGGGCGCCGACCACCGGGCCGGGGAAAGGCGTGAGCTCGACAGGATGACGGCGAATCGACCGCCATCACCAGCCTTTCGCGTGAAATAGACGGTCTTGCCGTCGGGCGAGAACGCGGCGTTGAGCTCGTTCTCCCGGGTCGAGACCGTCTCCACGCCAAACATCTCGGGTGCTGTTTGGATCGCGCGGTCGCCTCTGCGGCCCCAGGTCGGCGCAGCAGGAACAAGGATCAGCGACGCCGCGAGTGCGCAGGAGCGGGCGATAAGGGAGAGACGCAGCATAGAAGGTCGCGAATGGTTGAGGGGAGACGCAGGCACGTACCAGGCCGGGTCTATGACACATTCCAGGCAATGGGGTGCCAAGGTAGGCGACGCAATGCGGGCCGGACAGGACCACTTTCAGCCGTGAATTCAACCACTCTCGCCGCCACGCTCCCTCGCGGCAGGCTTGACCCGTGAATAGTACTATTAGTACTATATGAGGAGTACGATGAGACAACGCACCTATGGACTCATGGGCTATGCCCTGCTCGGACTCCTCTATGACAACCCCAGCTCGGGGTATGCCCTCCGTCGAGTCTTTGCCCTTACGCCGATGAGCTCCTTCAGCGACAGCCCCGGTGC
>JBDTRF010000173.1:0-7974 GCA_039931815.1 Gemmatimonadota bacterium
ACTTGAGGTTGAGCGATTCGAGGATCTCCTCTGAATACACCGGGCCCGCTTAAATATGCCACGGGACTGGCCGCGACCACGGCGTTCTGACTCCGAAGGAACAACGGTCCCGCTTGCAACCGGGTCGGGACGATATCGAAATAGTGGGAGTAGTATTCCGCTGGTCACGGGACGGTACAGGAGATTCGTCGCATCGGATAAGCGACGGATTGTGGCCCGCCCGATCCCGGCCCTTCGATCCTGGCCAACAGGGAATCGGCCCCGATTCGACGATAAACGATCCGCTGGGGAAAGTCGTGGCCCAGGTTTTCAACGATGAAACTCGAGTCGGTCACCTGGATCGAGGTGAACGGTGTCTCCGGCTGCCCCGGTAGGAGTGCCGAGAAGACGAGATGGCCTCCCTGGACGGAGAGCTTCATCTGTTCGATTTCCTGTACGACCCCTTCGACCGAAGTCCGGCTCGCGCCGAGCATTACCCCGCCCCCGGGAGGCATCCACATCTCGGTGCTCAAGCGGTTACTCCGCTGCCCTTGCCAGCACCCCGCCAACCAGCCAGCACTCTGTATCCGGTCCTGGGCTGCGGCCTTGGTAACGAGGGAGCAGCACGTGACAAGCAGCACCACGATCGTGAATGATTTCATAGCGCCGTGGCAGATGGAGGGCACATTCCGCTGGGCAGGTCTGACCAGCGGTGCTGATTGTGTTACGATCTATTGGGAAAGATTATCTGGATCCGATGAAACACCGAGTGGCTACAGAGACTGCGAATGTCAGGATTCACACCACGTAGGCGCGGACCCACTCCTCGAGCTTCGGGAGGTCCAGCAAGGCGTCTTTGCAGGGCCCGGACGGCAGTGTCATCGTGAGCCCCAGCACCGGAATCCGGCCAGCCACATCGTGCAGGCCGCTCACCATGTCACGCTCACATGCGACCGCGACCACGGCGCGCGGTCGACGCTCCCGAATGACGCGTCGAGCCAGTTGCCCGCGAGTCGCGACAAAGACTGGCACTTCATACCGGCCGGCGATTTCAAGGACGCCGTTCAGGGTTTCCTTGGAAAGGCACCGGGGAATCAGCAGAAGCAGCTCGCCCTTGCCGACCTTCCGATCGCGTTCCAGCGCCAACGCGTTATACACCTTGACTGACGCATTTTCCACCCAGTCCCGCTTCCCGAAAACCTGGGCCACCCTGGAAGTGAGGCCCATCAACCGGAGAAACGGCCCTCGTTCGGCCAGCTTCTCCGGCAGGAACGGGCGGCGGGAGGCATACGACAGCAGGATCAGCGCGAACCACGCCCACGAAACCGCCGCGACGGCTGCCAGCGCACCCCAGATAATGGCAGGAATAGAGGGATGGAGCAGACCCAGGCGGGGGGCCAGGAGGAAGACTGCGACGGCGACAATGGCCAGTCCAACCGCCAGCGCGCCAGCCGACCAGGCGAAAAAGAGACGGGGCGGGGAATCGAAATTCCCCTTGTTGGGAAGCTCTCCTCCATCCCACTCATCCCATTCGTGGCCGAGACGACGGTCCACTTCTATATGTATGAGTTGAGCCTTGGGTGCTGGTGGTGTCATGGTAACAAAATACTCCCCCGGCCGCCTTTTTGGGTTACCGGTCGATCCCTGGGAGGGATTGGTCCCCCGGGCAGGGGCGTGGAGATCATGCTGGGACAACCAGTTAGCCAATCCAGGTCGGCATCACTTCGGGGTGCGGCGGCTCAAGTTGAGTCTGGCCGTTTGAGGAAACCGGCCATGATGAAAAGAGAGAACCGGTCTACTATTCGAGGATGACGCAACCTTCCCTTCATGGGGCTTTCCGCACTGATCTCCCCGCGCGAGCCGCGTATTCGGAAGGTGCCGGAATTTACCGAATCATTCCCGCCGCAGTGGCCCGGCCAACCACGGAAGAGGACCTGGTGAGTCTCGTGCAGTGGGCGAGAGAAACCAGGACGGCGCTGGTTCCTCGAGGCGCGGGGAGTTCGGTGACTGGGAGTAACGTGGGAGAGGGTGTCGTGGTCGACCTTACCGAAATGTCGCCGCGAGTGCTGGACATTGATTCGGCGAATTCCACCGTGCGGACGGGTCCGATGCTTCGCTGGGGGGAGCTGGCCGATGCGGCAGGTCGGGTCGGACTTCGATTGCCACCCGACCCATCCAGCGGCGCCTTTGCCACGCTGGGCGGAATGGTCTCGACTAACGCGTCTGGGGCGCGGACGGTCCGGTTTGGAAGCGTGCGGCCCTGGGTGAGAGGTTTGAGTTTGCTGACGGTCGATGGCGATCGCCTTGATTTACGTCGGGGCGAGCCGATTCTTCCCGGCAATGCGACGGTCGACCGCTTTGAGAAAACTGTCGCCCCGGCCATTCGCGCCTCCGCCGCTCAGATCACGTCGGCGTTTCCGTCTACCCGGAAGAATTCGTCCGGCTATGCCCTGGCCAGCTGGCTTGAGTCCGGCGATCTGATCGACCTCCTCATTGGCTCGGAAGGGACGCTCGCCCTGATCACCGGCATTGAGTGGCAACTCGCCCCGGTGCCCGCCTGTCACGGCGGCCTCAGCGTTGCCCTGGCGGATCTCTCCCTCCTGCACGAGGCCGTCACCGCACTCCTCCCCCTGCAACCATCCGCCCTTGAACTCCTCGACCGGACATTTCTGGACCTGGTTCGATCCAACCGGGGAACGGATGCTGGCCCGCCGTCCACCGAGGCCATCATCCTGGTCGAGTTTGAAGGGCAGAGTGTCGACGGCCTCCGAGGGACGGTTGGCGATGCGGTACGACGACTCAAGAATATTGCGTTGGACGTGGTCACCGCGCTCACTCCGGACGATGAACACCGGATCTGGGCTCTTCGCCATGCCGCGAGTCCGATCATCGCGGATCTCCCCCCGGGACAGCGGTCCCTCCAGGTCATCGAGGACGCGTGCGTCCCCGTACCGCGCATGGGCGAGTATATCGCGTCCGTCCGAACCATCGCCGCGCGGCTGGAACTCCCCATCGTTATTTTTGGACATGCCGGTGATGGGAATGTTCACGTCAACGTTCTACCCCATGTAGACCAGCCTGGCTGGGAGTCGGTGGTACTCAGGCTGTACCAGGAAGTGACCGCCCGGGTGCTTGAACTCGGCGGCACCACCTCCGGGGAGCACGGCGACGGCAGGATTCGGAGCGATGTACTGGAGCAGAGCTACGGCAGCGAGGTCATGCGACTCTTTCGAATGGTCAAGGATGCTTTCGATCCCCTGGGGATCCTCAACCCGGGCGTGAAGATTCCAGGGACGGAAACCCCGGCTAGCCCAATCGAGCGACTCAAAACGGGAGCTGGGGCGGCCCGGATTCCGGAGCCGATCGCCCTGGCGCTCCGGGAAATCGAACGCCGGGGCGACTATAAACGGGACCGCCTCGCCCTGGCCGACCAGTACCGGGAGAGCGGAGTTTAGGAATGGATGAACATGCTGACACCGGTCGCCATTGCCATCAGACCCTGTCACCTTTCACCTTTTATCTTTCACCTTTCACCTCTACATACGAGCACGGATGAAGCAGTACCTGGACCTCTTGCGACATATCATCGATCATGGCAGGCCCAAGTCCGACCGGACCGGCACGGGCACGACCAGCGTTTTTGGCTACCAGATGCGGTTTGATCTGGCGGATGGGTTTCCCCTGCTTACGACCAAGAAGCTGCATCTCAAGTCCATCGTTCACGAACTCCTCTGGTTCCTCCAGGGTGCCACCAACGTGAACTACCTGAAGGAACACGGGGTCAGTATCTGGAACGAGTGGGCCGATCCGGAGGGGGAGCTGGGTCCGATCTATGGCTATCAGTGGCGTTCCTGGTCCGCGCCGAACGGCCGGCATATAGATCAGATCAGCGAGGTCGTCCGGCAGATCCGGGAAAATCCGGATTCCCGCCGCCTGATCGTGAGCGCCTGGAACGTGGCCGACATCCCGGCGATGGCCCTCGCACCCTGCCATGCCCTTTTCCAGTTCTACGTGGTGGACGGCCGGCTCTCATGCCAGCTTTACCAACGGAGCGCTGATGTCTTCCTTGGTGTGCCGTTCAACATCGCGTCCTATGCCCTGCTGACCATGATGATCGCCCAGGTCACCGGGCTTATCCCCGGCGAGTTCATCCTGACGCTGGGCGATGCCCACATCTATTCCAATCACATGGACCGGGTCGCCCTTCAGCTGGAACGGGAGACTCGACCGCTGCCGACCATGCGGCTCAACTCTCAGGTCATGTCCATATTCGATTTTCGCTTCGAAGACTTTACCCTGGAGAGGTATCAGCCGCACCCGGCAATACCTGCTCCCATCGCAGTATGAGGATCGTCATCATGGCCGCCCTCTCGGAGAACGGGGTAATAGGTCGAGGCAACGCTCTCCCCTGGCATCTGCCCGAAGACCTGCGGCGCTTCAAGCGGCTGACCTCGGGGCATACGGTGGTCATGGGGCGAAAGACCTATGAGTCGATCGGATCCAAGCCACTCCCCAACCGGCCGACCATCGTCATCTCGAGCAGCCCGGACCTGGCGACCTCCGGCGTCACCGTCGTTCCGACCCTGGAACAGGCGTTTGCGGAAGCAACCGGGGTTTCGTTGCTCTTCATCCTCGGCGGGGCCCGGGTTTTCGAAGCTGCGCTTCCCTACACCGACCAGCTGGAGCTGACTCGGGTGCACGCGACCGTTCCGGGAGACACGTTCTTCCCCAAGGTTCACTATTCCGACTGGCAGCTCGCGGCCCAGGAGGATCACCCCGCCGACCTCCATCACGCCTACCCCTTTTCGTTCATGACCTACGACCGGAAACGAGGGCCGCTGAGTTTTGAGAACCGGGAGCCGTGACAGCCGACTCACCGTCATCGCACAAGCCAGGCGACTCGATCCCGGGTCGCCTTTCTTCTTGATCGAAACCAGCCCGATGAGCCTGACCGACGCCGACGGAAGGAAGCCAGAGACGTCGAGATGTCATCGTCCAGGCGTTTCGACCCGAATTTCCCGGAATTTCCCCAAACTCGTTTTGGTGAGTCCCCAGCCGATCAACGCACCGTTCCGGCGCCCAGCGAAATCGTGGATCTCACCCGGCATTCTGATGAATCCTCCTATGAAAACCATCGTGACAGGAAAGTGAAAATCACGACGAAACGATGCTTCAAGCGGTCGTTTTGTCTCATCAACTTCCTCCACTGCACTCACTTCGCTCTAACTCGACGACAAAAATGTATTGTTCTTTGGTGATCTATTTCTTACCTTAGATGCCGTAAGTCGTTGCGACTCGCGCTCCACGTTCGGAAAATCCTGGCATTTCGTTCGCCTCGCGCTGAGAGGCGACTCGTATCTGAGGGACCGTTTGGGTATCCGAATAGGACTTGCCTACAACCTCAAGCCTGACGCACCGGCGGGTAAGACCGGGGCGAATCTTGAGTCCCCACCAGAAGGATCCTACCGCTCTCTTCGCTACGATCTCGAACAACCTGACCTTTACGCGGAATGGGATGAACCCGCGACCATCGATGCCGTCGAGCGTGCGCTCCGGCCGCTGGGTGAGGTCATACGCCTCGAGGCGGACGCGAGCTTCCCGATGAGGCTGTCGGCCACTCGGCCCGACTTTGTCTTCAACGTGGCGGAAGGGCTGTACGGGGTAAATCGCGAGGGACACGTCCCCGCGATGTGCGAGTTCCTGAACTTCCCTTACCTCGGGTCGGACCCGCTCAGTCTCGGCCTCGCTCTCCATAAGGGAAGGGCCAAAGAGGTTCTGCAGTATCGGGGGGTTCCCACGGCACCGTTCACCGTGCTCAACTCCCGGACCGACGCCAGGAATTGCCAGCTCCCCTTCCCGGTATTCATCAAGCCTGCTTTCGAGGGATCGGGTAAGGGTGTCAGCGTCATGAGCCTCTGCCATAACCGGAAAGAGCTGGTGGCTCACACCGAATACCTGCTCGCCACCTACCACGAACCGGTCCTGGCGGAGACCTATCTGCCCGGCGCTGAGTTCACCGTGTCCATCCTCGGCAACGGTGACCAGGCCCGCTGCCTGCCAATTGTGGGGATGAACTTCGACGAGTTGCCGGAAGGTGCACCGCCGATCTACGGCTACGAAGCGAAGTGGATCTGGGACACCCTCGATGATCCGCTTCAGCTCTTCGAGTGTCCGGCCAAGATCCCCCGGAAGCTGGCCCAGGCCGTTCGGGCAGCCGCGCTCGGCGCCTACCGTGCCCTGGATTGTCGCGACTGGAGCCGGGTCGATATCCGGTGCGACGCGGCGGGAGAGCCGATGGTGGTGGAGATCAACCCACTACCCGGGATTCTGCCCGATCCCCGGGACAACAGCTGCTTCCCCAAGGCCGCGCGAGCAGCCGGCATGACCTACGATGAGCTGATTCGCACCGTCGCCGACATTGCCTGGCAGCGGATCAGCGGACGCCAGCTCCTCGCCGAGGTTGCCTGATGCGCGTTGCAATCCTGTTTGATCCGGGGGGCGAGCACTGGGAGCAGAAGGATGTGCTCGCCGCAGTGGAAGGAACCCGGGTGGTACAGAACCATCTCCGGCAGGCCGGACATGAGGCGACCATCGTTCCGGTTCGTCTCAACGATTGGCGTTACATCACCAAGGTGCGGGCCGCGGATGTCGTCTTCAATCTCTGCGAGGGATTGGACGGCTACTCCAGATATGAAGACTGGGTCGTCGCAACGCTTGAACTGAGCGGCACTCCGTACACCGGCTGCCGGCCATGGGCAACCTCGGTCTGTCATCGGAAGCACATCTCGAACACTCTGCTCGCGGGCTCAGGGATCCCGGTTCCGAAGTTTGCGCTGGCTCGTCACAACAAGGTGCCGACTGATCTGGAGCTCCCGGTAATCGTGAAGCCGGCGGCGGAGGATGCAAGTCTTGGCATTGATTCCGGCGCGGTTTGTACCAGCCGGAAGAGTCTCAAGCGGCGCATTGCCCTGATGGCTGAGCAATATGAGAGCGTTTTGGTCCAGGAGTACGTGGCCGGTCGCGAGTTCAACGTCGGCTTCATCGGCAAGACCATGCTGCCGATCTCGGAGATCACCTTCGACAACATGCCGGAAGGCAGCTGGCCCATCCTCACCTACGCCAGCAAGTGGGATGAAGGAAGCCCGGAGGACCTGGGCTCGATCCCCGAATGCCCCGCAAAAATCCCGGTGGAGCTGGCCCGCAAGCTGGAAAAGGTCGGGCGTGATGCATGGGAGCTGATGGCGGAATCCGAAGGGTACGGCCGGGTTGATATCCGGGTCGATTCATCGGGTCAGCCGTACGTGCTCGAGGTCAATCCCAACCCTGACATCTCGGAGAACGCCGGCCTGGCTCGAATGGCTCGGGCTCATGGATGGGACTACACCGAGCTGCTGCAGCAGGTCATCCGGGAAACACTGGAGCGCGCCGCCGCTCGCAAGGCGGGCCAGATCGGGGTCACTGTCCCGGCATGACGGTACGCCTGGATCGGAGTTCTCCACGCGTGAAACGCCGCCGGGAGAAGACCAACGCCCCCGCGCGACCCAGTCTCCGTTCACTTACCACGGCGGACCGGCCGGCGATCGTAGAGATCTTCTCTCACATCAAGCTTTTCAGCACAGCCGAGGTCACAGTCGCGCTCGAGGTGCTCGACGCGTCGTTTGTCCCCGATCAGAAAGACTACCAGACCCTCGGCGCCGATCTGGAGGGGAAGCTGGTCGGCTGGGTCTGCTGGGGCGCGACCCCCTGTACGGTCGGTACCTATGATATGTACTGGATTGCCGTGGATCCCTCAGTTCACGGTGCCGGCGTCGGGTCAGCCCTGGTAGACGAGATGGAACACCGGTTGAAAGGTGTGGCTCGTCTCATCGTCGTCGAGACCGGCGGCAGGAGAGACTATGAGCCGACCCGGGCGTTCTACCTGGCTCGCGGCTATGAGCAGGTGGCCCGGGTTCCGGACTTCTACGCTCCGGGCGATGATCAGATGGTGTTCGTGAA
>JBDTRF010000174.1:0-7954 GCA_039931815.1 Gemmatimonadota bacterium
GACACCGCGTTCCCCGCTTACTTCTCCGGCGGTGTCCGCGTTGTCCTCAGGGATGTGACCGTGGCACTCGACCGAACAGGGCGAGCATGAGTCCGCCAACGGTGCTGACGTCGTCCCGATTGAAGCTGTGGCCCAGGACGCCTTCCAGCTCAGCAAGCGAAGTATTGCCTTCGACGACCAGGTGGGTGTCGGAGGCCTCCTGGATCGGTGCCACTTCGTCAGTGTCGTGCTCGTCGTGGATCTCACCCACGATCTGCTCCAGGATGTCTTCCAGGGTGATCAGGCCAGCCGTTCCGCCGAATTCATCGACCACGACAGCGAGGTGACTGGGCCCGCGCTGAAAATGCCGCAGTTGCCGGTCCAGGGTTTTCCCTTCCGGCACAAAGGCGGCCGGCCGGATCAGCGAGTGCCACGGCACCTCGACATGAACGTCGGCCATGCTCGCGAGCATGTCCTTGGCGTAGAGGACACCGGCCACGGCATCTGGGTGGTCCTCATACACCAGGAGCCTGGCATGTTCACTGGCCCGCAGCGTCGCGATCACATCCTCCCGGCTCGCGGAACGATCCACGGCCACGATATCAATCCGCGGGGTCATGACCTCGGCGATCGTCGTATCAGCCAGCGAGAAAAGGCCGAGGAGCATATCACGCTGGTTGGCGCCGGAGTCCCGGCGGCGCGCTTCAGACATCGGGGGTTGACCGCGATGATCGGCCCAGTTGACGAGGCGAAGCAGCGGCTGGAATGGCACCAGGGTGCGCAAGGCCGCGGACTGCAGCATGTCAGGCAGATCCGGGGCGACGGCCGACAGGAGCCGGGGAAGGCTGTCGCCCACGATCCAGACCAGGACAACCACCAGCATGAGACGCGCGGCGGCCCACATCGGCGGCCAGGTCCACCAGGACACGGCGATCGAGGCAAAGGCGCCCGCGAGGACCAGCAGCGCGAGGTGGGCGACATGCAGTCCTCGTGACGAGGAGACTGTATTGATGTCCGGTGAGAGATGACCGGCGAGGACCTTGGGCAGACGGTCACCCGCCTCGCCGGCCAGGGCCAGCCATCCCGCCCAGAGGGTGAGTCCCCCGGCGATGAGCGGTGCCACGAGCAGTTGAAGAACCGCGAGCAACGAACGGATCATGCTACCCCTGGTTCAAGTCGCGAGCGATGTCGGCCCACGACGATCGTACCCGGCAAGCAGGAAATCATCGATGAATGACCCGGGAGACGTATCGCTCCTGCCGCCTCCACATCGCGGCCTTTTCCCGGCGGGCATCCTCGGGGTGGTCGTATCCCAGCAGGTGAAGTACCCCGTGCACCACCAGTCGAGCCAGCTCCTCCCGTTTCGAAATCTTGAGCTTGGCCGCCTGTCGCGCCGCGACTGCCCCGCAGATGTAGATGTCGCCAACCAGCGCCCCGTCGGGACCGGGAAGTGGAAAGGTCAGCACGTCGGTTGGCCAATCGTGTTCCTTGAACTCACGATTCATCCGACGCATGACCGCCGTTCCCACAAACGTGATCGAGACGATCGCCCGCTTACGCTCGCCTCGAAGCACCTCGGCCACGATTCGGCGAACCGTGGCCGCGGGCATCGGCAGGCTTCGCCCCCCAACCTCAACCGCTGCCCCCTGTTTCATGCCTGGCGCAAACCGGGCCCCATCACGCTGAGCCGAATCGGGGGCTCATCCATTGGGGACCTCGCTTTTCTTGACCTGGGGAAAGCGCGCGGCAATGCCACCGATGCGCCCGGGGTACTCCACGCGCGAGTGTCGCATTCCGCTCATGACCCGGATGAATTCTTCCCGGACCCGGTCGAGCTCACTCAGGGTAAGGGGCGAGTCCTTCAGTTGACCGGAATCGAGTTTTTCCTGGATCAGGAAATCAACGGCGCTCCGGACCCGGTCAGCCGTGGGATCGCCAAGCAGCCGAAGGGCGGCCTCGGTGGAATCGGCCAGCATCACAATCGCTGTTTCCGCCGAGCGGGGTCGGGGCCCGGGATAGCGAAAATCTTCGGGGTCAACACCGTGGTCGCCGTCTTTCCTCGCCCGGTCGAGAAAGTACTCGATGTACTGCGTGCCGTGATGTTCCGGGATAAAGGCGACGATCCGCTCGGGAAGACCTGCTTCCCGCAACATGGCCATGCCTTCGACGACGTGATTGCGAACAATGGCCGCCGACTCGCGTGGATCCAGCTGGTCATGCGGGTTGTGACCCGGCTTCTGGTTTTCGACGAAGTATTCGGGATGCTTGGCTTTGCCGATATCGTGATAGTAGCAGCCCACCCGGGCGAGGAGGCCGTTGGCGCCGATAGCGTTGCAGGCGGCCTCGCAGAGGTTGGCCATGGCAATACTGTGGGCGTACGTCCCGGGAGCGTTCTGCGCGAGGTATCGAAGCAGCGGACGGGCCTGGTCCGACAGCTCGAGCAAGGTGATGTCGGTGGTCACTCGGGTCGCCGATTCGGCCACGGGAAGGAGCAGCATCGACACCGAGGCGCTTCCCAGCGCGGTCACCGCGCCGCGCACCGCGCTCCACCCGATATTGGGAAGTGCCATGCCATGCAAAAGCCCCAGCGTCACGGCCACGAGTGCATAGGCGAAAACGGTCGCCCCGATGGTGAGGTACAACTCCTTTCTTCTGCGGGCAGCCCGGGTTCCCACCGCCGCCGCCACTCCCGCCACCAGTGTAATGAAGAGGACGTCGGCGTCGCGCAGCGCCCACTGGCTGCCGAGCAATATCGCCATCATCGTGGCGGCATAGAGGCCGAGCCGACCGTTATAGATCAGGGTGACCATGATCGCCACGAAAGGAACCGGGATGAGCTCGGGCCGTCCGGGAAGCAGCCGGCTCACCAGCGCCGCAAACACGATGACCAGGGAGAACAGGATTCCGAAGAAAACCATCTCTCGAAGATTGCTATACGATTCCCAGCGGTAGAACAGCAGCAGCAGCCAGAAGGTGCCGAGCACCATGCCATTGAACAGGATGGGCCCGATAATCGCGCGGATTTTTCCGGAGTTGTCGGGCTGAGACTCGATCGAATTCGCGAGCGCGGAGAGGTTGAGGCTTTGATCGCGGGTGACCGTTTCTCCCGGCGACACGATGTGGTCCCCTGCTCGAATGACGTGACGAAGGGAATCCACCACCACGATGGGGATCGATTGGCGGTTGCCGCGCCGGTTGGTTGGCTCGATGTACTGAGTCACCTTCTCCCAGAACACCAGGTCGCCCGGAGCTACAACCTCTCTCTGGGCCACGGCACCGATCTGATACACGGGAATATCCTGGGATCCCGTCGAGGGAAATGCGATGTACGTGACCATCGCAACGACGGCGAGAATCGCCCAGCGAACCAGGTGGAACCAGATCCTGCGCCCGCGCGGCATGGCCGCGAGGGTATCCTCCCTGATTTCCGGCCACGAGTCCGACATCAGCCGCTCTGATCCTCCGCGTAAGCCCGGATGATTTCACGCACCAGGCGGTGGCGGATCACGTCGTTCTCGTTGAGGTAGCAGAACGAAATGCCATCAATACCGGGGAGGATCCGCTCGACCTGCACCAGGCCGGACTCCTCCCGTCGCGGCAGATCGATCTGCGTCTTGTCTCCCGTCACCACCGTCTTGCTGTTCACCCCGAGCCGGGTGAGGAACATCTTCATCTGGGCGCCGGTGGCGTTCTGCGCCTCGTCGAGAATGATGAAGGCGTCCGACAGGGTGCGGCCGCGCATGTAGGCCAGCGGCGCGATCTCGATGGTCCGGCTTTCCAGCGCGCGCTGCACCCGGTCATGGGGCATCATGTCTTCCAGCGCGTCGTACAATGGCCGCAGGTAAGGATCGACCTTGGCCTGGAGGTCGCCGGGGAGGAATCCGAGCGATTCGCCCGCCTCCACGGCCGGGCGGGCGAGGATTATCCGTTTCACCCGTTTCCGGGCCAGCGCCTCGACGGCCTTGGCCACGGCAAGGTAGGTCTTGCCAGTGCCGGCCGGTCCGATTCCCACGACGATGTCGTGCGTACTGATCGCCTGGAGATAATCTCGTTGTCCCGCCGTCTTCGGAGCGATCACCCGCCGGAGACCGGGAAGCACGATTTTCTGATCACCACCCGCCACGGCTTCCGCCGATTGCCCCTCGGCAGCAAAGCGAATCACATCTTCGGCCGACACGGGCTCGCCCATTCGGGCCAGATCGATGAGCCCCTGCACGACCGGGGTGGCCCGCTCGATCTGCTCCGTTGTCCCGCCCAGCATGATGACGTCCCCGCGCAGGGCCACGCGCACCCCTAACGCGCGCTGGAGCTCCACGAGATTGCTGTCATTGACGCCGGCGAGGATGAGCGGGTCCGCGCCTTCAGTGGAAATGCGATGCTGGACTTCGTCTGCCACATGGCCCTCCGGCCGTTAATTGGAGTGACAAGCGACGGGGTGACACTGTGAAAAGGGACAGGTGAAACAAGCCACATGGTTACTCATAATGAGCATCGTCGCCAATCAGTTGTCACCTGGCTCGGGCTACCTCAATCACCTGTTACTTATCACCATTCATTGGGGACGGTTTCCTTCGCTGGTTACCGATCCCTCGTCACGTGCTTACCCGCAGATGCAGCGCCGCCAGCTCTTTCGGATCAACCGGCGTCGGGGCACCTTCGAACAGCGCACGCGCCGTTGTCGTCTTGGGAAACGCGATCACGTCGCGAAGCGACGGAGCCCCCGCGAGCAGCATGACGATCCGGTCGAAGCCGAGCGCGAAGCCGCCGTGGGGTGGCGCCCCTGCCGAGAGACCATCGAGAAGAAATCCGAATCTCCGGCGAATCTCGCCATCCTCCAGGCCCAGAAGCCGGAAGATTGTTCGCTGAATCCCGGTATCCGTAATTCGGATGGAGCCGCTCCCCAGCTCGTTGCCGTTATATACCGCGTCATAGTGCTGCGCCCGGCAGTGCGCTGGGTCACTCTCCAGCAACCCCGCATCGTCGGCATGGGGAGCGGTAAATGGATGGTGGGCCGGCGCGTAGGTGCCCGTGTCCGGATCCAGCTCGAACAGGGGGAAATCGACGATCCAGCAGAAGGCGTGGTGGGATACCGGCTTGACACCGAGTCGGCGAATCAACTCCATGCGGACCGCGTGAAGTGCCGGGGAGGTGATCCTGTCGGCACCGGTCACCGCGACCAGCAGGTCTCCACTCTCTCCGCCCAGCCGCGTAAGCAGGCTCGACCCCACCGCCTTGGTTCCCTGCCCTTCCCAGGCCTCGCCTCGGCGGGCCCAGATCAATCCGCCGGCTCCCGCGTCTTTCGCCAGCTGGGTGAGATGATCGAGATCTTTTCGTGCCAGGCCCGCGCCGCCGGGCACCACGATCCCGCGGAGTCGGCCTCCCTGGCTCCGCGTCTCCTGGACGAACGGGGCCGCGTCCGGGCCGACCAGGTCGGTCAGGTCCTTGAGCTCGAGGCCAAAACGAAGGTCCGGCTTGTCGATCCCGAAGCGCTCCATGGCTTCGCGCCACGACAGGCGCCGGAACGGGCGCGGCACCGAATGCCCGGCCTCTTCCCACAGGTCCACCAGTACGCGCTCCACGACAACCTGGACGTCGTCTGCGCTTACAAAAGAGGCTTCGATATCGATCTGGGTGAACTCGGGCTGACGATCGGCGCGCAGGTCCTCATCGCGGAAACAGCGTGCGATCTGAAAGTAGCGATCGTAACCGGCCACCATGAGCAACTGCTTGTAGATCTGGGGTGACTGCGGAAGCGCGTAGAACTCCCCGGCGTGCACCCGGCTCGGTACCAGGTAATCCCGGGCACCTTCCGGCGTCGGTTTCGTGAGAATCGGCGTCTCGATCTCGAGAAAATCGAGATCCGAGAGGGTCCGGCGCGCGCGCTGGAACAGCCGGTGCCGAAGGATCAGGTTACGCTGCAGCTCCGGTCGACGGAGATCGAGAACCCGATGCTTGAGGCGCAGTTCCTCGGCGGCCAGCTCCTCGCCTTCTTTTCGAGCCACGGAAATCGCCGGGGTGACGGCGGGTCCGACCACCCGGCAGCCGGTGACATGAATCTCGACATCGCGGGTGGCGAGCTGACTTTCGCGCCCGGTCTCCGGCCGAAGCTCCACCACGCCATCGACCAGGAGCACAGATTCCGTCCCCGCCGCCGCCGCGACGCGGAGTACGTCGGCAGGCGTCCAATCGGGGTTGAACGAGAGCTGCACGAGACCACTGCGATCCCGGAGATCGATGAACACGAGTCCGCCCAGGTCACGCGACCGATGAATCCAGCCTCCCAGGCGAACGGCGGTACCGGCGTGTTCTCGCCGAAGATCACCACATCGATGGGAACGAAGAGAGGTCGCGGTCATAGGATTGGTTGAAGGAAACAGGCCAGGCCGGTCACCATGCTTCTGCCTCACGAATTGCCTGCTGAAATTCGGCGGGAGTCTCCGCCACCAGGAGCCGATCACGCACTGACTCGCGTCTGACCAGGCGGGCGATACGACTCAACACTTTGACATGGGGTCCGGCCGCGGACTCCGGACCAGCCAGCACGAAGAAGAGTCGGACCGGCAGGCCATCGACCGCGTCGTAGGGAATCGGATATCGGCTGACGCCACAGACGAGGCCAAGCTGGGGCACCGTGGGCGATTTACCATGCGGGATCGCCACGCCAAATCCGATCCCGGTACTCAAGACACGTTCCCGGTCCTCGATGGCCTGCAGCACATCGTCGTAGACCCCGCCACACTGTTCTACCAGGAGTGCCGTGAGTTCCCGGAGCACGCCGGGCTTGTCACGCGCTTCGACCGGGAGGCGAATGCGGGCGGGAGTAATGAGGTCGGTGAGCAGCACTAGGCCTGAGAGAGAGGATTCATGGCAGAAACGTAACCGGCAGCCACAGAGGCGGCAAGAAATTGCGGTTTCTAGGGTTAGCGAGATGACGCGGGTTCCCAAAATGGCCTGGTTTGCCCCGATTGAGCGACCGTGGCGGTCTTTGAGCATGGGCTCGCAGGTCCCCGAGATTCCGGGCGCCCCAGGCGCCAAAGGCCGCCGCTACGACAGGTTATCTTTGAGCGATGACACCTGGAGACTCTATCCTCGATCTGGCACCGGGCGAGGCTCGAAAGCGCCTGGAGAACTGGGCCCGCGAATGCGGTCTGCCCGGCTACCGGGTCAAACAGATATTACCCAGGCTCTGGAACCGGCCCACGGCGGATTGGTCGGGCGCCACCGATCTTCCGGTGTCCCTCCGCGAGATTCTCGAACGAGACCACCCGCTCCCCCGCCTTACGCTCGAGGTCCGGCAGGATTCGTCCGACGGCACTCGCAAGTTTCTCTGGCGCCTCAACGATAACGAGGCGATCGAATCGGTTCTGATTCCCTCGGGCGCACGGCGCACACTCTGTATCTCTTCCCAGAGCGGGTGCGCGCTCGGTTGTGTTTTTTGCGCCACTGGCCGCATGGGATTTCGGCGGAACCTGACCCCCTTCGAAATTGCCGGGCAGGTGCGTGAAGTCATGCTCCACCTGCCGGAAGAGCGGCCCACCAACGTGGTGTTCATGGGGATGGGAGAGCCGCTTCTCAACTGGGCGAGCGTGAGCACGGCGCTCACCACTTTGAATGATGCCGAAGGGCTGGGGATCGGGGCGCGGCACATTACGGTCAGCACCGTGGGGATTATCCCGGGAATGCTGGAACTGGCGGCCCGGCCGGAGCAGTTCCGGCTGGCCATTTCCCTGCATGCCGCCAGTCCCGAGCGCCGCCTTGCCATCATGCCAATCGAAAAGAAATATGATCTCGAGGCGGTGCTCAAAGCGGCGCGATCCTTCCGCAAACGGATCACGTTCGAATACGTGATGATTGCCGGGAAGAACGACACGGACCGCGACGCCGACCTGCTCGCCAGGCTGGCGCATCCGCTTGGAGCGCTGGTCAACCTCCTCCCGCTACATCCGGGAGGCGACGTCGACCTGGTTGCCTCATC
>JBDTRF010000175.1:0-7772 GCA_039931815.1 Gemmatimonadota bacterium
GCTTCGGCTTCGGTCAAGTCGTAGGTGTTGAGACAGATCCCGATCACCCTGGTCGGGTGCACTGCCGACCCAATGTCCTGGTACCAGCGGATGTAATCGGTGAGCGGCGGTATCCGAAGCCAGGAAGCCTGGCGATAGTCGCCCAGGTATTCCCGGGTTGCCTGATGACAGAGGATCATCGCGTCGGGGCAGCTTCCGTGCAACAGGCCCAGCGTGACCGCGGAGTAGCCGGGATGATTGATACTTCCCTGCCCTTCGACCAGGACGATGTCCGCATCCTTACTCCCCTGGAGCACCAGCTGTTCCGCTGCACCGTTGACGAAGTCAGAGACGACAGCATCGACCGCGATTCCCCAGCCCTCAATCATGATACCGGTCTGCCCGGTCGCGACGAAACGGGTGCGCACCTTCCGGCGATTCAATTCTTTGGTCAGCTGGAGCTGAGCCGTCATTTTTCCTACGTTACAATCGGTGCCCACGGTGAGGATCACAAATGCCTCGACCTCCTTCGCGAGGCCGGAAGCGACCGGGATGTTGGCCGGAGGTTTCCGCAGATCGAAGATTTTGGTACCCTTGGTCTCCGCCTTCGCCACCAGCATGGGATCGTCGGAGAGGAAGGTATGGAGGCCACTCCAGAGATCGCATCCAGCACTGATCGCTTCGGCCAGCCAGCCCCGCCAGGTCTCGGGAAGCTTGCCCCCGGTTGGCGCGATTCCGATGAGCACCGCCGTGGGGCCGAATGCCAGCCCTTCGCTCATCGTGGCGACGACCGGGATGCTGCCGCCAAATCCGAGAACGTCCTGGCACGTCTTGCCCGCCTGGAGATGATCGACCACCGCGAGCGTCCGCTCGGGGAGATAGCGGATCACCGAATTTGCGGTCTTGGAGGTCAGCGGGCCGAAGTCGCCGTCGGCGAGAATGACAAACCGGGGTTCAGTCATAAGGCGGGATCAGGGGTACGAGAGCCGGGTCAGTCGAGGGCGCAAAGATAAGGGGACAAGGGAAGTTGTTCCAGCATGCAAACCCACGCTCGACCTCAGTAAAAAGGCCCGAGGAACATCTCCCCGGGCCCTGTACTATTCGTTTCCTGCCGCTTAGTGACTGCCAGTGTCACTGTCCTCGAGTAGTTCTGCGTCGTGGATCGTCTCCCCGCCCTTGCCGATCTGCTTGGCCTTTTCACCGCCGGGCTTGAGCAGCCCCATCTTCGCCTTGAGATCAAGCAACTGCTGGTCGGAAGAACCCTTGTATTCCAGGGACTCGAACTGCCGGGCCAGCGCATCGCCGGAGAATTCCTCCTGCAGCTCGGCGGCAGCGATGGCTTTTCGCTCGTTCGATTCGATCTTCTCCGCCATCCGTTCAAAGCCTTCAAACGCGCTCTTGTCGGAGAGGCCGGACATGGTCTCCTGGATTCGCTGTTGCGCTTCCGCCCGGCGGGCGCGCGCAACCAGGATGTTCTTCTTCCGCTTGGCCTCTTCGATCTTGTCATTCAGCTGCCGCAGGCTGTTCTTGAGCGACTCGGTCTCGGCCTTATGCTTGAGCCAGGTTTCATGCAGCTGTTGGGCACCCTGCAACGATTCGTTGTAACGCATCAGCGCCTGCTTGGCCAGGTCGTCGCGACCTTCCTGGACCGCGAGCATGGCCCGGCGCTCCCAGTCCTCCGACTGCTTCTTGAGCTGTTCCGCGTCGGCCTGGAGCTTTTTCTCATCCGCGATGGCGGAGGCCACCATCTGCTTCGCCTTCGCCAGCTGACCCTTCATATCAAGGATCAACTGGTTCAGCATCTTCTCGGGGTTTTCGGCCCGGGAGATCAGGTCGTTGATGTTCGACCGAAGCATCGTCGAGAGACGGTCAAAGATCCCCATGTCGTTACTTCTCCCGGTAGGGCGCCAATGCGCCGAGATGTGAAGCAAGGGCAAGCGTGATAGAGTCGAAACTCGACTCGAACTCGTTGTAGTCGAGATTTTCCAGTTCCAGGGTGTCACTCAAAATGACGGCATCCCCTTCCAGGCCGTACGACCCGTGGACCAGGTCGCGAGCATTGAACTCGAGGAGTTGACGGAACAGTTCGCCCCGTCGCGGTTCGGCCGATGGGGGTTCCATGACACGAACGCGCAGAACGACGACGGGCGGGGCAAAGTGAACTACCACCTCGGCATCGTCCTGGGTTCGGGCCACCCAGATGTTCGGCTCGACCTCGTTCAATTCCACCGTTCCACCGTCGAGTCGGGTCAGCCAGGACTCGATATCTTCGCGGGTAACCATGAACTGTTCCCCTCCAATGGCCCTTCGGCCCCTGCTGGTTTATACGCTGATTAGCTAGGCAATCTAACCACTACATCCCACCGTACCAGCCGCACTAATGCGGCCCTGGAAGACGCCCTTCCTCCGGCCGCCGAGCAAGCAGACGTTCGGCAAAGTCCAGCCGCTCCTCGAGCTCGGTGAGGCGCTCGCGATCCGCTTCCAGTTCCGTCACGCGGGCCTGCAGCGAGGCCACATCCTCCTGCAGCCCGGGACCGACCTTGCCGGGTTCCCCCTTGATCCAGATGGCCCGGGTTGCCACAATCGCCGCGTAGGCCCCGACCGGAATTCCCACGGCGCAGAAGGCGACGACGATAATCTTCATGATCGCTTCGAAATCCATGGTGCCTTATTGCCCTTGAAGTTTGCCCTGCGTCTCCGGTTGTCTCGCGAGCAGACGCTCGGCGAAATCCAGCCGTTCCTCCAGCTCAAGCACCCGGTCCTGCAACGAATCAATGTCGCGCAACCGCTCTTCAAGATCACCGATCCGTTCAGCGGAATATTCCCCGGACATTGAGACGGTCTTGCCGCGAATGGCCAGGCGACGGCGAATGCCCAGCACCACCAGCGATGTCGCGAAGATCAGCGGCATGAGTTCTTCAGGGCCGTTGCTCATATCGATGAACCCCATCAGGGAAAAGGTGACCCCGAGGTGGATCACGATGTCCACGACATCGAGACCGAGCCACCGTTTCAGCGTGTTGTTCATGACCGCCCGCCACTTTCCAGCTGGGCTTTCGGCTTTTCCCGGGCCAGTACCCGCTCAGTGAAATCAACTCGCTCCTCCAGTTCCTCCACCCGGGCCTGGGTCTGTTCGGCGGAGAGAAGCCGTGCCTCCATGTCCTCCAGCCGGTGCAGTAGCGACTGGTCCGCTTGGGCGCCCCCTTCCAGACGCCGGGCGAGGGCCTTCCCGACCGGACCGCGAAGAATGATGATGGCCGCAACCGACAGAGCGATCACCACCATGACGACCATGGGCGCCACGTCTGAGCCATTCATGAAACACCTCGATCAAAGATCATTCTAGCGCTCGCTGGCCGGTCGGGCGAGGAGCCGTTCCGAAAAATCGACTCGCTCTTCCAGTTCGCCGATCCGGGCCTGCATAGCTTCCAGGCCACCCAACCGGTCGCGGATGTCGTCAAGATCGGCCTCGTCCGGTCCTATCCGGCGATCCATACGGCGAGCAAATGCCCGGATCATCACGGCGCCGCCGTAGGTCATGACGCCCGCCCCACCGATTGCGAGGAGCACACCAAACATGTTCAGGACGTCGTGATCCATCGCGTACGCTCCCGGGCCGTCGGTGAATCGGAATGATCGTTCATTGTCCGCCCTCGATCCGGTGCACCGATTCCCTGTCGGTGAGGAGCCGTTCGGCGAAGTCCATCCGTTCTTCCAGGTCATGGACCCGCGGACCAATCTGCGTCTCACCCGCCTGCCTCAGGGTGTCTTCGATCGCCGCCAGGCGCTCCTTGAGTATTTCCAGCTCCCCCGGGTCGGCGCCGATCCGCCGATCAAATCGGCGTCCCAGGGCGCGATACAGAGTGAACATCCCGAACGGAATCGTGATCGCCACGCCAATCGAGACCATCGTGGCGAGAAATCCCAGGAAATCCCAGTTCATCGGGGAACCTCCGGTATTCGTTCCGGCTCGCGCTGTCGCGCCAGCATCCGCTCGGCAAAGTCGAGGCGCTCTTCCAGTTCCAGCACCCGTTGCTGGGAGGACTCCAATTCCAAAACCCGATCCTCGAGGTCATCCACGCGTTCCGACGCGTGCGGATCCGGCAATTGTCCCTTGAGCGCACGCCTTCTCCGCCAGGCAAGAATCAGAACCGACGCCGTGAGAATACCGGTGACGCTCGCGTCGCCGACCGCCCCGAACAGGAGTTCTCCCGCCACGCCGGCGACCCCGGCCGTAATGACCGCTTGCACCATGAGTTCGAAGGCATCGAGTCCCAGGATTTTTCGCATCAGGGCAGCTGCTCCGGCTGGCGTTGCTGAGCCAGCAAGCGCTCGGCGAAATCAATGCGTTCTTCCATTTCAAACATGCGCTGCTGATTGGACTCCAGCTCGGCCACACGGTGCTCCAGGTCAAGTACATACGAGCCGGAGACTTCCGGACTATCGAGATCGCCCCGCCGCCGTGCCAACGCGCGCCTGATGGCCAGAATACCCAGCGACAATCCGGTGATTGAAAGGAAGGGAATTCCGGTGTGCTCATTCCCGGCCATGGTCAGCAGGGTGGCCACACAGACGGTGACGCCGGCCTGGATCGCAAGGTCGACCCCGTCGATTCCCAACCAGCGCTTCACTGGAACCCGGTTCATCGCTCCAACTGCTCCGGCTGACGTTTCTGAGCCAGGAGGCGCTCAGCAAAATCCACCCGCTCTTCCAACTCGGCGATTCGACCCTGCAGGCCTTCTACTTCGGTGACCCGGGAACGGAGATGATCCACTTCGTCGAGCACCGCCGGATCGGTCCTGCCCTTGCCTTCAATCCGTCGGGCAATGGCCCGCACCAGCGGCCAGAGGATCACGACAGCGGCGGCCATTCCCAGGATGATGATGATCCCCATTCCTGGCGTCATCATGAACGGAATATCAGGTGTCGGTGGAGCGGGAATCTCGGGAGCTACTACCTGAACCATGATCGTCTCCTAGCGCAACGACTGTTCGCCCGAGTCGATGCGATCCGGATCCCTCACCTGGGACAGGACCCGCTCGGTAAAATCCAGCCGCTCCTCCAGCTCCTGGACCCGACTTCTCAACTCCTCGATTTCTCCCGGCGTGTTCGACGGGATCATTCGGACTTCTACCGTCCTCCGAAATGCTTTTGCCAGGGGAATCAGAAACATGAGACCCACCGGGACCACGAGAGCGAGGAGCACGATGAGCACGGTGGCAAAAATCTGATCGTCATTCATAGCCCCTTCTCCAGCGCGCCCGCCTCCCGGTTCTTCGCCAGCAATCGCTCGGCGAAATCAACGCGTTCCTGCAGCTCGGTCATATCCTGACGCAGCTGGTCCAGCTCCTCATACACCGCCGGATCCGCCGCGGGCGCGCCGCGTCCGCGAATTCGATCGGCGATCGCCCGACCAACCGGACTGAACGAGATGGCGATGGCCGACCCGCCGCCGAAGATGAGAATGATGGCCAGAATGTCTTCCATCTCTACCGTTCCCCCGAAAGCTGTCCGACCTGTTTGCTCTGGCTGAGGAGGCGTTCCGTGAAGTCCAGCCGCTCCTGGGTTTCGCTGAGTTGACGCTGGACCTCTTCCACCTGCTCACGCAGCCAGGCCACATCGCCCCGAACCTCGTCGTCGAGTTCCCCCGCGCGACCCTGGAGTCGCCTTCCCAGGGCCACCCCGACCGGACTGTGCATGAGCCGGATAAATCCGAAGATCACGATACCGGTCACAACCATACCGGAGATCATGCCGAAGACCGGAATCAGATGGTCCATGTAATCCCTGCTCTTTCGGGAAGCCGAACCTGGGCGAATCGGCCCGCCTTCAGGTCTGAAGATCCAGGAATGAGCTGGCTTCCAGCTTCCTGGCAGATCACCAGCATCCTCAACCGGCAAGGTAAGGCGGCCGTGGAGTGCCGTACGGACTGAATATTACAATGTTTCAGCTAGGAACGGCGTTGAAACGGTCCGTTTAGCCGATCCAGGTCAGGCATGCGGGCGGGGGCTTCAGCCTGACACCCGTCGGGCCTCCCGGAAAGCCCGATCGAAATCTCGGCCCGCCTATCCCCTGATCCCAACCAGTTCGACCGATTCGATTGCGGCCAGGGAAACCGCGATTTCGGTCTCCTCGGCCCCGGTGGGACGCAGGTAGACCTCGTGGGCTGCGATATGAGTATCAACTGTCGTCGGGGTGCCGATGACTTCCAATTTAGCCGTCGTCCGGATGCGAACGAGGTGGTCATTGTCACCGGCGAAACCGAGCACAGAAACAATATCGTCGTAGTTCATGGGAAACCCCTTGCTGACGACTCTGAACGGGAAAGCCCTGCTCCAGCAAACATGGGGAAGTTTACGGGAACACGCAAAGACCATCGCTGGATCACGTGGCCTCCGGTCCTGAACGAGCGAGTGGCCGCGAATGCCGTAATTTGTGATTTGGAGCTTTTTTCCGTGCATATCCGCTCCTCCGCAAAGAGGAGCCAGGCAATCCGTGGGGTTTGAGTCCAGGGCCAGGAGTTACCAAACGGCACTCTGCGGAGCAGCGGAAACGCACCGAGAAGGCGGGGGGGCGATGCGGGGGATCGAGTCGTTGGGAGAAAGTCGTCTTCGATCATTCGGCCTGCCACTGCCTACACGGCGGGCCCTTTCTCTGCCATCACTACTTCCCGGTCGCAGGAGCGGACATGCGCAGCCGGCGCTCCTGCCAGAATACTATGACGCCAAGAATCAACAGACTCCCAAGAAGAATCGTGGTGGCGAGAACATTGATCTGCGGGGGGAACGCCGCTCGCCTTGCCCCATATACATAGAGAGGATAGGTGACCTGGCTCCCAGCATTAAACAGCGTGATGATGAAATCATCGAGCGAGAGGGCAAATGAAAGCATGGACGCCGCAACGATGCCAGGCGCAATAAGCGGGAGGGTAACCTTGGTAACGACGCGAAACGGGGTGGCGCCGAGGTCCATGGCCGCCTCTTCCAGTGTCCAGTCGAATCCTCGAATCCGTGCCTTGACGGTGAGTGCCACGTAGCTCACCGAGAACATGATATGGGCGATGACGATGGTAGCAAAACCGGTTGGCACGTTGAACTGGAGAAACAGGGCGAGCAGCGATGACCCGAGGACAACCTCGGGCGTCGTCAGCGGAAGGACGAGGAGCATATTCACCGGTCCCTCTCCCCGGAACTTGTAGCGGCCCAGTGCCAGCGCAATCAGAGTTCCGAAGATGGTCGCAACGATCGTCGATACGGCGGCGACCTTGAGACTCAGCTTCATCGCTTCGGCCAACGCGGGATATTTGAAGGGGTCAGTCCATGCATCCAGCGAAAAGGCTTTCCAGACAAAGTTGAACTTTCCCGCTGGCTTGTTGAAGCTGTAGAGAATGATCACAAAGATTGGCAGAAACAGGTAGAACAGGACCAGTCCCGCCACCAGGTCGAGTACTCGCCCGCTCCAGCGCGAGCCGACCGCCCCGGTCTTCACGCGAGATCCTCCGTGCCCAGGACCCGGGTATACAGCACCACCAGGGCGGTAATGATCAGCATGAGTACGAACGAGAGGGCTGCGGCCAGGGGATAATCTCTCACGGTGAGAAACTGGCCCTGGATGACTGAGCCGAGCATGCGCTGGTTCGGACTCCCCAGCAACTCGGCATTGATGAAATCGCCTGATGCGGGGATGAAGGTGAGGAGGCTTCCGGCGAACACACCGGGCAGTGACAAGGGAAAGACCACGCGCGCGAAGGCGCGCGCCGGGCTGGAATACAGGTCCTGCGCGGCTTCCACCAG
>JBDTRF010000176.1:0-7747 GCA_039931815.1 Gemmatimonadota bacterium
GTACCGACTCTGGCAAGTAGGTATAGGCTGTCGTATGTTTGGACACCAGACGTCCGACGAACGGCAGGATGTACCGGAAGTAGGCGAGGTAGAGTCCCTTGAGCGGCTGCCACCGGGGAGTGGTAAACTCCAGGATAACCAGCCGAGCGCCGGGTTTGAGTACGCGCACCGCTTCCTTCAGGCCGGCTTCGAGATCAGCAAGATTACGTACACCGAAACCCACGGTCGCTCCGTCAAACACCGAGTCTGCGAACGGCAGTTCCAGTGCGTCGGCGTTGAGGGGAAGTACCGCGGCCGATTTTCCTCGCCCGCGTTCCAGCATTGGAAGTACGAAATCGGCACCAACAACGGATCCGTGAAATCCGGGGGTCGTGCCCAGCGTGGCAGCCAGATCCAGGGTACCGGCACACAGGTCCAGATAGCGCCCGTTCGACGCATGTTCCCAGCGAAGAAGGCCGACCGCCTGGCGACGCCAGCGACGGTCAACGTTAAGGCTCAGGAGATGATTCAGAAGATCGTAACGGGGGGCGATTGCCGTGAATATGCCCCGGACGTACGCCCGCTTGGCGGCGCCACCGGTGACCGCAAACCTGCTATTCGAGGCCGGCATCGGCGGCGAATGTAGCCGGGCTATCACCGCCTTCGCAAGCTGGAACCGCCCGCGTGGCTGAATCTCGCCCCGATCTGGCCACTGCCACCGACCAGGAGGTGGTGGTTCTGGCCAAGGCCGGTCGCGATGCGGCATTTCGCGAACTGGTGCGACGCTATGAGCGTCCGGTCTTCAGCCTGGTATACCGGATGGTGCGGGACCGTGAGCTGGCGGAAGATCTCGCCCAGGAGACCTTCGTCAAGGCGCTCAACGCCATCGAATCCTACCGACCCGAGTTCAAATTCTCGTCCTGGATCTTCAAGATTGCGAATAACGCAGCCATCGATCATCTCCGCCGGCGGCAGCTGGACACGCTTTCCCTCGATGGATCTCCCAATGCGGAAACGCCCGACGCCGTGGAAGCCACCGCGCTTCAGGTAAGCGATCGGGCGGAGACTCCGCTGGAGGAGCTCGAGGCGAAAGAACTGGGTGGGGCCATCGAACTCGCGGTGGGGAAGCTTCGGCCGGAATATCGCGCCTGTATTCTGCTTCGCCATGTCGAGGGCAGGCCGTATGAAGAAATCGCTGAAATGCTGAGCTTACCGCTGGGAACGGTGAAAACCTATATCCACCGTGCCCGTAATGAGTTGCGTCTGGCGTTGGAAGATCTCCGCGAATGAAACCTCCCCTTTGTCCGAGCCGTAAGAGGATCAGCCATGACACGTGAATCCCTCCACCTCACTGATGATGATCTCGATGCCCTGCTCGACGGGCATCTTGACCTGGTCAAGCTTCGACATATCGAAGTCTGTAATAACTGCCGCGACTTCGCTCGGGCCGAGCAGCAGCTGGCGGCGCGGCTCGCGGCGCTCCCGCTCTTCGCCCCGACCCCGGGCTTTGCCGATCGGGTCATGATCGCGGTCCGTCCCGCGTCCGCGGTCCCTGCCTGGCGTCGAGCCAGCGATCGGGTTTTCGCCTCCCGTCGATCGTTCGCCATCGCGGCGAGCATCTCGGTGGCGGTGCTGGGCTCGATGGGGGCCAGCGTGGCGTGGAGCTTGTCGCACCAGGATACGATGACCGCAATGGGACAATGGCTTGGGTCTCAGGCCGGCCAGGCGCTGTGGGTTACCTTGCGCGGCCTTGCTTCCAACCTCTATGAACAACCCTGGTACAACACCGTCAGGTCTTTCGTAGGCTCTCCTGAGCGCCTCGCACTGGTATCGGGGTCGCTCGCTCTCGCGTATCTTACTGGCGTGCTGACTCTCAGGCGGCTGCTGATGGCTCCCACGTCCGGTATGGTACGCGCCAATGCCTGAGCCACTCCGCCAGCCCCGTCACGCAAAAAGAGGTTATATCAGCCGGCGTACCTTCCGTGTGGCTGGCTGGTTGTGCGCCACCGCCCTTGGGCTGGTCGCCGGCCCTGCTGTGGCGTTCGCGGGACCTGGCTCCCTCGACCCGCGCAATCACTCCCTCGATTATCTCCGCAACCTCCTCAGTCAATCCAACCGGCCGGCCCTGGTTACCGAGCATGGCGTGTCGATAGCACCGGAGCGGATGGGGCTGAGTTTCCGGCTTACCGGTGAACGAACGATTGAAATCGCACTATCCGAAGGCGATGTCCTGATCGACGAAAAGACAGTGGGTCATTACCAGCCAGGGGGACACCTCCAGGCCTCGTGGCGCGATCTCGTCCTTGAAGCGAGTCGCCACCCCACGGCAGAATTTCTCATCCTGGCACATGGCTGGGAGCCCGAAGGCCTGGCCGACAACGAGACTCCCGTCGCCCATCGGCTTCACACCAAGTTGACCTCACTCTCGGCTGCCGCACGGCAAACGCCTTCTCCCCAGGCCATTCCCGAGGCGCCGTCTACCGGACTTACCATTTCGCTGGACAATCTGACCGATCCGGCCGCCCTGGAGCCGATTTTTCGCCGAGCCGCGCAGACACCGCCCAGCCAACTGAAGCTCACAATTCCCGGTGGGCATGCCCGGTTCGGGAATTACAGTATTGGGTCGGGGGAATCCTTCGCCGGCCACCTGCTTCTCCTCAAGGGAGACGCAAACGTGTATGGCGTGCTTAACGGAAACCTGGCGACGGTTGATGGCAATATCGTCATCCACCCCGGTGCCGTGGTGACCGGTGATGTCCTGGCAATGGGGGGGACGGTCCAGGATGCGGGCGGCGAGATCCGGGGCGAGATTCGCACATTAGCACCGGCCGAGCGCGGTGTTGCGGCAACAGCAGCCGCTCCCCCGCTCGGTGCGATCCAGATTCTGCTCCGCAATACTGCCGGCCTTGTTGGTGTTTTCTTCACCCTGGCCGCCCTGGGCTTTGGGCTCGTATTGTTTGGTCGTCCCAACCTCGAAGTCGTCGCTGACACCGTCAGCCATACGTTTGGCCGATCCTTCGTCGTTGGACTCCTGGCGCAGATGCTCATCCTGCCGACTTTCGGCATGCTCTTTGTCGGCCTCCTGCTCAGCGTCGTCGGAGTCCTGCTTATTCCCTTCGCGGTTCTGGCCTATGTGCTCCTTCTCCTGATCGGTGTGGTCGGTGGATATCTCGCCGTCGCCCACGCACTGGGCGAGAATTACACCCGGCGGCGGCTGGCGATGGGAAACTCCGTTGTCTCCCCCAACAGTTACCGGTACATGCTGGTTGGGCTGGTGGCGATGCTCGGTTTCTGGGCCGCCTGGGTGCTGTTCGGATGGGTGCCGGTCGCAGGCACCATGATGAAGGTCGCCGCCTTTGTCGTCACCTGGTTCATGGCCACGGTCGGTTTCGGCGCGACGTTGCTGAGCCGGGCGGGCATTCGTGAATCGTTCACCGGTCGGCTCGTTCCCGCCGAGGCGCTCACGGATGAGTACCTTTGGGCCACCCCCCAGTTTGGCGTCCCGGCTGCGAAGCGCCCTCCCACTCGCGGTACCATCAAGGATCAATAGGTAGTGACTTACGCCGTTCCCTTCCGGAGCGCCGTCGTGGCGTTCGCTGGTCTTCTCTTTGGGGTGCCAGTCGTTTCCGCGCAGACCATGCGCACGACTACCGTTACCCGCCAGCGTCATGGCGAGAAATCACTGAACGCAAAAATCGACTTTGGGGCCGGAATGCTGACCCTTCGCGCCGGTACGAGTCCAGCATTGTACCGAATGTCCCTGCGGTATGACGCCGAGCGCTTTTCGCCCGTCAGCCGGTTTTCATCGGCGGACAACCAGCTGGTCCTCGGCGTTCAGAACGTCGGCACCGGTGGACTCCGGGTAAGCAGCAGGCGGCACCTCGAACAGAACGCCACCGTCGAGCTCTCGCCTGAGGTTGACCTCTCCCTGGATGTGACCTTTGGCGCGGTGGAGGCCGCGCTCGACTTTGGCGGGCTTCGCATTACCGATGCCAGGATCCGGACCACGGCGAGCAAATCCAGCCTGCACTTCTCCCGGCCCAACCGCGCCGCGTGCAGCACGCTTGAATTGAATGCGGGTGCCGCTGAGTTCGAGGCGCTCAAACTGGGGAACAGTGGATGTCGCGAGATCACCTTCGATGGAGGGGTCGGCGAGGTGACCCTCGATATGTCCGGAGCGTGGCCCAGCGATGCCCGGCTGATCGCGCGCGTCGCCGTCGGTGGACTGACCTTGCGGCTGCCTCGCAATGCCGGTGTTGAGCTGACCGTGGACCGTTTTCTGGCCAGCTTCAGCCCTGCCGGATTTACCCGGCGAGGTTCCAGCTATTTTTCCGATGGTTTCGAGGGGAAGACCCGGCACCTGCGTATCGGCATTACCAGTAAGGTGGGCGACGTAAAGGTGGAGTGGGTTAACTGAGGCTCAGCTCCTTCGAGTCTCCTTGAATTACGTTTCGTTCCTTTGCGTTACTTCTGCCTTCTTCTACTTTCGGTCAGAGGTCTAAAGGTTCTTCCTGGGTTTTTCTGCTGCGTTGCATCCCCCGCCGATCCAGCGCTTCGTGCACCTTCCTCAGCAATTCGTCCAACGTGTATGGTTTGGCAAGGAACGGCACAATCCACGTCGTCAGGCCGTGTCGGAAGAGAATCTCTGCCGGATTGGCCGACATGTAGAGGAGCTTGAGGTCGGGCCACTGCTCGGAAATTTTCTGAGCGACGGCAACACCGTCCAATCCCGGCATTACCACATCCATTAGCACCAGGTCGATCCTGCCATTCGCCAATCGCAAGACATCGAGTGCTTCCTGGCCACCATCAGCCTCCAGGACGCGATAGCCCTGCTCGCTCAAAAGGCGATACGCAACCCGTCGAGAGATACGCTCGTCATCAACGACCAGAATAGTCGTACCGGGGGTGGGAAATGGAGTGGACAGCGAAACCTCCCATTGCGTGAAAACGTGAGGCAACATGCCGCTTTTTTTGCCTGACTCGTGTGGCGTAGATCACATGCAGGGATTTGGATGATATGGACGTTACCCGCAATACGATTGTGCGGCCAGCCGAAGAATTTCTGCCAGGCACACCACTGAATCCACATCGACCCATTCGACGTCTGCATGCGCGCCACTCCCGATCGGTCCAAAGACGACGGTTTCAATACCGGCAGCGGCGAGCAAGGCTGAATCCATCCACGGCATCTCGCCTACCCTGTCGGGCACTCGACCGAGTACGCCTTCAGCCGCGCGACTCAGCGTCTGGACGATCTCTGCCGTCGGTTGAACCTCAAAAGGATCGCGACTGAGCTGGACCCTCATGCCCGCCCGGAAGTCCGGGTCAGTTCCGCTGAGGAGTCCAAGGATCTCTCCCACCTCTTCCAGAATCATTCCGGAAGTCTCACCGGGAACCGTCCTTCGCTCGATCAGGAGGCGGCAATGGGCCGCATAGGTGCTGGCACCGGTCCCTCCATGCAGCTGGGCGGCATGGAGCGAGGGGTGTCCCAGGAGAGGGTGAGCCGGTCGGTCATTGAGCCGTTGTTGCAGCCGCCGAAGGTGGGCGAGGACCTGGCCCATCTGCATGTTGGCATCCACACCATCTTCGGGTCGACTTCCATGAGCAGCTACGCCGAAGGTCTCGACCTCCAGCCAGCAGAATCCCTTGTGGGCCAGGCAAACCTGGAGCTGGGTGGGTTCAGTCACGATGGCGGCGTCCGCATGGTATCGATGGAGTATGTCCTGCGTGCCCAAGCTGGCATCCTCCTCGTCGGCCACCGCCGTAAGCAGGACATCGCCGCGAAGGGCATGACCCTGACGAAGGGCCGCCACGGCGACCATGCAGGCGGCCAGGCTTCCCTTCATATCATACGCGCCTCGGCCATAAACGCGACCATCGCGATACTCGCCGGAAAAGGCCGCTTTCATCCCCCGGACATCGACGGTATCCAGGTGGGCGCTCAGCATCAGGCTGCGCCCGCCCCCATTCCCGCGAAGGATACCGACAACACTGGGTCTGCCAGGGGATGTTTCATGGCGGGCCACCTCGACCTCGGCAGCCTTGAGCCAGGATTCGACGTAGTCCGCGATAGCGGCCTCTCCCGGCGCCCCCGGCGCCAGCGTCGGATTAATGGAGTTGATCCGAACCAGGTCCTGCAGGGTCTTGAGGAGAGTCGCACGATCAACCGGCGGAATGGCGCTCACTTCTACCAGATTCGCTTTATCAGGAGGGGTGGTGATGCGCGCGGTCCGGACAAGAGACCGCGCGGCATCCAGGATTTACCGGGGCCAGAGCCACCCGAAAGTTCCAGCGGTCAGAAGGGCGTAAATGAGTCCATCGATCACGTCTTTCACGACGGTAGACGCCGGCCGATTCTTCCAGATACCGCCCGAAATATGCGCCGCGGAATACGCCAGCCATGCGACCGTCGCGACCACCCGGAAAACGGTCATATACGCCGTACCAACTGGCAGCGTCACACTCGCGACATACGCCGAGAAAATTGACATCACCACACAATACACCAGCCACTGGCCAAGCAGCGGGCCCATGTTCATCATGCCCGCCGGTCGCATGGTGACGATCGCGACCGGGCCTTCGACAAATTTCTTCTTCATCGAATCCTGCTGCATCTCCTTCATGTCCTCGCAATACGGAATAAAGTACTGCCCCGGCGCGGCGTTTTGCCGTCGAAGCACCTCGCGCACCTCGTCTTCATTCTTGAACCCATGCATGTCCGAACGATGGTATTTGAACACCATGTGAAGAATAGAGCTGGCAAAGAAGACGATGACTGCGGAGACCAGGATCGGTATCCAGAGTTGAGCGAGCGAAACCATGCGGTGCTCCTTGGGTGGGATCCGGTAGGGATTACCGGGGGGTGGGAATCAGGCGCCGGAGTCGGAAGAACGTCATAGTTCTACACCCGAAACGACGATCGTCAAGTGCGCGGCCAGAGGCGTCAGCCGAGGCGGGCCCGGATTCTCCCCCCAACGCCAATACCGAGTCGCCGGCTGGCGGAACCATCGCGGACCGCGATTTCCACGGTATTTCCCGACCCGATGTACGCCAGGAGGTCGCCCACCGGCACATCGGCAAAGGTTCGGCGGACCGGACCGATATCGAAGTCTTCCACTTCAAGCCGGGCGTAAGGAGGAACCAGGTCCTCCGTGAGGTTAGTGACCAGGTTGCCAAACCGATCGATGTAAAGCACCTCCCCGATGACAGCCTTGCCCTGGTACCAGGCGACAGGATCCTTGAGAATCACCGGTTCTCCCTGGAACGGTGCTCCCAGCCAATCGATGCCCTCGCCCAGGGCTAGCCGGGCGGCCGCAGGAGCAAACAGGTCACGACCGTGGAATGTGGGCGCAGCGCCTTCCGGAACCGGAATCTCTACAACCGTGGGCGCCGCGTTGTGATACGCGGATGTCAGAACCCCGTTGTCAGGACCAACGAACCGATGCCCCCCGCTTTCGACCGCGATGGCCGCGCGGCTGCCCCCGACGCCAGGATCCACGACGACCAGGTGAACGGTGCCAGCCGGGAAGCGGTGCCAGGCCCGACCCAGAATATGTGATGCGGATCGGATGTCTCCCGGCGGGAGCTGATGGGTGATATCAACGACCGAAACGGCCGGCGCCAGGGTCGCAATGACCCCCTTGACCTCGGCGACATACGAATCGGAGGTTCCGAAATCCGAGAGGAACGTGATCAGGGACATTTCCTAAGGTAATGGCGGATGGGCATTGGGCGGTAAGGCGGGACGGAAACGGGGATATGTCAG
>JBDTRF010000177.1:0-7643 GCA_039931815.1 Gemmatimonadota bacterium
ACCGACCTGCTTCGCCCCGAGCGTGACGTCGTCCGCGAAGCGCATGCGATGTGCGTGATAGTGGACGACATCGTCGCGCGGGCACGGTACGCCGCCGAGGTCGATGGCCAGGTGCCGGGGATCGGCGGACCCGCTTCCTCGATCGTGATTCGGAGTGGCCGTCATCCGCTGTTGTTTGGCGGGGACCGGCCGGTTATCCCGTTTGACCTGGAGCTGAGCGATTCCGAGCGCACGGTCCTGATCAGCGGGCCCAACACTGGCGGCAAGACCGTCCTCCTCAAGGCGGTGGGGCTGATCGCGGCCATGACCCAGAGCGGCATTATGCCCCCGGTCGGCGGTGGAACGACGCTGCCGATCTTTCATAGCTTCTTCACCGACATCGGTGACCATCAATCCATAGCGGCCAGCCTGTCCACGTTCAGCGCGCACGTCAAAGCCCTCCGGTCGATCCTGATCGAGGCGGACGAGGCGAGCCTGATCCTGATGGACGAAGTCGGCAGCGGCACCGATCCGGCGGAAGGCGCGGCACTGGCGGCTGCCGCCCTGCTGTCCTTGACTCGGCGACGATCGCTGACCCTGGCGTCGACCCACCTCGGGACGCTCAAGCAGCTGGCATCGGTTTCCAATGGGGTCGTGAACGCGTCGCTGGAATTCGATGCCTCGACCCTGTCACCCACCTATCGATTTCTCAAGGGCGTCCCCGGCCGTTCCTATGGCCTCGCGATCGCCCGGCGATTGGGTGTCTCCGAGCAGGTCCTCGCCGAGGCAGAGGCCCAGATTCCGGATACCGAGCGGCACCTCGACGCGGTTCTCGCTGCGGCCGAGCAGCGCGAGCGGGAGATGAACGCGCGGGAATCGGCGTTGGAAGAACGCGCGTCCGGCCTGGAAGAGCTGGCCGCGCGACTCTCGGTGCAGGCCTCGAGCCAGGAAGTGCGCGACGCCGAACTCAAGCGCCGGGAACGGGAAGCCGAGAAGCAGGCGCGAAAAGAGACCAAGAGCTACCTGATGGACGCGCGTCGTCGGGTGGAGGCGGCCATCTCCACGGTGCAGACTGCGGCCGATACGTCGAGTCGGGAGGCTCGAAGACTCGTGGAGGAAGGGATCAAGGCGGAGTCCCGCGCGCTGGAGCAGGTAGAACAGGTCGAGCGGGCGGAACGAAGCGCCGCGCCCGTGATCGTGGGCCAACGAGTGCGAGTGGGCCACGGAAGCATTGGGGTCGTGCAGGAGATCCGGCCTGATGGAAAGCTGAAGGTCCTGGTCGGTGTGATGCGGATGCTGGTGGATCCCGCTACGGTGTCCGCGGCAGGGAATGATCCGGGTCCAAAAACTCCGGCTCCGAAACCATCAATCTCGACGCAGGAGGAACGGGATTCGCCATCGGAGATCGATCTCCGCGGGATGACCGGGGACGAGGCCGAATCGGCGACCGAGGCGGCCGTGGATGCAGCGTTTCTCGCGGAACGGCCTTACCTTCGTATTATCCATGGTATGGGAACCGGGGTGGTCCGCGAACGGGTCCGCCGAGTCGTGTCCACCGACCGGCGGGTCGCCCGGTTTGGTTTTGCCCCCGCCAACCAGGGCGGGACGGGAGTGACTATCGTGGAATTTGCCGAATGAGTATGATCCCCGATGAGATTATCGAGCAGGTGCGCGATAGCTCGGACATCGTGGGAATCATCGGTGAATCGGTCGAGCTCAAGCGCACCGGGGCCGACTATCGGGGGCCCTGCCCCTTCCATGGCGGCACCCATCGCAACCTCGCGGTCATCCCCAAGAAGAATCTCTTCTATTGCTTTGTCTGCCATGCCTCGGGAGACATCTTCACCTATTTCATGAAGCGGTTCGGGATGGACTATCCGACGGCGGTCCGCGAAGTGGCGCGGCGGTCCGGCATCGTCATTCCCGAGCAGACCAGCCGGGCCGGTCCCGATCCACTGGAGCCGCTCTATTCCGCCGTCTCGCTGGCGCAGGACTGGTTCGCCCGCCAACTCCTGGAGTTGCCTGAGGCGGACGCAGCTCGGCGCTACCTCGTGGGCCGGGACCTCGACCTGGAAACGGTCCAGCCGCTGGGGCTGGGATACGCTCCGGTCGGGGCTGCCTTCATGGAAGCGATGAAGAAGCACGAGGTGCCCGAACCGGTCCTCCTGGAGGCGGGGCTCCTCCATAAGCGCGATGACGGACGAGTTTCCCCGCGATTCCGCGGTCGACTGCTCTTCCCGATTCACGATATGCGGGGCCGGGTGGTTGGATTCGGTGGTCGCATCCTCGGGTCGGGCGAGCCCAAGTATCTCAATTCCCCGGAAACGCCGATTTTTCACAAGGGCGGCATGCTGTACAATCTTCACCAGGCCAAGCACGCCATTCGAAAGGCGGAGGCCGGGATTGTGGTGGAGGGATACTTCGATGTGATTCGCCTGGTCCTGGTCGGCATTGAGAATGTCGTCGCTCCGCTGGGCACGGCCATGACGGCAGACCAGGCCACACTCCTCCGTCGATTCGCGCCAACGGCAATTCTCATGTATGACAGCGACGCCGCCGGCCAGCGCGCCACGTTTCGCGCCGGTGATGTCCTGCTTCGGCACGAAGTGCGGGTGAAGGTCGTCACCATGCCGCCGGGTGACGATCCCGATACCCTCGCCCGAACGGGTGGTGCCGCAGGCGTGGAAGCTGTCCTCCACGACGCGATTGATCTCCTCGAGCGGAAGATCCAGCTGCTCGAGCAGAAAGGCTGGTTCCGGGATGTCGAGCATCGGCGCGAGGCGCTGGACCGTCTCCTGCCGACGGTTCGGGCGGCCAAGGATTCCATCACCCGGGATCTCTATCTCTCGCTCATCGCCGAGCGGACCGGTGTCAGCAAGTCCGTCCTGGAACAGGAACTCAGCCACGCGCCGGCGCCGATACCGACGCCTCCACCCCCCCGTGGAGTCGCGCCGTCTCACGGGGCACCAGCGAGGAACGGGGGCCGTCGTCTCGGGGCAAACCAGGAGCGAGCGCTGCTCCGTGTCATGGTTCATTTCGACGGATGGATTGATCGCGCCCGGCAGGACGTCCCGGTGGAATGGATGGAGGGAACCGATTCACGGGAGATCTTCCTTGCCCTGCTGGAGCTGGGATCCCGGGATTTGTCCCTTCCGGTACTCGAGAAAATGTCTCCCTCCGCCCGCATGCTCTGGGGCGAAATATTGAAGCCCATGGTCGAGGCCGATGCGCTGGCCGCGGGAGATATTTTTGAGGGGGCCAGGCAGTACCTCGAGGCCCGTCCTCATTTCCGCGAATACGAGGTATTCCTTTCTCGACTTCGCGAGGCCTCGGGGAGTGAGCAATCCACCCTCGCCGCCGAGCAGTCTCATCGTCTCAAGGAGCTGCGGCAGCGGTTCCCGGCCGCCGCGGACAAATTCCTGATGGGGTCAGTGGGGACCAGGCTGCGACAACCGAGGGCTGGCCGCAATCCCCGGTAGCCCATGTCCAGGCGCATGCAGAGCCGCTGGGCGCGGCGGGCCTAGACGCTGATGCCCCATGCGACCTCCCGGTTTTGTTGACTTGTCAGTCCAAACCACGCATTCCTGAATGAAGTGGGTATCTTTCTATCGCCGGTTGTTTAACTCCCTATAGTGAGCGCTATGCATCCCGATCTTACCAAGCTGCTGGAACTTCAAGCCCGCGACATTGAACTCGCCGATGTAGACACCCGACTCACGGAACTGGACACCGAGGCTGCCGGCCTCGATGAGGTCCTGGGCAAGGCCCGGGAGGCGGTAACCGCGGCTATCAGGGCGATCGAGGTCGAGAAGAAGAAGCGGGACGAGCTGGAGGTGAAGGTCGAGGCGCATCGCAAGCACCAGGAGAAGCGGAAGGAAAAACTCGAGTTCATGAAGACGCCCAAGGAGGTCGCCGCGCTCATGGCGGAGATCGACCTGGCACGGTCCGCCCTGGGAAACGAAGAGAACGACTGGATTCGCTCCTCCGACCAGGTGACGGCCCTTGAGGCCCGGCGAACTCAGGCCGAGGAAGGGGTGAAGAATATTCAGAAGGAACAGGCGGTTGAGCGGCAGGGGCTCGACGACCGGCGCGCGGTGCTGGATACCGAGCGCGCCGCGGCGGCAACGCGCCGCGAGGCAAGTGCATCAACCGTACGCAAACAACTCCTCCAGCGGTATGACAAGCTCCGACTCTCCGCCAACCGTCGATCCGTGGTGGTCGTTCCTTTGAACGGCCCCGCCTGTGGCGCATGCTTTACCGCCGTACCGCTGGCCCGTCGGACCATCATCAAGACCGGTGAAGCGATCGAAGGATGCGAAAGCTGCGGTGTAATTCTGTACTTCGCCGAATGATTCGGGTTATTCGACCGGTGTGCCTGTTCTGTAGCTTGGCCTGATGACCGTCTCCGCTTTTACTCAACCGCTTCGCTGGGTTGTGACCCCGCAACCCCCCGCCGACCAGGTGAAAAGCCTGGCCGATCTACTGAAACTTCCCCAGGCACTGGCCGCGCTCCTTATACAGCGCGGCTTTGGCGACCCGGACCGGGCCAGGACGTTTCTCCGGCCCTCCCTGGCCGATCTTTCCGATCCAATGGCGCTGGCAGGGATGGCCCAGGCGGTTGCGGCCATCGTGGCCACTGTGCGCGCCGGGGGCACCATTCTCGTTCACGGTGACTATGACGTGGACGGTCAGTGCGCGTCGGCGATGCTGACTCGCGCGCTGCGCGCGGCCAACGCATCAGTGACCACCTTTCTGCCCCACCGTCTGCGCGATGGCTATGATTTCGGCCCGGCCGGTCTCAATGCCGCCATTGACGCCAGGGCCTCGCTGATCATCACGGTCGATTGCGGTATCACCGCGGTTGAAACGGTGCAGGCCGCGCGCGCCGCGGGGATCGATGTCATTGTCACCGACCATCACCTGCCCGGCAGGGAACTTCCCGCGGCGATTGCGGTGGTGAACCCGCAGCGTGAGGATGACACATCCGGTGCAAAGATGCTTTGTGGCACTGGAGTGGCCTTCAAGCTGGTCCAGGCGCTGGTTCCCGCCCTGGGACTTCCGCCTCACCTTCCGCTCCATCTGCTCGATTATGTCGCCCTGGCAACCGTCGCTGACCTCGTGCCCCTCGTGGGAGAGAATCGAATCCTGGTCAAGCATGGACTCAAGTTGCTGCAGTCGACGCGCTGGCCGGGACTGGAAAGCCTCATCCGCATCACCGGACTCGCCAATCGCGAAGTCAAGGCGAGCCATCTCGGCTTCATGCTGGGGCCTCGTCTCAACGCCGCTGGTCGAGTGGGAGACGCCGCCGATGGGCTTCGGCTTCTCCTTACTGATGATCCGGCCGAGGCCGAACGACTGGCGGGAAAGCTGGAGGTTCTGAACACCCAGCGGCAGGCGCTGGATCAGCAGATTCTCCAGGAAGTGATCGAGCAGGTCGAGGCCAGTGACCTTGAGACGATTGCCGGATTTGTCCTCGCGGGCGAGGGTTGGCATCCCGGCGTCGTCGGCATCGTGGCCTCGCGACTGGTCGAACGGTATGGCCGGCCCACGTTCCTCATCGCATTCGACGGAGACATCGGGAAGGGATCGGGACGAAGCATCTCGCGATTTGACCTGCACGGTGCCCTGGTCGCATCGGGGGAGTTTCTCGAGCGTTTCGGCGGACACCACATGGCGGCGGGGCTCACCATTTACCGGTCGCAGCTCCCCGCCTTTCGCGAGCGTTTCATGGCCCTGGCCCGGGAACGCCTCGCACCGGAAGACCTGGGCCCGGAGCAACGGGTCGATCTCGAATTGACGCTGGGCGATCTCACCACCGATCTCGAAAAACTCTGCCGATACCTCGAGCCGTGCGGCATGGGCAATCCGGGACCGGTCTTCGGTGTTCGCGGCATTCGGTTCTCCAACCGCCAGCGGGTGGGAAGCGGTCACCTCAAGGGGGTTATGATGCGGGATGCATCCACCATCGCCGCGATCGGGTTCGACTGGGCCGACCGGGTGCCCTGGCTGACGGATGAGCCGGTGGATGTCGCGTTCCGCCTGGAATGCAACGAGTGGCAGGGGAGGGCATCGCTCCAGGCCCGGGTGATGGGGATATCACCCGCTGTCAAAGCGTAGAAAAGAATGATAGATGGCCAGTGAAAGGGAAAGGTGAAAGGTGAAAAAGGGGAAAAGAGAAACGGTCATGACGTTTGTCTGGTCGCAATGGGAGCAGGCCACTCCGAAATTCATCGGCATCATGCAGGTCCCGTTTACTCTTTATCTTTCACCGTTTCACCCCTCACTCCCTCGCCTCACCTTTCACCCATCACCTTCTACCAGCGGCCAGGTATGCGGATTATCGCAGGCGAGTTCAAGGGCCGACAGCTGGTGCCGCCAAAGGATTCGCGCGTGCGGCCAACGGGGGATCGTCTCCGGGAGGCGTGGATGAACATCCTCCAGGATTCGATTCCTCGCGCGAAGGTGCTGGACCTTTTCGCCGGAAGTGGCGCGCTTGGCCTCGAGGCACTCTCTCGCGGCGCCGCCTCGGCCGATTTTGTCGAGATGAATCCACCGAGCCTCTCGGCCCTTGTCACCAACATTGCGACGCTGGGCGCGGACGACCGGGCGACGATTTACCGCGGTGACGCGATCCGGTTCGCCGAGAAGCTCTCCCCGCTCTCCTACGACATTGTGCTGGCGGATCCGCCGTACAGCATCGATTACGCTGAACAGCTGGTCGCCCTCTTCCGCCAGGCGCCCTTCGCCCGCATCCTTACGGTCGAGCATCGCGCCAAGACGACCCTGCCTGGTGACGACACCCGTCGCTATGGCGATTCCGCCCTCACCCTCTGCTTCGCCCCATGACTCGAATCGCGCTCTATCCCGGCTCTTTCGATCCACCGACCCGCGGGCACGAGGACCTGATCCGGCGGAGCCTTGCCCTGGCCGATCGGGTGATCGTGGCCGTGGCCACCAACTCCTCCAAGTCGCCCCTGTTCTCGGTGGAGGAGCGGCTGGCCCTGTTGAAAACGGTCGCCGGGGACCTTCCCGCGGTCAGCTTCGAGTCGTTCGGCGGGCTCCTGGTGGATTTCGCCCGGAAGACCAACGCGAACATCATCGTGCGGGGACTTCGCGCGGTCAGCGACTTCGAGTATGAGTTCCAGATGGCGCTGATGAATCGGCAACTGCACCCGAAGGTGGAGACCGTTTTCCTGGTTCCCGCGGTCGACCAGACCTATTTGAGCTCGAGCCTGGCGCGGGAAGTGTCGCGCTACGGGGGCGATGTGAGCGCGCTGGTGCATCCGGCGGTGGCCGCGGCGCTGAAGGCGAAGTATGGGAAGCGGGAAGGTAAGGAGGAGTAAATGCGGGGTGACAGTTAAGTGGCCTGAACTCTGAATGAAGCGATGAAACTCGTCAGAGTCAGTGCGAGTGAGCCGATGCGACCGACGCATGGTCAATCTCGAACTGGCACGATGGGTTGCCCGGCATAAGGAACTCCCGCCCTCAAAATTTCCCGGCCCCACCTGTCCACCAGCCATCTCCCCGTCTGAACATTTTCCGCCCGCCGCGCGTCACTAGAATGCACAGCCGATAAGCCTTCTCCCTGGAGCAAGATGCCAGAGCCCAATCACCCCGACGAAGAAGGGCTGCGGCTTCAGCTGCTGGTGCTGCGGTGCCAGGCG
>JBDTRF010000178.1:0-7581 GCA_039931815.1 Gemmatimonadota bacterium
GCATACTCTGCCGTCACCCAGCCTTCACCCGAGCCTTTTTTCCAGCCGGGCACGCCGACATCGACGCTGGCGGTGCAATGCACCAGCGTTCCGCCCATGCGAATCAGACATGAGCCCTCAGCGTACGGATTGGCCTTCCGCTCCAGGACCAGCGGACGCAGCTGGTCGGAAGATCTGCCATCAAATCGAGCCACGAAGACGCTCCACGATTTTAGTTGTCGAATAACCTCCCACCAGCTCCACGCGCACTACGCGCCCCCCCCGACTCTCGACCAGGTCGGCCCCGACGATCGCCTCCCGGGTGTAGTCGGCTCCCTTGACCAGGACATCCGGCATCAGCTGGCGGATGAGCTCCAGCGGTGTCGGCTCATCAAACAGCACGACGCAATCGACGGCCGCCAGGCCTGCGATCACCCGTGCTCTTGCCGCTTCAGGAACGAGGGGGCGTTCCGGACCTTTTTTCAGATGGTGCACCGAGCGATCCGAATTCACGCCCACGATCAGTGCGGCGCCTTCGTCGCGGGCTCGCTCAAGCAGCTCCACGTGACCGGGATGCACCAGGTCAAACACACCGTTGGTAAAGACGACCGGGCCTGCATGACGCTGGCGCCAGGCAACCGCCTGGTCGCGAGTTCGGATCTTGGCGGCGCTACTCACTGGGCTGAGGCCTCCGGCTGAACGCCCATTTGAGCCCGATGGGTGCCAGGAAGGTTGTGACAATGATCATGACGAGGATCGCGCTGAAGAGTTCCTCGCCCAGGAGACCAGACCGGCGGCCAATATCGGCGAAGATCAGGCCCACTTCTCCCCGCGGAATCATCCCCACGCCGATCGCCAGACGATCTACCTTTTCCCACGGTGCCGCCCATCCTGCAGCCAGCTTTCCCAGGATCGCAATCACCGTCAGGACCAGCGCCGCCAGCAGGACCGGTCCCGCCCCGGGACGCAACGGGTTCAGGACGGTAAGATCAACCGAAGACCCGACGTACACAAAAAAGAGGGGAGAGAAAATGCCCGCAATCGGCTTGACCTCGCGCTCAATGACATCAAACTGGTCGACGCCGGAGAGAATGAGTCCCGCGGCAAAGGCGCCAATGATGAGGGCCGAACCGGCCACGGTCGCCAGCGCGGACATCGTCAGCAGAAAGGCCATGGCGAAGGCCAGCAGCACGTGCGCCACGCGCATCCGCTGAATCAGGTTGAACAGCTTCGGGGCGACAAATCGCCCGATCATGACGCCGCCAACCAGGAATCCCACGGCGACCGCCGCAATCTTCGTCATACCCAGGAACGAGACGGCGGCGCCTGCCGCCACGCCGGAGACAATACTCAGGATCACCAGGCCGATGATGTCATCCGCCACCGCGGCGCCGATGATGATCTTCGCTTCCCTGGTCTGCATCACCCCGAGGTCGGCCAACACCCTCGCGGTGATACCGACGGATGTTGCAGTCAATGTGGCGCCGACGAAGATGGCGGTGCTGACCGCGGAACCGCTGCTTGCCACGGTGAGATGCGGGAGATACAACCAATAGATCAATCCCAGGAGAAACGGGAGCACGACGCCGACCGAGGCGACCGACACAGACGCCCCGCCCACCCGGAACATCTCCTGGAGATCGGTTTCCAGGCCGATTTCGAACAGGAGGAGGACCACCCCGAACTCGGCCAGGAAGTACAGGTAGTCCGCCCCCAGTCCATCGACCGGGACCAGCCCCAAAAAGGTTCGCCCGATGATCACGCCGGCGATCAGTTCACCGAGGACCGCCGGTTGGCCGAATCGTTCGGCCAGTTCTCCCATGATCTTGCCGGCGACAAACATGAGGGCCAGCACGACGAAGACGCTGGGAATGACGGCGTGGCCATTCTCCGAGGCGTAGAGCGGAGTTGCCAGCAGAAGGAGGCCCGCAGCAATCGCGGCCGGCGACAGGATGCGACGCCTGTTCAACGGAGCACGGAACGAATGAGGCAAGGCGCTAGAGCGGCTCGACCAGGTGTGGGTGAAAGAGGAAGGTGTGCTGAAAGAGCGGCAGGTCGACACTTTCGCTGTATTCGGTTTCGATGGAGATCGTCCGCGGCTTGCCGGATCGCTTGATGACGAACTTCTGTGCCTCCTGGGGCAACCCCAGCTCGTCCACCCGGGTCAACAGTCGCCGCCGGATGGTGGCATCGGTCAGACTGGGCGCGAGCCGGGCATTGGTGCGCATCGTATCGGTCAACTGATAGTAGCGGAAGTAGACCTTGCCGATGTTGAATCCATAGTACAGCGCGGCCGCGGCGATAAGCAGCGAAATCAGGCAACCGAGTGTGCTGGCACCCCGGCGCGTGTTGCTCGTACGATTCACCATTGTGACTGGGCTCCCTCCACGATGTTGGTGACGAGCTTTTCCAGCGCCTTGTCCCGCCCGCCCGCCTCATTCGGGGGATCGTAATCCCCTTCGAGGGTCAGGCCGCTCCGCTGCCAGAGCGCCTTTCCCGTCCGCTGATTCATGATCTCGATCGTAACGGTGATCTGGACCAGGCGGTGAGTAACGGTGAACTGCCCGTTGTCTCCACCCTGGACCGCAGTCGGAACATCAGGATCATAACGGGTGATGGAGCCCCGCACGATAGCATCGGCCTGCGTCTCGCCGGCCTGGCGAAGGCCAAGACGGTTCTGGACCGCCTCACGCACTTTCTGCGAGATCTGCTGGGTGAGCGTTGGCTCGGAGGTGTAGTTGTCGAATGGAAGAACTGCGACTGTCTTGATGTCCGAAGGGAGGCCGCCGCCGGCAAAACCATACAGGCACCCCGTGAGGCCCAGCGCGCTAAGGCTCAGGAGGAAGCCAGGTATCTGGCGGAAACGCCGCTTGATCGGTCGTTGCGACAAATTGGATATCCAGTTGTGCTGGGACTTCGGGCACTGTCAGTCGCGCACTCACCGGCTGACCGCTGGCGGACAATTTCGTCTCAACCCGCCCGAACAACTTTCCTCCGCGATGAACCTCGGCGCTCAACTTCGCCGGGTTCCCCCTCGTGCGGGCGTAGGTAATCGTGTCGCGCCCCATCGCATATTCCCACGCCGTTACGCCATCATTTTCAATTCCGCGAAGGCCGGCCTGCGACGGCGGTAACCGGGCAACACCAAACATGGCCCAGAGCAGCGTGAAGTCGGGGAGTATCTGCGCCACCTGGTCTTCCGGAACGGCCCAGATCGACCGGTCGCCGATTACCACCGCCGCCATGCGTCCGCTGCCAAGGGGTCCCCGGGCGTCGAATCGGAGCGTATCCGGTCCGGCAACCCGGACTCGCCCGACCCCGCCAGCGCTCGAGCGATCGTTGCGAAAGAGCCACTTGAACTGGTGAATCGTCGAACCCTCTGGCGTCGTGGCCTTCACCCAATCGCTCACCTGCCCGGTAGAAATCGCCGCCGCCTCGACCGGGACCAGGGGTCCGGTGTGCGGGGTACAGCCGAGAAACAGGGTGAGGGCAAGATAGACCGTCCGACCGGGGCGGTCAAGCAAAAACCGTTGTGCCATCAGTAGTTATACCCGAAGTAAAAGCTGATGAAGCTGCGCTTTCTCTGGCCGAGATCGAGAGGGTAGCTGGTGAAGTTGCCGTCAGTAAACCGGCGACCAGCATCCATTCGCAGGACCAGGAAAGGCGCCAGCGCCCAGCGCAGGCCGGCACCATAGCTTCCGAGCAGCGCGCGGTCGCTGGGGTCCCGGAACCAGGCTTTTCCCAGGTCAAAGAAGAACGCACCCTGAAGCTCGGGAAAAGTGACCGCCCCAACCGGTGTCCCGAAGGTAAGATAATTGAGCAGGGGGAAGCGAATTTCCTGGTTGACCAGAAACGCGCGCGACCCCACGATAGCGCCATACTGGGGATACCCTCGCAAACCGAGGGTGCCTCCAATGTTCACCCGGCGGGGGCGATCGCCGCCACTGTACCAGCCGTTAACGCGGACGGCAAAGGCGCTGCGAGATCCCAGGCGAAGATACCGGCGAACATCGAGATTGAGCAGGTAACTGTCGAACCGGCCATTGGAGAAATCACTGCTCAAGCCACCCGTCAATCGGAATCGACCGCCATCGATGGGGCCGGAAGGAACCCAGAGCGAATTATCCTGGATGTAGCTCAGGTAATTGGTCGCGATCCACCCCACCCGCTCGAAACCCGATCCGGTCGGCACGGCCGAACCATCCGGGAAATCGAAATCCACCCGGTCCGAGTGTTCGAAGACCGCCTCGGCCTGGAACCGGCGGAATCGATCCAGTGGATATCGCAGAATTCCGATGACTCCGGCCGTCTTTTCCCGATAGGAGATGATGGCGGGACCGGAGTAGCTCGCGAGGTTGGTACGGAACGCCCCGACGCCCCAGTTGAGCCGTCGTGACTGGTTGAGATACACCCCGGACACATTGATGTTATCCAGCAGGTTGCCGAGGCTGCGTCCCTGGTAGGCCGCGATGCCGATCAGCATGACCTGGTCGTTCAGCAGATCGCTCAGGAAAAACTGGGCGCCCTGGAGGCCGCCGACACCGGGAATGACCGCCGCTTCACCGGCGAGAAAGTCCAGGGTGAGTTTGCGGCGATACGGCTCCCGGCGGACCGCGATGCTGCCCGTCGTATCAAACGTGGGCCAGGCCCACTGGGAATGGGGCGCTCCGGTCTCGATGGCGAACGTATCCGCCCGCGCCGCGGAGTCGGCCGGATAGAAATAGATGTTCCAGCTCAGGTCATGGAATCCCCCCACCAGGAGCGCATTGCGATCCGGGACAAAGGCGGGATCAAACGCCCCGGTCCAGGCCGATGTCTCCCGCCGGCCAATGCCGGTGGAGTCGAGGGAGAACACATTGAGGATGCCCTCTCGACTCGAGGCAAAATAAATTCTGCCATCCGAGGCCCATCGCGGTGTCTCGTCGACCCAGGGCCCGGCCGTAAGCTGGCGAAGAGTCCGGGAACTCAGGTCCAGCAGAAAGAGGTTGATCGCGCCCTCTGGTCCGCCCGCGGTACGATCCGACGCAAACACGATCTGGTCTCCGTCCGGGCTCACGCTGGGATCCAGGTCCTGGTAGATGTCGTCGGTCAGTTTTTCGAGACTGCCATCCGGGAGCGAGACGCGGTACAGGTCGGAAATTCCACTTTCGGCCAGTCCACTGAAGATCACGGAATTCCCGTCGGCCGACCAGGTCGGAGAGAGAATGGAGACGAGATGATCGAACTGGTAGCGGCCGGCGAGCTGGTTTTTCTTGAGGTCCCAGATCACGAGAGCGTCGCGGTCGTGCGTTTTTGAAGAGAAGAGAAGAAAACCGGGGCGCGATGGATCGACCCGGGAATCAAATGGGTGAAACGATTCCAGCTCGGCCGATCGTCCGGCGCGGGCGATGTCTTTGGTCTTCCGGGAATCGAGTCCGCGGCGGCGGATGGTGATGTAGCCGCCGGCCGCGGAGAGATAGAACATCTCGCCCGAGGTATCACTCTCGGCCAGGTAGGCCGGTTTGATCGATCCCTTGACCAGCTCCCGGCCGGCCAGGGTGAGCGGTTTGCGATCGAGCGCGGATGGGAAGTACTCGCGCCGCATGGCAAGCTGCCACTCTTCGTTCAGCTGGTCCAGGGTACGACCGTAGATGGCGAAGAGGGCGTCCTCGAAACTCTCGTAGCGCCAATACTCCTGGTAGAACACGGCGATGCGCCAGTCGCCATACGCATTCGCCAGCCAGCGATGAATCTTCCCGCCCATCGGATACACGATGCCGCCGTTCACCCATTCCAGCTGGCGGAGCGAAGGCAGGCGGCCCGAGAGCGTGATGTCCCGCATGATCATCTCATCCCGCGGCTCCTGCCCGGCCGACCACAACTCGGCAAGTCCCTCAGACCACCAGAGGGGAATATTGAAATTTCCCGCCCGGGCGTTTTTGTAATACGCCTCGAACGCACTGCTCAGCTGAAATACGTGCACCATTTCGTGCCGCATCGTATGGCGGAACTCGGCGAAATTCCCCCGGAACGGAAGGGTGACACGGCGCTTGAGGAAATCGGTGACACCGAGCAATCCCTCGGGCGGAACGAACGGGAGAATATTGGTCTGCTCGAAGTCCACGTGTGACGCGTAGACGATGAGCGGAATCCTGGTCTTGACCTCGTGGCCGAACTGGAGGGCGAGCGTATCGTAGCTCTGCTCCGCATAGGCCAGCGCTACCGGGGCGAGCGCTTCCTCGGCGGGATAGTAATAGAGGTCGACATGGGGGCCCTTAAGCACCCGCCAGTCGAAGTGCGTGTACTGAATCTTGTTTTGTCCGAAGGTGCCGAACTGCGCCGCCAGGGGAGCGGTGACGGCGAGCAGGAGCACTGGCAGGGCGCGAAGGAACTTGATCATCGGCGGATGGTGTTGATCCGGTCGCCCTGGGCAATCCGCACGAGCGCGCCGCCGCCGTTGACGACCCGGCCGAAAACGGTGTAGGTGCCATCGAGATGGGGCTGGGGACTGTGAGTAATGAACCACTGGCTGCCGCCGGTATCCGGCCCCGACAAGGCCATACCGAGCACCTGGGCGCCGTAGCGACGCCGGTTGATCTCATCGCGAATCACGGTGCCCGGCCCTCCCCATCCATCACCCCGTCGGTCGCCGTCCTGCACCACGAAGTTGGGAACCACCCGATGCCAGCTGTTGCCGTCGAAGTAGTGACGATCGACCAGCATGAGAAAGTTGGCGACGGTGAGCGGGGCCTCCGGGCCGAAAAGTTCCAGCTCGATGACCGACCGCTGCTCGGTTTCGAGGAAGACGTGAGGATAGCGCGCGGGATCGCTGCCCACCATGAATCGACGGGCCACTTCGCGATAATCCTCTAATGTGCGAGGGGTCTCGAGCGGATACGCGGGTCCCCACCGTTCCGCCGCTGCGGGCCAGGAGCTTTCCGCCCAGCGCCGAATCAGGTAGGAGCGGGGACGAGGAACGGCATCAAGAAAGTCGTGTTCCACCCGCCGGGCGACCGTGCTGTCCCCATGGGCAATGGAGTCGAGGGCGGTGAGGGCGGACAAGGCCGCCTCAGGAAACGAATCACGCTCAGCCCGCTGGTACGCGGCGACAAGCCCGGGGATATCGGCGCCATCGCGCGCCCTCGCGATGATGTCAGCCGCCACGCTTCGCACGGCGGCATCCTGATGCATGAGCAGCCGGCGCGCCTCGGCCAGGAGCGTGGGGTCGCGCGGGTCTGCGCTCGTGGCGGCGGCCTGAAGGCCAGCGGCGATGACGCGTCCATCCTTTTCACTGGTCAGTGATGGCTTGCCCGCATGCGGCCCCGGTGAAACGACCCCCCATGCCTCCGCGGCCACCATCCGCTCCATCCACTCCGCGCTCCCGGCCCAGCTGGCGGCGACCGCGAAAAACGCCGTGGTGTCGATTCGAGCCAGTGACAGCAAGGCCTCGCGCTTCACCGCGAAACCCGTCCGCGAACGGAAAATCCGCTGGAGCCCTTCGACCGCCGCCGCACCTCCGGTGACGCCGAGGGTCTGCGCCGCCTGGACCCTGGTGTTGACATCGGGGTCATCCAGCAGTGGAGCAATCACCTCGGAAAGATCCGGACGGGCAAAGGACCCGAG
>JBDTRF010000179.1:0-7550 GCA_039931815.1 Gemmatimonadota bacterium
ATGCCCTGGCCTTTACGGTTACTTCCGGTATCGTCAGCGCCAAGGGGCGAGTCCTGGGCGTGGGCGACGCCGCCATCCAGGATTTCATTCAGACCGATGCCGCCATCAATCCGGGTAACTCGGGTGGTCCGCTGGTCAATGTGCGGGGCGAGGTCATCGGCATCAATTCGGCGATTGCCAGTGAGACCGGTTACTACTCCGGCTATGGTTTTGCCATTCCGATCAACCTGGCACAAGTGGTCATGAACCAGCTGATCGCCGGGGGTCGCGTCCATCGCGCGGCGCTCGGGATTCGCGTCAGCACGGCGAGCAAAGAGGACGCGGAGTATGCCGGCTTGCCGGCAATTGCCGGCGTCCGAATCGAGAATTTCATTGCCAATTCGCCGGCCGAGCGGGCCGGCCTCGAGGTTGGGGATATCATAGTAAAGGTCGATGGCAAACCACTCGAGTACACGGCGCAACTGCAGCAGGCCGTGGGCTTCCGGAAACCAGGCGAAACCGTTGAGGTCGAAGTCGCCAGAAAAGGCGGCGTGCACAAGACCTACAACATCCGCCTCGTGGCGATGGACGAGTCTGTGGCAGTCAATGACGGCCCCGGCGCGGGACCGCAGAAGGACGGGCAAACGGGAGAGCCCGCCAGTAGCGTGGGTATGCTGGGTGTCAGCGTGGCGCCGCTGTCGGCAGAGGTGCGGCAGAACTACGAATTGCCCCAGGGCGTGAGCGGCCTGGTCGTTACCACGGTCGATCCAACCGGCCCGGCCGCGGAGTCCCTGCTGGGCGCCGATGAGCGAGGTGGACCGGATATCATCGTCTCGGTCGAGGGAAAGCCGGTTCGCACCGAAAGTGATCTCAAGACCGCTCTGCAGCAGGTTGGGGCGGGAAAAATCGTGACTCTCCGGGTGTACAATTCGGCCAATCAATATGGCATCCGGCGGCTGAGACTGGGAGACAAGTAACCTCCCCGCAGGAGAAAAAACGAAAGGCCCGCTCCTCGACGGAGCGGGCCTTTCTTCTGCCGGGTCCTTCCTAGCTGGTGAGTGAGCGAAGCAGGTCCATCATCCTGTCATCGTACGGGTCGGGAGTAAGGTCATCGTCGGCGATATCGTAGTGTTGCTGCGGTGTCTCCAGGATGAGGGGAACGCCTCGCGAACGTCGATCCGCGAGAAGCCAGCGGAACGGCTCAATTCCAATCAGTCCCTCGCCGATCAGCATGTGCCGGTCCCGGTTGGATCCCTGGGCGCCCTCGCTGTCATTCAGATGAAAGAACGAAGGGGCCTCTCCTGCAGCCGCTTCGAACGCATCCAGCGTTCGCGCCTGGGCAGCGGGGCCGCTCGTGATATCATGTCCGGCGGCAAAGAGATGGCAGGTGTCCAGCCCGTAACCGGCTCGATTTCTCAAGGCGGCCGGGATGCAGGCGAGAATCGCTCCTACTTCGTCCGGCGTCTTGCCAATGGTCAATCCCGCCCCCGCGGTGTTCTCTACGAGAATCCGGGTATCTCCCGGTATGGTCTCCAGGGCGTGGGTCATGGCCAGGGCGACACGCTTCACGGCGCTCAGCCGGTCACCGTCGTTCGCGGCGCCCGGATGAAAGCATAAAGCGCCGACTCCGAGCGCGGTGGAGCGTTCCAATTCCTTGGTGAGGCCGGCGGAAGCGCGCTGCCACTTCGCGTCATCGGCCGTCGCGGTATTCAGAACATAGGCGCTATGAACCAGGACATTCCGGGGGTCGATTTTCGCTTCCGTGAGCGCCTTTCTGAAGCGTTCAACCCGTTCCGGACGAATGGTGGACTTGTCACCGTAATACTTGGGAATCGAGGTAAAGATCTGCAAGGCGGACATGCCGGATCGGCCGGCCCGGCGCGCGGCCTGGTCGATTCCGCCATTGTCGATCGTATGAGCGCCGAGAATCAATTTCATGACCGGTATTGGAGTTTGGCGTCCGTTGCGTTTGACTGACTGGTTGGATCATTACAAGCTATCTTAATCGAGACGCTGACCCGTCCCAATTGTATCCGCTCTACCAATTGATCAGGGAGCCCGCCGGAATGGCCGCACCGATCGCATCATCCAGAGTTGTCCGCGCCCCGAGAGGCCGGGTGATCTCCTGCAAAGGCTGGCACCAGGAAGCCGCGCTCCGGATGCTCATGAACAACCTCGATCCCGACGTCGCGGAGCGGCCGGAAGACCTGGTGGTGTACGGCGGGAGCGGCAAGGCCGCGCGCAACTGGGAGTGTTACGAACGCATTGTCACCAGGCTCCGAAGGCTCGAGAACAACGAAACCCTCCTGGTCCAGTCCGGCAAGCCGGTTGGGGTGTTCCGTACTCACGAAGAAGCGCCGAGGGTGCTGATCGCCAATTCACACCTGGTGCCGCGGTGGGCGACCTGGGACGAGTTTCGTCGCCTGGAACAGATGGGCCTGACAATGTACGGCCAGATGACCGCGGGTTCCTGGATCTACATCGGGACCCAGGGCATTCTCCAGGGAACCTACGAGACCTTCGCGGAACTGGCCCGCCAGCACTTTGGCGGCAGCCTGGCCGGACAATTCGTGCTGACCGCGGGACTTGGCGGCATGGGCGGAGCCCAGCCTCTCGCGGCGACGATGAATGGCGCCGCGTTTCTCGGGGTGGATGTGGACGAGAGCCGGATCAGGCGACGGGTCGACACCGGATACTGCGATGTCATCTGCCACGATCTGGACGATGCGTTGCGCCAGGTGATGGCAGCCAAGGCGGCGCGGACGCCTCTTTCGGTTGGACTGGTCGGCAACATTGCCCAGGTCATGCCCGAACTGGTTCGCCGGGGGATTCTTCCGGAGGTGGTCACCGACCAGACCTCGGCTCACGACCTTCGGCTGGGATATATCCCGGCGGGCCTGTCCCTCGACCAGGCTGCCATACTGAGAGACAAGGATCCGAAGGAATATGAGACCCGCGTCCTTGACTCCATGGTCGTGCATGTGCAGGCCATGCTGGATCTCAAGGCCAGGGGGGCGGTGGTCTTCGACTATGGAAACAATCTTCGCGGTCACGTTGCCGACCAGCGAGGAATGAAACAGGCGTTTGAAATCGTTGGTTTTGTCCCCGCGTTCATTCGCCCGCTCTTCTGCAAGGGCGCCGGTCCGTTCCGCTGGGCCGCGCTCTCGGGAGATCCCCGTGATATCCAGGTAACGGATGAGGCCGTGCTGGAAACATTCCCGGAGAACGTGGCGCTCGCGCGATGGATCCGGAAGGCCCAGGAGAAGGTGCACTTCCAGGGTTTACCGGCCCGAATCTGCTGGCTCGAGTATGGTGAGCGGGCGGAGATGGGGCTCAAGTTCAACTGGCTCGTCCGGAAGGGCAAAGTGGCGGCGCCGATTGTCATCGGGAGAGACCACCTCGATACTGGATCGGTCGCATCTCCCAACCGTGAGACCGAAGGAATGCTGGACGGCTCGGATGCGATCGCTGACTGGCCGCTGTTGAACGCGATGCTCAATACTGCGTGCGGCGCGAGCTGGGTTTCGCTCCACCACGGGGGCGGAGTGGGCATTGGCTATTCCATTCACTCCGGCATGGTGGCGGTTGCCGATGGAACCGACATGGGAGGCCGGAGGCTGGAACGGGTACTGACAGCAGATCCAGGCACCGGCGTCATGCGACACGCAGATGCGGGGTACGACATCGCGATCGAAACCGCGAGCACGAGGGGTGTTGATTTGCCCATGCGGCGGGACTCAGGATCGCAGCCATGAGTGGTCCACGCCATGCCCCAGCAATGAGAACCAGCTGATGCACGTGCTCCGAAACATCGGTGAACTGGCCACCTGTGAGGCCGCTGGAGGCCAAGGAGAGATTCACACTATCTCACACGCCGCCCTGGTGTGGAATGATCACTCCATAGAATGGGTGGGCCGCGAAGCTGATCTTCCCCAGCACTACCGCACCCACCTTTCATTCGACGCTGGCGGAGGCCTGGTCATTCCAGGGCTGGTGGATTGTCATACGCACCTCGGGTTTGGGGGATGGCGGGCGGACGAATTTGCGCAGCGTATAGACGGTCGCAGTTACCTGGAAATTGCCAAGGCAGGGGGTGGGATCCTCTCCACCATGACGCAGACCCGGGCCATGCCAGAACCGGAACTCCTGGCTCGTTGTCGTGGCTTTCTCAGAGAGATGATCCAGCTGGGCGTAACGACGGTGGAATGCAAGAGTGGATACGGGCTGGATCGTCCCAATGAGCTTAAACTGCTCCGGGTCTATCGATCTCTCCGATCGGATGGGCTGGTTGATATCGTCCCGACGTTCCTGGGCGCTCATGTTGTGCCACCAGAATATCGCGATCAGAGAGAAGGCTATATCAGGCTCCTGGTGGACGATTTGCTACCCGCCATTGCGGCTGAGAAGCTGGCCGAATTCTGCGATGTCTTCGTGGAGGAATCCGCCTTCAGCCACGCAGAGAGCCGTCGGATCTTCGCCCGTGCCCGGGAGCAGGGTCTCGGCGTCAAGCTTCACGCGGATCAGCTGACGTCGGGAGGTGGTGCCGAGCTGGCGGCCGAGGTTGGAGCGACCAGCGCGGATCACCTCGAGCGGATATCTCAACGGGGGATCGACCGAATGGCGGAAGCCGGCGTGGTGGCGGTGAGCCTTCCCCTCGCCACGCTGTACCTGGACCACGAGCCGCTCCCCGCGCGGGCCTTGATTGATGCCGGGGTCGCGGTGGCGATCGCGACGGATTTCAATCCCGGGTCGGCTCCCAGTTATCATCTCCCGCTCGCGATGATGCTCGGCTGCACCCTGCAGCGGATGCGTCCCGCTGAAGTCCTGAAAGGTGCCACGCTGTACGCGGCGCGAGCCATCGGGCGGGAACGGGTCGCCGGGTCGCTGGAACCGGGAAAGCGCGCCGATTTCGCAATCATCGACGCTCCCAACGTCACCCAGTGGATGTATCACTTCCAGCCAAACGCCTGTCGGATGACCGTCGCTCGGGGAAAGGTTCGCTGGTCGCGAGAAGAGCCTCCCTCGTGACCAATCGAGGGATGCATTCCGGTTCAGCGGAAAAGGTTGAAATGGCCCAAAAGCCACCAAAGCAGGAGAAAGATGAGCACGGTGCTGATGCAGCCACCACCCAGTTTCTTCGCTCCATATCCCGCCGCCAGCCCACGCAACAGCTTGCTCATATCCACTCCTCAGTTGTCGTGCATTCGCCCTGATCCAAAACTCGGGGTAGGTTAAATGGGAAGTTCTGGCAAACCGGGCGGTGACTGTGGTCACCCGGTTCGCCGGGACTGGTCACCGGCCGGCATATTACGAGCGCCGGGTGCTGCCGATGGATTCACCGTGGCAATTGCGATATTCGGTTGACTGGTTCACACGGAGGGGAAATGGACCACGAACTCTTCGACCTGGAGGTGCGCCGGTTTCTCCAGGAATTCGGGGTGACCGCGCAGCGGGAGATTGAGAGCGCCGTTGCGACTGCGATCGCCGCAGGCCGGCTGCCAGGAGCAACGGCCGTGCACGCGCGGGCCCGGCTCGAAATCCAGGCCTTGGGGACCTATTTCGACATCGAACGAGACATTCCCCTGGAGTAGTGCCCTTCCCCCCTGGCGGTTCTATACTTGTACTCTCATGGATGATCTTCTGGAAGAACTGCGATCCCACCTGGATGGGCGCTACGGCATTGAGCGTGAGCTCGGCCGGGGCGGGATGGCCACGGTCTTTCTCGCCGAGGATCCGCGTCACAATCGACAGGTCGCCCTCAAGATCCTGAGACCGGAAGTCGCCTCGCTGTTCGGTGCCGAACGATTTCTTCGCGAGATCCAGATCGCCGCTCGCCTCACCCATCCCCACATCCTTCCGCTGCATGACTCGGGGCGGGCGGGCCCGTACGTGTATTACGTGATGCCCTACGTGCCCGGAGAGTCACTCCGTTCCCGGATGAGGCGTGAGCATCAGCTCCCGCTGGATGACGCTCTGCAGACGGCCCGCGAAGTCGCGTCGGCCCTGGGGTACGCCCACAGCCACGACATCGTCCACCGCGACATCAAGCCGGAGAACATTCTCTTTCTCGGCGGGCATGCGGTCGTGGTCGATTTCGGCATAGGCAGAGCCATCGGTGTCGCGGAAGAAGAAAACATCACGATGCCCGGCCTCACGATTGGAACACCGGGTTACATGAGCCCGGAACAAACCGCAGGGCACGCCGCCAGCGTTGATGGACGGAGCGACATCTACAGCCTCGGCTGTGTGCTCTACGAAATGCTCACCGGTGAGCGACCCGATCCCCCCGCCCTGCGCGGCGCGGCCAGCAGCGGACACACCTCCGTCCGCCGACGTCGCGAGGCACTCCCGGAATGGCTCGATTACGCGGTTCAGCGTGCGCTGGCCCGCCTGCCCGCCGACCGCTTCGCGACCGCGGCTCAGTTTGCCGCAGCCCTGGCCCCTTCGGCTACGACCATGGGTCGGGTCTCGGTTTCGGGGCCGTTCCGGGTCCCTCCATCGGCCTCGGTGGTCGTGCTCCCGTTTACCAACATGAGCGCCGACGCCGAGGCCGAGTATTTCAGTGATGGGATGACGGAGGAAATCATCAATGCGCTCACTCGTGTCGATTCCCTTCGCGTCGCGTCCCGCACGTCATCGTTCGCCTTCAAAGGCAAAGGGCAGGACGTTCGCGCGATCGGGGAGCAATTCAATGCGAGCGCGGTCCTGGAGGGCAGCGTTCGACGGGCCGGGAACCGGTTGCGCATTACCGCCCAGCTGGTCAACACGGCGGATGGCTATCACATGTGGGGTGAACGATTCGACCGCGAGATGTCTGATATCTTCGCCATCCAGGACGAAATTTCCCGGGCGATCGTCAACACGCTCAAGGTAAGGCTCAAGGCCGGCACCGACGCGACCCTGGTCCGCCCGCAGACCGAGGACATGGAGGCCTACACGCTCTACCTCAAAGGTCGATACTACTGGAACAAGCGCTACGAGGTCGGTCTGCATCGCGGGCTGGAATACTTTCAGGCCGCGATCGCAAAGGACCCCGAGTATGCGCTGGCGCACGCCGGTATCGCCGACTCCTTCAGCGTGCTTGGTTTCTACGGGTTCCTGCCACCGGATGCCGCTTTTGCGAAAGCCCGGATGGCGGCGGAACGAGTCATGGACCTGGATCCGGGGCTGGCGGAAGCACATTTCTCCCGGGGAATGATCGCGCTCTGGAATGAGTGGAATTGGGAGAAGTCGGAAGACGCATTCCGCATGGCACTGACGATCAAACCACAAAATTCCGAAGCCAACATTTTCCTGTCACAGCTGTACACGATGCAGGGCCGGTTCACCGAGGCCATCAGCGAGGCCAGGCAAGCCCAGGCGCTGGACCCGGTGTCTCCCTTGATCAATGCCATGGCCGGATATCCCTACTACATTGCCGGGCGTTACGAGGAGGCGATGGAGCAGTGTCGCAAGGCGCTGGACATTGACCCTGGCTTTCCCGTGGCGCTCTGGGTTCAGTCCATGACGGCGGTCGAGCAGGGGAATTTCGAAGAGGGGGTGGCGGCAGCGGCCAGCGGTGTCACCCTTTC
>JBDTRF010000180.1:0-7521 GCA_039931815.1 Gemmatimonadota bacterium
TCCCTCGAAAACAGGAGTTGTTACATGCCCCGGCGCACAATGGCTGTCCTTGCCCTGGCCGTCTCTACTCTGGGTCTCAGTCCCATCGCGCTGAGAGCGCAAGCGGTCAGCGATTCAGCGGAGTTTGTGAACTGGCGAGGAGTCCAGGAGTATGACATCGGGCAGCTTCGGGAGAAGATCATGGGCGTGTCCCGGGCCATTCCGAAGAGCAAGCTGTCCTGGCGCCCCATGGATGGGACCCGGTCGTTCCACGATATCTTTGCTCACATCGCGGCGGAAGGAATTATCGAGCCGACCTCATTCGGCGTCGCCCTGCCTGCTGGTTCGCTCGCGGATTTTGACGCTGAAGAGGCGAGACTCAGGGGACTGACGGACGAACAAGTCCTGGCAGCCATGGATCGCTCGCTGGAAAGCCTGGGCAAGACGATCAGCGGATTGTCCCGACAGCGGGCGAACGACCCGATCGTATTCTTCGGGGTGAAGACGTATATGCGGGGCGCGATCGCGCTGTCGATGGGGGACCTGCATGAGCACCTGGGGCAGCTGGTCTCGTATGCCCGGATGAACAAGATTGTTCCGCCGTGGAGCCGCAAGTCGTGAGCGGCACATTCATGGCATTTTCAACAACCGGCGTCGCGACGTGCATTCTAGCACTGTTTACATCCGTCATTCCTGGCGGAGTACATGCGCAGCAATCCCCGCCGTCCGTGCCCGACACTCATCTCACTTCGATGCCCAGGATCATTGGGCCCGGGGTCGTCTCGACTCCGGCGGAAGAGTTCAAGGCGACGATCTCACCGGACGGGCGGAGTTTGCTCTACGTCGTGACCGGGCGCCTGTTCCGGCGCATGACGATCGTCGAATCGACCCAGCATCGCGGTCAATGGGGCCTCCCGCGCGTGGTTCCGTTCTCCGGCGTCTGGCGCGACGGCGATCCCGCATTTACCCCTGATGGAAGCTCGGTGTATTTCATCTCCAACCGCCCGATGCCCGGCGACCCGGCGGGTGTTCCCCGGAGAGATTTCAACATCTGGATGGTCCACCGGACGAACGGCGGCACCTGGGAGGAGCCGACTGCGCTCGCGCGGGGCATCAATACGGATACTGCCGAGTTTGCGCCCTCCCTGACCGCAACCGGCAACCTGTACTTCTCGCGGGGAGACAACATGTTCAGCGCAAAGAAGCAGGGTAGCGGTTTCGATGTCCCGGTGAGGCTGCCTATGGCCGGTGGCGATCCCGCCGTATCGCCGGACGAGCAGGTCCTCGTCTTCGATGCCAACGGGCCGGTCGCAGACGACGCCGATCTGTTCCTGAGCTGCCGGACCGCGACGGGATGGACCGAGCCAAGCCGGCTCGCTGAACCCGTCAACACCCGAGAGGAAGAGGGCGATCCGGCGTTTTCTGCCGATGGTCGCACGCTCTATTTTTTCAGCCGCCATGCTCCGCCATCGGATCGGGCGCCACGGTCGCGGCCAGCGACCTATGCCGAGGTCCGGCACGAGGCGCTCGACGATATGTACAATGGTTCGCGGAACCTGTTTGCTGTCACGCTGGCATCCGTATGCGGGACGGATCGAGGATCATGAGAAGCACGCACTCCGCGGGATCATCCTCCAGATGCGGCAGTCGGAAGCTGGAGCAGAGGCTCCCAGCTGCACTCATGCTCCTTCTTTTCCTGGGATTAGCCGGCTGCTCGCATCCTCTCGTGCAGTCCACTCTTCCAGTCGCAGATACCGTACAGGTGTTGAGTCCTGGCATCATCTCTACCGGCCGGGAGTTCGCCGCGACGTTCCTGCTGGACGGCAGGACGATCCTGTTCACCCGCTCCGATTCGGTCACCCGACGCGTTCACATTTTTTCCTCCCGACAGAGCGACGGACACTGGCAGAGCGCGGCACCAGTGAACTTCTCAGGCGAGGGGTGGTCCGACCTTGATCCCTCTGTGAGTCCGGATGGGCGGCGCCTTTACTTCGTAAGCACCCGGCCACGGCCGCATGCGGAAGCCGGAGCCAGGAGCGACATGGAGATCTGGTATGCTGACAAGACCGACTCCGGGTGGAGCGAGCCGCAGTGGCTGGAAGTGCTGGGTTCGAGCGCCAAGGAAGGATCTCCGACCGTTGATCGGGACGGCACCGTGTGTTTTTTCTCGGATCGGGACGGTCCACCCGGCAGCAACGCCATCTTCTGCTCGACGCGGACCGGATCGGGTCTCTCACGACCGGCACGACTGAATGCCCAGGTGAATGCTGGGCCGTCCGACACCAGCCCATTTCTGGCCCCTGATGGTCGGACCCTTCTCTTCTATTCGACCCGGGCGGGTGGCGCGGGCCAGGCCGACCTGTACGCCAGTTTCAAGACCGGCAGCGAATGGGGGGCGGCTATCAATCTTGGCCCCCAGGTGAACACCGCTGCCTTTGAATACAATCCTGTCATCTCGCGGGATGGCTCGACCCTGATTTTCGGACGCAACCGCCAGCTTCTTTTTATACCTCTGCGGACCCTTGGGGTACCTGCCCTGACACCGGGTCGCTTTCGGTAGAACCGGGCAAGTCATGACCGGATCAGTCCCAGGCTCATTTGTGTGAACAGGTGAACCGGGGTTGCCGTGACTGGCCCTCGGGCTCGTCACCCGCCGTTCTTCAATCCTGCAGCATTACATTCCAGGAGGGCGAGGCATTCTCGCGGATAGCACCGCGGCGATTCCTCGCCTGACACGATTCCCCAGCACAATGATGCCCACCTCGGGAGGCCTCGTGCGACCAGCGTCCAGGTTGCTGCTTTCGTTCGCCTTATCTATCGCCCTCGTTCCATCCTGTGCTGCCCAGCAGGCGGCCTCGTACGACCGCCGCGAGCTCCGAATCCCGGTGCGCGACGGCATCACGCTCTTCGCGGTAGCATTGATCCCCAAAGGCGCGCACGACCCACTCCCGATCATGCTGATCCGCACGCCCTACTCGGCGGCGGGCGCCTTTCGCACCGCTGAGTTGCCGGCATCGTATCGGGAACTGGCGGAGGATGGGTACATATTCGTGACGGAAGACATCCGAGGGCGATTCGGGTCCGAGGGTGCGTTCGTCATGATGCCGAGCCAGAATGATCCACGAAGCCCCAGGGGCATCAACGAATCGACCGACACGTACGATACCATCGACTGGCTGGTAAAAAACCTGGAGGGCAACAACGCCAAAGTCGGCGTGATGGGGATTTCTTATGGCGGCTGGCTCGCGGCACTCGCCGGCGTCGGGGCTCATCCGGCACTCAAGGCGATCTCGCCGCAGGCGCCGATGTCGGACGTCTGGATGGGAGATGATTTTTTCCACCAGGGCGCGTTCCGCCAGACGCAGGGGTTGGTGTTTCCCTACCTTATGGAGAAGGACCCGAAGGGTTTTTCTTTCCTGTCGTTCCCGGAGCACGATCAATTCGAGTTCTACCTGAAGTATCCCACGCTCGATTCGCTCGCCCGGTCAACGGGCGTGGCCCGGCTGCCATCGTGGATCGATTACGCGACCCACCCGACCTGGGACTCCCTCTGGCAGGCCCGGTCGTTTCAGAACGTGCTGACCAGGCCCGAAGTCCCGACGCTGACCGTCGGCGGATGGTGGGACCAGGAAGACGTCCTCGGACCGCAGCTCGCGTATCACACCATGGAGAAGCGGGATTCGAACAACTGGAACCACATCGCCTTTGGCCCCTGGTACCACGGCATGTGGGCCCAGCCTCGCGGCGATTCGCTGGGACCTCTGGCGTTCGGCAGCAACACGTCGGATTATTTCCGGGCGAATATTCAGCGGCCCTGGTTCGCGTACTACCTGCACGGCAAAGGCGACGGGCGGTTTCCCGAGGCCTGGGCTTTCGAAACGGGCGGAAATCAATGGCGCACATTCGATGCGTGGCCGCCCAGGAACCCCCGGCAACGGAATATCTACCTTCGCGAGAACGGAACGATCTCGTTCGACCCTCCCACTGTAAGGGCGGATCGCCCTCCCCTGCCCTCGAGTCGCGCCGCCGCTCACACCCCGAGCTCTGACGCATATGTCTCCGACCCCGCGCACCCGATCCCCTATATCAGGCGACCGGACGACGGCGAAGGCTGGCGGACCTGGCTGGAACAGGATCAGCGCTTCGTGGACAACCGGCCCGATGTCCTGACCTGGCGATCCGCTCCGCTGACCGAAGATATGACGATCGCGGGAGACGTGGTCGCGCACCTGTTCGCGTCTACCACCGGTACCGATGCGGACTGGGTCGTCAAACTGATCGACGTCTATCCTGATAGCGTGGCTGAAGACTCGCCGATGGGTGGCTACCAGTTGATGGTCAATGCGGACATCATGCGCGGCCGCTACTGGAAGAGCTGGAGCCAGGCCACGCCGATCCCGGCGAACACGGTTACGCCGTTCACTGTCGATCTTCACGAGCAGCTGTACCGATTCCTCAAGGGCCATCGCATCATGGTGCAGGTCCAGAGTACCTGGTTCCCCCTTTACGACCGGAATCCGCAGACCTTTGTGCCCAACATCTTTCAGGCAAAAGCATCCGACTACCAGGCGCAGGAGCACCGGATCTGGCACACGGCACAACACCCGTCTCACATAGCGGTGATGGTACTTCCGTAGACGGCACGTTTCTCAACAGTCGCGCCCTGGCCATGCATCGGGTGGAGATTTGCGCTCTCCCGACATTACACCTTCTATAAGGTCCATCGGCTTATGCCATTCCGCCAGATCATCGCGTTAGGATGGAGCGGCCTGACGCTGCTCTCGGCCACGCTTCAATCCCAGGCGCCCGCCCAGGATATTCCGCTTCCCGAGCATCCACGACCCGACTTCGAACGCAGTGAATGGCTCAATCTCAATGGCCGATGGCAGTTCGCGTTTGACAACGGCAATGCGGGTGAGCGGTCGGGTTGGCCGGCCGGTCGCCTCCCCGCCGGTCGAGAGATCCTGGTGCCGTTCTCCTGGGGCTCGCCGCTCTCCGGTGTTCCCGACAGTGGAAATATTGGATGGTATGCCCGATCGATCACCGTTCCGGATGCGTGGCGCAATCGGCGGGTGTTCGTGGTCTTTGGCGCCGTGGACTGGCGAACGACCGTCTGGCTCGACGGAACCAGGCTGGGCGAGCACCAGGGGGGGTACACGCCGTTCGCTTTTGAGCTGACGCCGAACCTCAAGCCTGGTACGCCCCAGCAGCTCGCGTTGCGAGTCGACGATTCTGCCCATCCGTTCAAGCTCGAAGGGAAACAGGGCTACGGACCGGCACGAGGAATGTGGCAGACCGTGTACCTGGAAGCCCGCGGCACCGATCCGCTCGATGCGGTTCACTTTACTCCGCGCGCCGACCTGGCCGGGGTGGGTGTGGATGTGCGTCTGCTCGAACCCGCTCCCAGCGACGTGACGCTTCGCCTCACCTTCACCAACCGCGAAGGCCAGCCGGTTGTCACGCGTCAGATTCGCCGAGGAAGTACTTCGGCGCATTTCGATGTCCCGCTTCCCAATGCCCATCGCTGGTCGCTGGACGATCCATTTCTCCACGACGTGACGGTGAGCGTGTCGGGTACCGGGATCGTGGAAGACCGGGTCCGCACCTACTTCGGGATGCGTAGGATTTCAGTCGCCAACCTTCCGGGGACCACGTTTCCCTACGTCGCGATCAATGGGACGCCGATATTTCTTCAACTGGCGCTGGACCAGGCCTATCATCCCACGGGGTATTACACCTTTCCTACCGACAGCGCGCTACGGGAAGAAATATTGCGCCCCCGGCAGATCGGACTCAATGGTCTTCGTGAGCATATCAAGATCGAGACCCCGCGCAAACTCTACTGGGCCGACCGGCTCGGCGTCCTCATCATGGCGGACATTCCGAACTGGTGGGGGCAGCCTGATTCCGCCGCCTTTCACGAGCACGAAGTCGCGATGCGCGGTGCGATCGATCGAGATTTCAATCACCCTGCCATCTTTTCCTGGGTGCTCTTCAACGAAACCTGGGGTCTCCTGACCGGCGAGGGCGATAGTGCGCGCTATGAGCCAGCGACCCAGCGCAGGGTAGCCGAGGTTTATCGACTGGCCAAATCACTCGATTCGACCCGAATGATCGAGGATAACTCGATCTGCTGCGGGGAGGGTCACACTGAGACCGATCTCAATTCGTGGCATGATTACCTCCCCGGCTGGCGCTGGCAATCCCAGGTTGAGCGCATTGCCGACAGCACGTTTCCGGGATCCACCTGGAATTTCAAGGCGGGATACCGACAGGCGACGCAACCCATGCTCAACTCCGAGTTTGGGAATGTCTGGGGATACCAGGGCAGCACGGGCGACGTGGACTGGAGCTGGGATTATCATCGCGCGATCAATGCCTTTCGCCGATCGCCCAGGCTGGCCGGCTGGCTCTACACCGAGCACAGCGATGTCATCAATGAGTGGAACGGATATTGGCGGTTCGACCGCTCGTGGAAAGAGACCGGCCTGGGCGGTGTGGTTGATGGTATGACCCTGCGCGACCTGCATTCCGCCATGTACATCGCGGTGGGAGATTCCGAGCTTGCCCATTCGGCGCGACCGGGTGAGCCGGTGTCGGTACCGTTGTACGCTTCATTTCTCGATGGCTCGACTGCCATGGGAGACTCGCTGATTCTACGGACGGAACTTCTGGGATGGAACAGCCTGGGAGAAGCAGAGACGTACGGCACGTCGGCAAGGTCCATTCCGTTACGCGGGTGGATGTCGCAGTCGCTTGCTCCGCTCGAGGTCACGATGCCCGACCACCCCGCTGTCGTCGTGCTCGCCACGCGCCTGGAAGACCGGAGCGGTACCGCACTCCAGCGAAATTTCACCACCTTTGTGGTCGAGGGAGAATCACCGTCTAACATGACCCTCGGCGATGGCCGCCGAGCGAGGGTCACCCATGTGCCGGCGACTCAGATACGCGATGGACGCTGGTCGCTCAAACAGTGGACCGTCCTGGGTGACCATAAGCTCAATGGCGCCGGCAGCGGTTTCTTCGAGTACCACCTGCCCTGGCCATCCGGACTCGACCTCAAGGATGTGGCGGCAGCGACCTTCCTCGTCGAAGCTTCCGCCAAGCGACTGAATGGAAAGGACCGCGACACGACGGCGGCGGACAACGGCGATTATATGCGAGGTGGCGGGTTGCACGACCGAAGCCGGAACGTGAACAGCTATCCGATGACGAGCGCCACACCGTTTCCCAGCGCCGTCACGGTGCGGGTGAACGGCTTCGCGGCTGGTCGCTGGGAACTGGCTGACGACCCGGCCGATTCACGTGGGATCCTGAGTTGGTACGCGCAGCCGCACGACGGTCACCTGTATGAAGCCGGCTCATATGGGCAACTGCTCCGCATTCCACTCCCCGTGGAGGCCATTCGCGTGGCGGCGCGGTCGGGGGAGGTCGTCATCAGGCTCGAGGTTTCCGACGCGTTACCAGGAGGGCTCGCGATTTATGGGGCTCATTTCGGGCGCTATCCGCTCGACCCGACGGTGCTGTTCGTATTGCGATAAG
>JBDTRF010000181.1:0-7487 GCA_039931815.1 Gemmatimonadota bacterium
CGCGATCATTATTGGTAGCCGGGCCTACGAGACGGATGCCGCGCTGGTGGAAAACAATGGAAGGCTCCTGGAATTCGTGAGGAACGGCGGCCTCCTGCTGGTGCAATATCAGCAGCAATTTTTCTTCAGTGGTCATTTCGCACCCTTCCCTCTTACGGTCGGAGGCCAGCAGATCGTGCTCGACCGGGAGGGCAAGACCGTCGTTGGACCGCAGATTGGTCACGACCGGGTGACGGACGAAACCTCGCCGGTTCACATTATCGACCCGACCAACCCCGTGTTCAATCGTACTAACCCGATTGGTCCTGAGGACTGGAAGGGCTGGATCCAGGAGCGGGGGCTCTACTTCGCCCACAGCTGGGACCCGGCTTACAAACCGGTGCTGGAAATGGCCGATCCCGGCGAGGCGCCTCTGCAGGGGGGATTGCTCATCGCCCATTATGGCAAGGGCACTTACGTCTATACCGGCTTGAGTTTTTTCCGGGAGCTGCCGGCGAGTGTGCCGGGAGCATTCCGCTTGTTTGCCAACCTTCTGGCCCTGGGGGAGAGTACCGTCCCTTAGGATCTCGGTACGGGAGAAGGGCACCAGCCCCACCCGGAAGCGGAATCCCGCGGAAGCCGCGGCCAACGATTCTGAATGGTGGAGACAGAGCCAACTGGGAAATCGTCAATGATTTCTGCATCAGCACCTTTCTCAAATGTCTTCCCCGGTTCAGCGGAGTTGCTGCGCTTCCGCGAGCGATTGTTGCCGGGGCCATCGGTGAACCTGGTGTTGAGGAGACGTGTCTGCACAGGAGAAACCATCACACCGGCCGCGTTTCATCCGTGAATCTGACCCGATGGCGGTTGCGAGCATGCTCTTTTCATCCCGCGGTACCCGCGGAATCTCCGTGCGTCCGGGTGAGGCATTTCCTGCCGTCGCTTTCGATCCTGATGCTGGTAGCCGCCTGCAGCCACGATCGTCGCATCCCCATCACGGTTTACTCACCCCATGGCCGCGATCAGCTGATTTTGCTGGAGCGGGATTTTGAGGCCAGCAATCCAGATATCGACATCCGCTGGCTTGACATGGGGAGCCAGGAGATTCTCGACCGTATCCGGTTCGAGAAGGTGAATCCACAGTGTGATGTCTGGTTCGGCGGCCCGACCACGATCTTCGACAAGGGCGTCGCCGAGTCGTTGTTGACGCCGTTCCGGCCCGAATGGGCCGATCACGTCGATCCCCGGGGGGTGGGACCCGACGATCTCTATTGGCCGGTTTACCGAACCCCCGCCGTGATCGCATTCAATAGCAGGGCCGTCACGCCGGAGATCGCACCGCGCGACTGGGACGACGTACTCGCGCCCCGCTGGGCGGACAAGATCCTGATTCGTGATCCGGTCGCCAGTGGAACCATGCGGGCCATCTGGGGGTTGATCATCCAGCGCGGAATGAAAACCCCCGGTGACACCACTCCCGGAATGGCATGGCTCCGGCGGCTTGATGGCCAGACCAAATCCTACACCCTCAATCCCGCGGTGCTGGAAGAAAAGCTCTCACGCCAGGAAGGTCTCGTCACGCTGTGGGACCTCCCGGATATCCTGATCGCGCAGAACCACGGGCTTCCTTTCGGATACACGTTTCCGACCAGCGGGACGGTCGTCATTGATGATGCGATTGCGCTGGTCCGGGGAAGTCAGCATGCCGAGGCGGCCAGGCGGTTTATCAATTATGTCGGCGGACACCGGGCACAGCTGCTGGCCGCGCGGAAAGTGTTTCGCCTTCCGGCTCGGCTCGACCTGCCGCAGGACTCGGTTCCCGCGTGGGTGGCAGGCGTAGAAAAGGCCATGGTGATTGCGGACGTCGACTGGAAGATGCTGGCGGATGAGGGGGCCAACTGGATGGGATACTGGGATCAGCATGTGCGCGGCAGCGGTAAGGGCGTGATGAGAGGTGAGAAATGACCGGCCTGGCGTCCACGGGCGTCCATGCCTCCGCTCGAGGCGTATCGCCCAGGGTGTACGGCAATGTGATCGTTGCGGTCTCGATCGGTGGTGTCTTCCTTCCCACCTGTGGCCGCGGCGGCGGGCGATTGGTGGGCGACCGCGGCCCTGCCGACCGGAAAGGTCCGGGCTTCTCACCTTTCACCTTTCACTTTTCACTTCTCGCCATGCCGCTCTCGGCTCCGCTGGCATGTTCCTGACGCTCAAGGATCTCACCAAGCGCTTTGGCCTCGCCGCGGCGGTGGATCATCTCTCGCTCGGTATCGAACGGGGAGAGATCCTCGCGCTGCTGGGTCCGAGCGGAAGCGGGAAGACGACGACGCTCAGGCTGCTCGCCGGTTTCGAGTCGCCGGATTCTGGTCAGGTCCTGGTCGAGGGAGAAGATGTGACATCGCTGGCGCCCGTGGCCCGTCGATTCGGGATGGTGTTTCAGCACTATGCACTGTTTCCCCATCTCGATGTGGGTCAGAACGTTGCCTTTGGTCTTGAGTCTATCGGGGTCAAGGGCGCGACCCTGTCCGCGCGGGTGAGCGCCGCGCTTCACGCGGTGGATCTCGCCGGTTTCGAGCGGCGGCGGATCGGGGCGCTCTCCGGCGGTCAGCAGCAGCGAGTCGCGCTTGCACGCGCACTGGCTCCTGAGCCGCGAGTGCTGCTCCTCGATGAGCCGCTGTCCAATCTCGATCCGTCTCTCCGCGAGCGCACTCGACGGGAGATCCGGGAGCTGATTCGACGAGTCGGCATCACCACGGTGCTGGTTACGCATGAGCAGGAGGAGGCCTTCGACCTGGGCGATCGCGTGGCCTTGCTTCGTAATGGGCGACTCGAACAATTCGGAACTCCCGATGAGTTGTATGACGAACCGGTCAACCCGTTTGTCGCGGGCTTCATCGGACGGGCCAGTGTGCTCTCCGGACAAGTGATCAACCGAACGGCTGGAGGAACTCTCATCCAGCTGGGTTCGACTCGTCTCGAGCTCCCCGGGAACAATGGTTTCGCCCCGGGAGCCGCCGTCACGGTCATGGCCCGACCCGAAGCTTTCGTCTTTGCCCCCCCCGCCCCCGGACGCCTGTCAGGAACCGTCACGGCCCGGCGATTCACTGGAGGCTCAGCGCTGTTCTCCGTCCAGGTGGACGCGGGTGAATCGGTCGAGGTGAGCGCGGAACCGCAGGCGGCCCGCGTCGGTGAAATCGTCGGACTCACGCCGGCGGGTCGGGGCCTGCACCTTTTTGGGGAGCCGACGACGCGATGAATCGCCGGGCACGCTGGTGGGGGCTGGGCCTGTTGCTGGTGTTGCTGTGGCTCGTGGTGTATCCGCTCTGTCTCGTGGTGGTGGAGAGCTTTCGCGGGCCCGATGGATGGACCGGAGCGTTCTTTGCCCGCTTCGTCCAACGGCCCAACGAGTGGAAAGCACTCTGGGGATCAGTCTGGATCAGCGGGGCAACCGTGGTGTTGAGCGGCCTCATCGGTGTGCCGCTCGCCTTTCTCTTTGCGCGCTACGAATTCCCCGGGCGTCGATTGCTGGGGGCACTGGTTGCCTTGCCGGTGGTGCTGCCTCCCCTCGTGGGTGTGATCGCCTTTCTTTTCCTCTTCGGAGAGACCGGGTTCGCGGCTCGACTGGTCCAGGCGATCCTGGGGACGACTGATCCACCGTGGCGACTTCAGGGTGCCGGTGCCATCCTCCTGGTGCACGCCTACTCGATGTACGTCTATTTCTACCTGTTCACCCGGGCGGGGCTGGCCGGACTTGATCCGTCCCTGCTGGAAGCTGCCGCCGCGCTCGGTGCCGGCCGTCGCCGCACGCTCCTTCGGGTCACTCTTCCATTGCTTCGGGCCGCGCTGACCGGTGCCGCAATTCTCACCTTTCTCACTTCACTCGCGTCATTCAGCGCGCCCTACATTTTCGGAGGTGGATTCCGGGTCATGACCACACAGATCGTGGCCACCCGTTTGAACGGCGACGTCGCCATGGCGATGGTGGAAACCATCTCGCTGACCCTGGTAGCGCTGGTGGGACTCTGGTTGCTGCGCCGGAGCGAAGGCGGTGAGCTGAGCGGCGGCCGAAAGGGTTCCGCTCCCATCCGAACCGCGGTAGACGGGAGTCGCCGCATTCTCCTCTCCATCGCGGCGACCGCACTGACGGTGATTCTCCTGCTTCCCCATTTTACCCTGATTCTCCTGTCCTTTGTTCCGGTCGGCACCTGGACCACGGAAGCGATACCGCCGGCCTACACCGTGGGAAACTACGTCGCGCTGCTGAGCGAGCCGGAGCGGTTCCGCCCCTTGTTCAACAGCCTCTGGATGGCGACGCTCGCCATGGTGGCCGCAATGATCATTGCGGTGATGGCCGGTCACCTCGTGGTGCGACGGCGTACGCCCGGAGGGAGGACCATCGAGTGGCTCCTGTCGCTTCCGTGGGCGGTGCCGGGAACGGTATTCGCCATCGCGCTGGCGACGATGTTTGCCGTCCAGGCGCCATGGGCCGGCCGAGTCGTGCTCATCGGCACCCTCTGGCTGCTCCCGCTGGCGTACCTGGTACGGAATCTTCCCATGGCAGGCCGCGCCGTGGTGGCAGGGTATCGCCAGCTGGATCCATCCATGGAAGAAGCAGCGGCGTCGCTTGGCGCGGGTCGATGGCGGACCCTCCGGCGGGTGACGCTTCCCCTGCTCAAACCGGCGCTGGCGGCGGGCGCGACCCTCGCCTTTGCCACCGGGCTGGGTGATTTTGTCACCTCAATCATGCTCTACACGTACGATACCCGGCCGATTTCCCTCGAAATTCTCTCCAGCATGCGGAACTCCGACATCGGAATCGCCGCTGCATATGGCGTGTTCCTCATGGTGATCAGCGCCCTGGTGTTCGCGCTGGGATCCGAACGAAAGACGGCCACCGGATGAGTCCGACCGTATCTCAGCGCGATCAATTCCGACAGCTTGCTATCCTGATCGCGGTCAATGCCGTGGACATGATCGGGTTTGCGATCGTACTCCCGCTGCTTCCGTTCTATGCCCTGGATTTTCACGCGACCCCGGTCCAGATCGGCTGGCTCATGGCGGCGTTTTCAGTAGCTCAGCTGCTTGCCTCTCCCTTCTGGGGTCGCGTCTCCGATCGATACGGACGAAGGCCCGCGCTGTTGATCGGACTCACCGCCTCGGCATTGGCCTACATCGTGTTCGGTCTGGCCAACTCACTCTGGATGCTGTTTCTCTCCCGACTCGTCCAGGGGGCCGGTGGAGGAACCACGGGCGTGGTGCATGCTTATGTGGGGGATACCATGCGCCCGGCCGACCGCGCTCGGGCCCTCGGCTGGCTGTCTGCCGCCACGTCTGCCGGGATTGCGATCGGTCCTATCGTCGGGTCGCTCTCCTCCGCGGGGCTGGGGCACAGCAGTCCCGGTTTCGTGGCCGCCGGTCTCTGTCTCCTCAATGTCGGGTTTGCCTGGAAGTGGCTGCCCGAATCGAAACCCACCGCTGGGCCGGGTGACGTTACGCCGAAGCCTCGGACACCGATCTGGCACACGGCCTGGATTGTGATCTCCCGGCCGCGAGGAGCCGTTTCTCGCCTGGTGTTGATTTACGCGGTGGGGATGCTCGCATTCACCTGCATGACGTCCATCGTGGCTCTCTTTCTGAATGCCCAATTCCAGGTGACGGAGAAGACAATCGGCTACTTCTTCACCTATATTGGAATCCTGTCCTTTGTCATGCGCTCGATCTTTCTTGGACCGGTGGTGGACCGGGTGGGCGAAGCCTGGGCGATGCGCCTGGGCGCGGCCTGCATGGTGGTGGGCTTGATCCTCTATGCCATGGCACCGACGATCTGGCTGCTGGTCCTGGTGATTCCGCTGGTGCCGATCGGGACGGCGCTGCTGTTTCCCGCGACGACGTCATTGATGACGCGCACCTCCGACAAGGCGGAATTGGGGACGACGATGGGAACGGCGCAGACTTTTGCCGGTATCTCGCGGGTCGTGGCACCCCTCGCCGCGACGTTCGCATTTCAACACTACGGGCACCGCTCCCCGTTTTTCATGGGGGCGGGACTGGTGGCGCTGGTGAGTCTCCTGGCCTTCCGGGTAGCCCATCAACCGGCGCCAGTCACACCATTACCCGTCCGCGAGTCGTAACGCGGCACTTCATTCATCTCCTGGAGTTACGTTGACTTTCAGCCTTCCCGAAACCCCCGGTGATTTCGCCCAGGCGACCTGGGCCCAGGTCGCGCCCTACTACGACGCGCTGGCCACTCGTCCGCTGGACGTCAACAACGTCGAGGCCTGGCTCAAGGACTGGTCCCGCCTGGAGGAGTTGGTCACGGAGGCTGCCGCGCGCGCCATGATCGCCTACACGGTCAACACCGATGACCGGGAGCGGGAAGCCGACCACCTGCGATTTTCTACCGAGGTGCTGCCCCGGATGGACGAGGAGAGCGTGCGCCTGGCGCGGCGACTCCTGGAGCTCAAGTACACCCGGGTGGATCTGCTCACCATGCTGGAACGATTTCGGACGCAGATCGCCATTTTCCGGGAACAGAATGTCGCGCTCTTCGCCGAGCTGGAGGAGCTGGGCGCGCGGTATCAGAAGATTACCGGGGGGATGATGGTCGAATGGGATGGCCGTCCGTTGACGCTTCCCCAGCTGGCCCCCTTGCTCCGGGACGCCGACCGTGACGTCAGAGAACGCGCCTTTCGACTCGCGGCATCGCCCTATCTGGATCGGGAACCGGAGCTGGCGGAGCTGTTTACCCGGATGTATCACCTGCGGCAACAGGTCGCCCACAACTCGGGATTTTCCAACTTCCGGGACTTTGCGTTCCGGTCGAAGTTTCGCTTCGACTACACGCCGGCCGATGTCGAACGCTTTCACGAAGCCGTCGAGTGGGTCGTGGCACCAGCCGTCGAGCGGCTTCGCGAGCGGCGACGGACGCGACTTCACCTGGATTCCCTGCGGCCATGGGACACCCAGGTCGATCCGTTCGGTCAGCCGGCGCTGGTGCCGTTCGCGGATGTCGAGGATTTCAAGCAGAAGACCCAGCGGGTCATGCAGCGCGTCGACCCGGTGCTGGGCCGGCAATTCGGTGTGATGATCGACGAGGGGCTCCTGGACCTGGATACCCGGAAAGGGAAGGCCCCGGGAGGGTACTGTGAGACGCTCCACTTCAGCGGTCGTCCCTACATATTCATGAATGCGGCCGGTACGCTGGATGACGTGATGACCTTGTTCCATGAAGCGGGACACGGCTTTCACGCGTTTGCGGCCCACCCGCTGGAATTGCTGTGGCAGCGGCACCCGGGGATGGAGGCCGCCGAACTGGCCTCGATGTCCATGGAGCTGCTGGCCTCGCGGTATATCGAACTGGAGCACGGTGGGTTTTTCACGCCGGAGCAGGCAGCTCGTGCCAAGGTCGAACATCTGGAAGACGTGCTGGTGAGCCTGGCGCATATTGCATCGGTCGACGCGTTCCAGACCTGGGTCTACACCAGTGGCAAGGGTGAAGACCCGGTCGCGGG
>JBDTRF010000182.1:0-7439 GCA_039931815.1 Gemmatimonadota bacterium
CTGAGAATCTCCTCGACCAGGGTGCGCACCTCGCGACCATTCATCGGCGCCCGTACCAGTTCTCGTTGCAGCGGCAGGACGGAGAAGACCTGCGCGTACGAAATCTGGCCGGCGGGAAGGTCGGCCTTCAGGTCGTCATGGCTCACCAGCGCGAAATCCGCTCGCACGGCGTTGCGCGCAGCGTCGGCCACCAGGTTGCCGAGCGCGGACTGATTGGGGAGACGGGGCGCCGGGACCTTGAGCGTTGCGATGATACGTCCCACCAGGCTGTCTGTGCGGGTTCGAAACCGCCGGACGAAGCTCCGCATTGCGGTGTCAGCACCGACGCTGTCAGCCGGCACGGACATCAGGCTGGGTCGGAGCTCCCGGGAGCCAACCAGCGTCTGGACGACGTCGATCATTGCGATGGAACTGCCGTTGCCACCGGCTTGAATGATGGGGATTCCCTTGATGACCGTTCGCACCGACTGGGCACGGTGACCAGCGATGATGAGGTCAACGCTGCCGGAATCGAGTCCCCGCGCAAGATCAACGGCGGGACCTGCGCAGGTACTCGTCGAACCTTCCCCATCACACTCGAGTCCGGCGTGAGCGAGGACGATGACCAGGTCCGGATGCTCCTGTCTCAGGCGGAGGATCACATTCGAAACCGAGGCGGGACCCTCGATACGCAAACCCTCGAGCTGATTGCCTTCCCCTCCTTCGTTCGTTTCGGGCCCGAGGTAGCCGATCACGCCAACGCGCAACCCGCCCATCGTCACGACCTTATAGGCCACGGCCCAATCAGGGCGGCGACCGGACGCTGAATCCACCACGTTGGCCACCAGCCAGGGATAGCGAGCCTCCGACATCCGTTTGAGCAGGGTATCCACTCCCCAGTCGAGGTCGCGATCCCCGATCACCGAAACGTCGATCCCCAGCAGATTCATGGCGGCGATGACCGAACGACCGAACTCGAGATTCGAGGGAAGAGAACCCTGCATGACATCGCCACCACTGATCCGAAAATCCGCGCAGCGACACGCCGCGCCAAGGCTATCCATCAATCGCTTTATGCCAATGATACCGCCGGTCGGCCGCCCCGGCGAACCGCCCGCCTCGGGAAGCAGCGAGCCGCGCAAATCGGAAATTGCCAGGATCCGGATCAAGGTGGTATCGCGGGGCGGCGATCCCGCCACCGGCTCCGTCGTAGGCGCAAACCGTCGACGCACTGCCCGTGCGGCCTCGTCCGGCAGGATACGCCAGTTGGAGGATCCGAAATCGTCGGCGCGAAGCAGCGCCCGCGCCCGAAGCTCCCTTATGAGCAGCGTGCGAATGTTCTCGCCGTGATCATACACAACCGGAGCGCCGGCGAGCATGGCAAAGCCTCCCCCACCTCCCTGCCGGGAGCTGTTGAGCGCGAGAGTAAACTGATCATCCGCTTGTACCGGCTTGCCCCGCACGGAAAGTCCACGGATGCGATTCCCCGGAGGAAGACGAAGGTCAATCGCGTATTCCGCGCCACTGACAATATCAAGGTCATAGCCCGGAATGCTGTCGTTGAGGCCGATCCTACCCTGGGCATCGACGGCGTAATAACGGGCGCTCTGTTCCAGGTAGGATTTGAGTTGTTGTCCGGTTATCCGAATGCCTCGCAGGGTGTTCTCATAGGGATACAGAGCAAACATCTCCGCAATCGTCGTCTCGCCAGCGGAGAGGCCCCGCCGGATATCAAACGCGGGGGTAGAGGCCAGGTCGGTACCGGCCTTTCTGCGCTCGACCTCATTGATGAAGTTGATGATCGCCGTGGGTTCAGCCCGGGCGGTCGTTGCTGGCATATCGACCAGGACATTGCCCAGCGGCTGGGATACCCATCGTCGCACTGCGTCGTGCCTGGTCTCTAGTCGGCGGACGAGGGCCGGGAATGGCTCGACGGCGCCCAGGGCAATGATTTCACCCCGCATCCGGATCGGTCGCCAGCCCGTGCCATTCCGTTGCATGGTCACATGCACCACGGAAAGGCTTTGCGCGAAATGGCCGGGCTGAACAAAATGCACTCCGTTGATCACCGAGTCGGCCATCTCGCGATGGGTATGGCCGACGATCACCAGGTCCGGCCGAACCGCGCCCGACGCCAGTGCCGCGGACGCGTTCTCCGGCCCGACTCCAGCCGTGTCGTAACTGCTCGCCTCATTCATGCCGCTATGAACGAGAACAAGCGCGAGGTCTGCATTGGGCCGGAGCAGCCGAAGGATGCGATCAGCCGCGTTGCCGATTCGAGCTATACGCGCGTGACCGCGGACATTCTCCCGGTCCCAGACCATGACGCCCGGGGTGGTAAACCCGGTAATGCCGATTCGGACACCACCGCGCTGGACGATGGTGTAGGCCGGAAACGCGAGGGTATCCTCCGGAAGGGTGTAGACGTTGCCGCTGACATAGGGAAACGAGGCGCCTTTGAGCGCCCGGAACATGAACGGCAGCCCCCAGTTGAACTCGTGATTCCCCGGTGTGGCAGCGTCATAGGCCATGGCGCCCATGGCGTCGATAACGGGATGCGGATCTTCCGGGGCCTCTCCCGAGAAGTACGCCGCGAAGGGGTCGCCCTGGATGACGTCCCCCGCATCGACGAGCACGACCTGCCCGGGGTATCGCTGGCGCAGGGAATCGACCACCGCCGCCGCGCGGACCAGGCCGCCGGAAAACGGCTTGTCCGCGACGTAGTCCCATGCGGTAGCGTGACCGTGGATATCGGTAGTGGAGACGATGACGACATGGGCGGTATCGGGGACCTGCATGCCCAGGGCGAGCAGGAGCGGAAGGATCATGATCAAACCTATAGAGCGAAAGACAGAACGCAAAGAAAGGCCTTGCGCGGGAGGTCCTCCTGCGATATTCGTTTAGCCGCATATGACCCACGGCTCGACCACCACGACCCTCCTGATGACTGTTGCTGAGCCGACCCGGCTCCGCATTCTCAATTGCCTGGCCGCGGCCCCCCTGTTTGTCTCTGACCTGCAGGCTGTACTCGAATTGCCCCAGCCAACCGTGTCGCGCCATCTCAAGGTGCTCCGCAGCGCCGATATCGTTCGCGATACACCGATCGCCCAATTCGTCCTGTACCGTCTTCGCCGTGGCTCGGATCCCCGGGGTCGCCTCCTCAGCGCGATCCTCGAGGGCATCACCCACGACGAGGTCATGCGGGGAGAACGCCATCGTGCGTCCGACCGGAGCCGTTCGCACACCCGGCTCCGGGTAGAGAGTGAGACCTCTGATAGCGAGCGATGAGCTCGGCAACCCGCATTGGTAGCGCACATCCTGGTTGGAAATGCCGGACTTCGCCGGTACGACGTTGTCACCTCAGCCCGATTCAAAGGAAGTCCCAGGGATGACCCAACGGATTCTCGTGGTAGATGACGAACCGGACATTACCGCCCTGGTCGCGTACCACCTGGCCAAGGCAGGGTACCGGGTTTCCACCGCGGCCAACGGGCCGGAGGCACTCAAAGCCGCCCGGGAGGAAAGGCCCGACATCGTCATCCTGGACGTCATGCTGCCCAGCGTTTCGGGTTACGATGTCCTGGCCGAAATGCGCCGCCGAGAGGAGACGAAGGAGGTCGGCGTCATCCTGCTCACGGCCCGCCGGGAAGAGGCCGACCGCATCCGCGGTCTCTCCCTTGGCGCCGACGACTATCTGACCAAGCCGTTTTCCCCCCAGGAGCTGATCCTGCGGGTGAACGCTCTCCTGCGTCGGCTCGGATCCCCGGCCGTCACCGCCGGTAATTCGCTGACCGCCGGGCCGGTGGTGATCGAGCGGTCGTCTCATCGTGTCACCGTTGATGAGCGGGAGCTTGATCTCACGGCCACGGAGTACAAGCTGCTGTTGACGCTTATTGAAAGGCGGGGCCGGGTGCAGTCTCGTCCCCAGCTTCTGGAAACCGTGTGGGAGGCGCAGCCGGATATCCAGACGCGCACCGTTGACATGCATGTGCAACGCCTTCGCGCCAAGCTCGGCGACTCGGGCGACTTGATTGAAACGGTCCGGGGATTCGGCTACCGATTTCGCGGCACGGACCGGGGAGGCAAAGGCAAGTGAAGTTCGCGGGAAGACTCGTCCTGGGGACGGTACTCATCCTGCTCATCACCGTGAGCGTCCTGGTCTGGACCTCGGAAGTGTCGTTGCGCCGGGACCTGGACGATGACTTCGCGATGGCGCTGGAGCGCGAGGCCAGGCTGGTCCGGGTCTCGCTCCCGGCCGACACGACCGGGTGGCAGCGTGAAGTGCAGCGCCTGAGCGAGCAGAGTGGCCATCGCATTACCCTGATCAACCGGAATGGAACAGTACTCGCTGATAGCGACGTGCCCGCCGATCAGCTTTCGACCCTCGAGAATCATGCCCAGCGCCCCGAGGTTCGCGCCGCGCTGAATGGGAGAACCGGCCGCGCCTCGCGCGGCAGCGCCTCGGTGGGAGCTCGCCTGCTGTACGTCGCCATTCCCGGTGGACCCGGCATTGTCCGGGTCGCGGCTCTCCTGGGACAGGTCAACCAGACGGTACGCCGAGCCCAGCGATCCGTCATCCTCGCCGCGGTCCTCGCCATCCTGCTGGGTTCGGTGCTGGCGTTCATCGCGGGTCGTTCGATCGCCCGCCCGCTCACGGCGATATCGAGTGCCGCGCGCGCCATCGCGGCCGGAAATCTTCCGCGCTTTCCCCATTCGGGCATTCCGGATATCGACGCCCTCGTGCGCGCGCTGCGCCAGATGCATCTGCAGCTGGCCGAGCGCTTCGAAGAGTTGCGCCGGGAACAGGCGGAGACCAGCGCGATGCTCGAATCAATGGTCGAGGGTGTGATTGCGGCCGATGGAAAGGGCAAAGTCATCCTCGCAAACGAGGCAGCCCGCCACCTCCTGGGGTACGGTCCCACCACGCCATTGCCTGACCTGCCCCAGCTGTTCCGCCCCAAGGCCGCCCGCGAGGTCGTCGAAGCGGCGCTCAGTGGCAGCCCGGTGTCGGGGCGGGAAATCGAAATCGATGGACAGATCCTCGAGGCCAGTGCCCGTCCGCTTCCCAACGGTGGCGTGGTCATGGTGCTCATGGACCAGACCGACATGCGACGCCTGGAAGCGGTCCGGCGCGATTTTGTCGCCAACGTCTCACACGAACTCAAGACGCCGCTGACCTCGATCTCCGGGTATGCCGAGACACTGATCGCGGATCACCCCGACCAGGAGACCACCGATCGGTTTCTCACGGTCATCCTGAACAATTCGCGACGGATGCAGCGACTGGTCGACAGCCTGCTCGACCTCTCACGGATCGAGTCTGGGCGCTGGCAGCCATCACCGGAGACGGTGGATCTCGCCACCGCGGCTCGCGAAGTATGGGAGGGGCTGCGGGACCGGGGAGGACACCAGGGTATCGTCTTCGAAAGCGATTTCGCACCGGATGCCGCCGCGGTCTCGGCCGACGGCGATGCCATTCGGCAGATCCTGATCAACCTGCTCGACAACGCCCTTCGATATACCCCGCAGGGCGGCCGGATCCGGGTGCGATCCCGCCTGGAAGATGGCGAGATTGCTCTCACCGTTTCTGATACCGGCTCCGGGATCGTCCGGGAACACGTGGGTCGAATCTTTGAACGGTTTTACCGCGCTGATCCCTCACGCTCCCGGGATGAAGGCGGCACCGGCCTCGGGCTTGCCATTGTCAAGCACCTGGTGGAAGCACATGGCGGGCACGTCGGTGCGGAAAGCGAATGGGGAAGGGGCACCACCATCACATGCTGGCTTCCGGCATCATCGGCCGCTGCTCGATCCGATCCCGGCACCCAGGCATAATTTCGCGCTTCGCATGATTGTTACCTTCTGATCACCCCGCCGTTCCCCTCCGCAGTCATCATACTCCAATGACAAATGCACTCCCGGGCTACGATGACTCGCTTGAGTCACTAGCCAATATGTCGATGGTGCTGGAGCTGGGGCAGTCGATCGACGGGCCGAGCCTGCAGGACTTGCGGCAGCACCTCCGCCGGATCACGGTGGCCCCCCGGCGCCTGAGTCTCGATTGTGGGCCGGTGCGGATCATCGACCCGGTTGGCGCGGCGCTCCTCTGGTTGCTCTGTGTCGAGACCGAACGAACCACCGGGACACGGATCAGCCTGATGGATCTTTCGCCATCTGTGGCCCAGCGGCTTCGCAGTCATCCACTCCTGGAATACCAGGCCGGCGGCGAGGAGCTGTTCCAGGATCCATTTGTCTCTCCCCGTCCCAGCGAGCGTTAGGTCGAGTTTCAGGCACCCAGCCACGACCGTTACGTCGTTGTTACTGCAGCTAGAGAAATCCGTGACCGCTCTTCGCGTTGTTTCTCCTGCTCGAACGACACTCATGTCGACTGGCGGTCACCCATTTTCCTGAGGAACACATGCACCTTGTCGTGAGAAGGCTCGCCCTGGTTTCCACTCTCGCACTTGCAGCGGGGGTAGCCCCGGCCCTGGCGCAAAACCCGAACGTCACGGTCGGTGGTGTGGTGTACAGCCAGTATCTGTATCAGTTGAAGAACGACAGCATCAGCAACTCACACCTGAACAACTTTGATGTAACCCGGGCGTACATCAACGTCCTGGGCAAGTTCCCCGCGGGCGTCGGGACCAGGGTCACGGCCGACATCTACCGGGTCGCGGATGGCTCCCTGACCTACCGACTCAAGTACGCGTTCATCACCTACACGCCCGACAGCAGCCATATCACCTTCAAGTTCGGCCAGATGCAGACTCCATGGGTCGATTTTGAAGAGTCGCTGTGGGACTACCGGATGCAGGGGACGATTGCGCTTGACCGCAACAAGTATCTCTCGTCTTCCGACTTTGGCGCCGGTGTCGACGGCTCCTGGGGATTTGAGCGATTGAACATGCAGGCCGGGGTCTACAACGGAGAGAATTACAACGGCGGAACCGGCGATGGCCGCAAGGATTTCATGGCCCGCGCGTCGTTCCGATTGATCGAATCGGACCTTGCCGGTCGCGTCGGCGGACTTCGCCTGACCGGCTATGCCCAGACCGGAAAGCCCACTGGTGGCGGTGAACGTCAGCGTTTCATTGGCATGCTCTCGTACAAGTCGAAGCGCTTCACCCTGGCCGGCGAATTCGCCGCGACCAAGGACAGCAACGACGCGATCTCCGCGCCTGAGGTCAAGGGAACGGTTATCAGCGGGTTTGGGGTCCTCAACATTCCCAACACCAAGTTTGCGGTTATCGGTCGCGTCGATGTCGTCGACCACGACAATGACTCGGCGGCCAATAACGACAAGCTGACCCGGTACATCGCGGGTGTTTCCTATGCCCATTCGGCGAATCTCCGGATTCTGGCTGATATCGACAACCTGTCGCTGGAAGGTGGCAGCACAGCGAATTCATTCAACTCAACACGGTCGCAGGCGCTGCTCCAGTTCGAATACAAGTTCTAGC
>JBDTRF010000183.1:0-7426 GCA_039931815.1 Gemmatimonadota bacterium
CCAGCGGGACAACAGGCTCAGGCGGTTTCGCTCCGGCCCATCGGAGCCGGGGACCGGGGACCCCAGCCACGGCAACAGCTGCCAATCCCCCCTGATCCACCGATGTTTTCGCCGGGTGTACGTGAGATAGGTGGTGGGGTAATCATCGTAAACATTGATGTCAGTGGCGAGCCCCGCCCGGGCATAGTTTCCTTCGATGAGATCGTGCGACAGCAGCGTATTTTCGGGAAACCGTCCATTGGTCGCCTGCTCGAAGGTATCGACCTCATAGATTCCCTTTCCGGTGAAGCTCCCCTCGCCATAGAGGTCCTGGTAGACATCGGAGACCGCGACCGTGTAGGGGTCAACGCCCGGGTGGCCCGAATGGATCGCCGCAAAGCGTGAACGGTGAGCGCTCGGCAGGGAAACGCCGACACGGGGCTGGAGGATACCGTAGCCCCGCACGACAATTTTTCCATCCCGATCGAAGCCGGCGCGATTGAGCGGGTGGGCGAGCGCGCCGATGAGCAGCGGGGCGGTGTCGGGGGGGAGCACCGTGTCCGCATCCAGCGTGATGACATAGCGGATCTGTTGTAATACGGTGGCGTCCCCCACGATGACCGAAAAGGCCGTGGCCGCGCCGCCTCGGAGAAACTGATTAAACTCGGCCAGTTTACCGCGTTTGCGTTCCCACCCCATCCACACGCCTTCGCGCGGATTCCAGCGTCGGGGTCGGTGAAACAGGAAGAAGGGGTCTTCATCGTCTTCCCGATACCGGCTGTTCAGCGCCACGATTCCTTCCGTCGCGGCCGCGACAATGGCCTCATCTTCCGGCCGGGTTTCTTCGGCCGCATCCGTGAAGTCTCCCAGCAGGGCGAAGTGCATGTGCGAGCCTCGATTGGCCAGGAACTGGGCCTCGAGATTCTCCAGTGCATCGCGAACGGCATCACTGCTGTCAAAGAGGGTGGGCACGACAACCGCGGTGCGGAGATGCTCGGGTATCCCATGCTCCCCCAGTTCCAGCTTGGGCAGCGTGTGCGGTGGCAGAAAGGCGGTTACGAGCTGGTTGATCATGCTGACGGCCAGTTCCGCGGCCGGAAAAAAGCCGATGAGCAGGAGCGCGACCCACTCTGTGCGGCCCACGGGCCCGGCCAGCCAGAGCAGGGCGGCAAGGGCACCAGCGGTGGCGCTGATGATCCCGCCGACGAACACCAGGTTGGGATGCCTGAGGACCCAGCGGTGAACGGATTCCCCCGGCGTCAGGTGACAACGGGTTCCACGCTCCAGCTCGAGCAGGCCATGGTCAACCAGGAAGTATCCGACGTGATGCTCTCGCTCGTCGGTACCGGGAACGATTCGGGACTGCGCCAGGTTGATCGCCGCCCGCGCAACGGATTCTTCGTCGAGGCCCGTGCGCTTGGCGACGCGTTCCACCACGTGCCGGTACTTGTCGCGGGTCGCGAACGTCATCAGCGGATAGAAGCCCGAAGGATCCTCCCGCAACACCGCTTCCATCCGACTCTGCCGCTCGACGAACGCTCGCCAGTCGGAACGCCCGATTGCCCGCAGGCTGGTGATACTGTTCGCCATCATGATCTGGGTGAGCGCCACTCGCTGGGTGGCTCGCGCTGCTGCTTCTTCGGCGTTCAGTCCTTCTTCGCCGATCCACTGTTCCAGCCACACGAGGGACGGCATGGAACCGCCGGATTGACGTAACCGCTGGAGGAACCGGGAAACGAAAACGGCGGTCAGGGCGGGGCGGCTTGCGACGAACTCTTCCAGCACCTGGTTCAGTTCGCGGGTCGTCTTTTCGCTTGCTTCCTGGATCCGGTTGGCCCACTGGTCGGCCCGCTCCAGCTCTCCCAGCCGCTGCACCGTGCGAAGGGCCATCCGCCGGATGTTCTCGATCAGCCCGAGACGGAACATGGCAGGGACTGCCCAGAGCTCTCCGATGGAGAGCAGCGACGTCTGCTGGAACGCCGCGACGAACGGATTGACATTGTCCAGGTCAATCCGTCCCTCGGAGTGAGAGATAAGCGTGATGGCCAGTTCGTAAACTCGGGGATACCCCGCGAGAGGGCCCGCGCTCAGCTCGGGCAGTTGCCGGTAGTAGCCTCGGGGCAGGCTTTCGCGCACCTCGCGGATGTGTTCCTGCAGAACGTGGAAGTTATCCAGGAGCCATTCGCCGGCCGGACCAACATCCAGGTCACGCTCGACCGCATCGGCCAGTCGCCGTTGGGTTTCGTCCAGTATCTCCCAGGTTTCGTTGAGCCGGCCAAGGAGGGGTGTCCGCCTCCGCCCTTTTTTGGCCGTGGTGATCCGCTGGCCCCGGGCCACTTCCCGGGCCCGGTCTGCCAGGTGCTCTGCCCCCATGAGCTCGCCATGGATCGGGCCAGCGCTCAGCTCATCGCCTTGGGTGGAACTGGGGAAGAACCGGGTAAGGAAACGGGACGGTTTTGCCGGCGGGGGATTTATGGCCACGAACGCTCACCTTGCTGAAAGCAGCAGCGGGACCGGGACACTCCACGGTTCACCGCGATTGGGCCTCGGTTGATCCAGCCTCCAAAATTACTCTGATAGGTCGTGCTCGAGGCCAAGTATGCCTCTTTCCTCAATGCTCGTCGGTGATGTGGCTTCTGTCTGACCTGAAAAAGCTCACACATCCACTTTCTTGCAAACCCCAGCAACTCTTTCCGGTCGATCGGCTGCAACTGTCCTCAGCCAATGGTCGCAATCCAAGCGCCAGTAACAACTTAGACAATGTACCCCGAATTGGCATACCTGTTGCCTTCCTCCCAAGTACAGGCGTCTACACCGTTTCTCGGTACTGTCTCCGTCACCGGAGCTTCAACATGGGCAGGAAAGGTTTTACCCTGATCGAACTGCTTATCGTGGTTGTGATCATCGGCATTCTGGCCGCGATCGCAATTCCGAAGTTCGCGAACACCAAAGCCAAGAGTATTCTGGCTTCCATGAAGGTTGACCTCAGGAACCTGGCGACGGCCCAGGAAGGATATTACTTCGACTTCTCTACCTACGCGCCGGCCATTGGCGCAACGACTTCAGCCGGTGTGGTCGGGTTCATTCCCTCCACGGGGAACACGCTCGGGGCCATGACCAACGTGAGCAACACCGGATATACCGCAACCATGACCAACGGGGCGCTGACAGTGGCCCCAACCCAATGTGGGATCTTTGTCGGACCCATCGGAAATTCTCCAAATGCCGTTGTTGTCCAGGAGGCTGCACCCGCCTGCTGGTGAACGGTAAATAATGGGGATGGAGAAAAGAGTCGGCTCTTTGAGCCGGCTCTTTTCTTTTGGACCCGACCTGGTCAGGGAATAATGGATGTGGCGATGGTCGTTCCGAGCAGGCGAGTCCGGACCCGTCCGAGGTTAGTGCATGTTCTGAGGGCTTGCTTTTAACTCATTCTACAGCAATATTTTAGCTCTTGGTAATCCACGGGAGACTTGCCGGTCTCCCGATTTTGTCTCCGATGGGTTGGTATGATAAAAGTTGCAGCGATTTATCCCGAAACGCTGGCGGATGAACTCGGCCTCGAAGTGGGCACCGAGCTGATCTCCGTCAACGGCAGGGAACTGGAAGATTTTCTCGACTGGGAATTCCTGACGGCGGATGATCAGTTCTTGCTTCATGTCCGGACCCCGGCCGGCGAAGAAATCGAGTTTGACATCGAGCGCCCGGAAGACTTGCCGATGGGCGTCGAGGTCGAGCCTCCCCGGGTCCGGCGCTGTGCCAATCGCTGCGATTTCTGTTTTGTGGACGGCCTGCCCCAGGGACTGCGGGAGACGCTGTACATCCGGGACGATGACTATCGACTCTCCTTCAAGTACGGCAACTTCGCGACCCTGACCAACCTCAAGCCATGGGACGTCGAGCGGATTATCGCGTACCGACTCTCTCCTTTGTATGTCTCGGTTCACGCGACCGACCCCGTCCTTCGTCGCTACCTGCTGCGGAATCCCCTGGCTCCCGACATCCTCGAGCAACTTCGCATGTTCGCCTCCCACGGCATCCAGTTTCACACCCAGATCGTCATGTCGCCCGGGGTGAACGATGGAGATGTGCTTCGACAGACCCTGGATGACCTGTACGCGATGGGGGACTCCGTACTCAACACCTCTGTCGTGCCGGTGGGCCTCACGGAATTCAGCAAACATCATCTCGTGCGGGAGCCGACCGTCGAGGAGTGCCGGGCCGCGGTCGCCCTGGTCGAGTCGGTCTCCCGGGTCGCCCGGGCTGAGCGAGCCATGACCTGGGCGTTCGGGGCCGACGAATTGTACCTGCGCGCCAATCTCCCGCTGCCGCCTGACACGATGTATGATGACTTTCAGCAGGTTGAGAATGGAGTCGGCGCCGTTCGCTTTCTCCAGAAGAAAATCCGGGAAACCACGGAGGATCTCTCGGGTTGGAATGGCCGCCGAATTGGCGTCCTGACCGGCACATCGATGGCCATGCTGCTTCCCCAGGTGCTGGAGCCGCTGACCCGACGGACCGGCGCTCAATTCGAGCTCATACCGGTGGTCAACACACTGTTCGGTGCCTCCGTGACCTCGGCCGGCCTGCTTCCCGGTAATGCGCTGCAAGCGGCACTGGCAGGAAGGAGTGATCTTGATCTCGCGCTCATTCCGGCCGAGTGCGTCAGCGAGCGCGGATTGTTCATGGATGATGTTCGCCTGGAAGATCTCGTCGCCACCGCGCCAGTCGAGGTCCGGCCGTCTTACTGGTTCGTCGACAGCCTGGCGACGGTGGACGCGCTGTAGTCGAAGGTCGAGTACCCACCATCTCTCTTTTCACGCTTTCTGATGAGCGCCAGGCGATAGACCCTGGGCTTTTGAAACTGGGCTCCACATGGCTTCGAAACCAACGGTCGCGATTGTCGGGCGGCCCAATGTCGGCAAATCCACTCTCTTCAATCGACTGATCGGCGGCCGGAAGGCTATCGTCTCCGACGAGCCTGGTACGACCCGAGACCGGCATTTCGGTGATGGCGAGTGGGGGGGACGCAGCTTCTGGATGGTCGACACGGGGGGACTTATCCCCGGGTCCCACGACTCGCTTGACCGTGCCATCCGTAAACAGGTTGATATGGCGCTCGACGAAGCCGATGTAGTCGTTTTCGTGGTAGATGGGAAAGAAGGAATGAGTCCCGTCGATCAGGAAATCGGAGCCAAACTCCGCAAATCCGGGCGCCCCGTCATTCTCGCCATCAATAAGCTGGATGAACTGCCGCGCACCACGGGACAATTCGAGTTTTTTCAGCTCGGATTCGACGACCCCATCCTGGTATCTGCCCAGGTAGGGAAGGGGAGCGGGGACCTGCTGGATGCGGTGATTGCGCGTATGCCCATCGAGCCGCCGCCGCCGGAAGAACCCACGATAGAGGTCGCGGTGGTGGGCCGGCCCAATGTGGGAAAATCTTCATTGATCAATCGATTGGTGGGCCAGGAGCGACACGTTGTGGCCCCGGAGGCGGGAACAACCCGCGATGCGATCGACTCCCCCTTGCGATATCACGACAAAGTTCTCAACTTCATTGATACAGCAGGCTTACGGAGGCGAGCTAAAGTAGAAGATGACGTGGAGTTCTACTCCAGCCTGCGGACAGAACGGGCCATCGACCGGGCTCAAGTGTGTGTGCTGGTGGTGGATGCGACCCTGGGGCTGCATGCCCAGGACCTCCGGATCGCCACCCAGGCGTGGGATGCGGGAGCCGGGCTGATCATCGCGGTCAACAAGTGGGATGCGATCGCGGAGAAGGATGCGAATACCGCGATTCGTGGTCAGGAAGTCGTCACGGAAAAGGCGCCGTTTCTCCGCTACGTCCCTTTTCTATACCTCTCCGCACTCACCGGTCAGCGTGCGCGAAAGCTCCTGGACCTGATCATCGAAGTGGGAGACGCACGCGAAAAGCGCATTGCGACGGCGGAGGTGAACAAGGTGCTGCAGGATCTGTTACAGCATGCCGCGCCACCGCAAAAGCCCGGTGAAGAGGTGAAGCTGCTCTATGCATCCCAGATCGGGACCGCTCCTCCGGAGTTCGCCATCGTGACGAATCGGCCGGATGACGTGCCGGAGTCATATGTCCGGTACCTGGTGAATGGTTTCCGAGCTGCCTGGGGGTTTATGGGAGCTCCGCTCAGAATCAAGTTTACCAGCCGAGGTGCCCGAGCCCGCGCGAAACAGGATGATGGCCGGGTTGCTCGTTAACGCATCATCGCTGAACCCGGACCGACTCTGGTGAATCGAGAGATCATGGTGGTGATCGGCTGGTTGCTCGCATCGTATCTGCTGGGAGCCATTCCAACCAGCTACCTGGTCGGCCGGATCTTCAGAGGCGTCGACCTTCGCGAGGTGGGGAGCCGGAATCTTGGGGCCACAAACCTGTATCGCACCCTGGGATGGAGGTACGCCGTCCCGGTTGGCCTTTTCGATGTCGTCAAGGGCGCCATCCCGGTGGCCCTCTTTGGTCCTCGCGTTCCCGGGATCGCGCTCTTTCCGGTGTTCTGTGGCGTGGCGGCCATCATGGGACATGTGTTTTCGGTCTTTGTGAAATTCAAAGGCGGCAAGGGCGTCGCCACCGCCGCCGGCGTCGTGCTGGGTCTCGCCCCGCTCGCTTTGCTGGTCGTAGTCGTCGTCTGGGCCATCGTCGTGAAACTGAGTGGATACGTGTCGCTCGGCAGTGTCATTGCCGCTTCCCTTTTTCCACTGGCGGCGGAGCTACTGCATCCATCTCGACCAGAACCGCTCTGGTTTGATATAGCGCTCGCGGGATTCCTGGTATTCAAGCATCGGAGCAACATCCAGCGACTGATCAACGGTACCGAGAACCGATTTGGCAATCGGCACCGGCCTGAGCCCACCGCCCAGGCATGACAACCATCGCGGTGCTCGGGGCAGGCAGCTGGGGGACGACGCTCGCGAATGTGCTGGCGGGAAAGCAGCATGAGGTGCGCCTCTGGGCGTATGAACCGGAGGTCGTTGAGTCGATCAATCGGGATCACCGGAACTCGGTGTTTCTTCCTTCAGTCGACCTGGTCACCACGCTGCGTGCGTTTGGCGATCCAGTCGAAGCGGTTCAGGGCTGCAGTGTCGTCTTGTCGGTGGCACCGAGTCATGTGGTGCGTTCAGTCGTCTCCCGCGTGGTCGAGGCAGTGCCTCCGAAAACCCTGGTGGTGAGCGCCACCAAGGGAATTGAGCCCGTTTCGCTCAAACTGATGTCGGCCGTTCTTCGAGAGTCGTTGCGGGACCCGCGAGTGGCGGTGCTGTCCGGCCCCAGCTTCGCCGAGGAGGTCTGTCAGAATCAGCCGACGGCGGTCGTGGCCGCGGCGGATGATCCGGTCAGCGCCACCGAGGTTCAGCAGATCTTCGCGACGTCCCGCTTCCGGGTCTACTCCAACCAGGACGTCGTCGGAGTCGAGCTGGG
>JBDTRF010000184.1:0-7408 GCA_039931815.1 Gemmatimonadota bacterium
GCCACTTTTTCCGCGGTCTCGCCGAGCGAAATAGTCCAGTCCCTGGGCATGGCGGGGTTGGTGAAGCGCCAGCCGACCGTGGAGTCGGCCATCGGCGGTGGCGTGCGGTTCCAGGCGGAACCACTCTTGAGCATGATGTATGGCGCCCGGGTCATGCTCTCAACGCCGCCGGCAATGAAGAGGTCGCCCTCGCCCGCCTTGATGGCCTGTGCGGCGCTGGCGACGGCCTGGAGGCCCGACCCGCAAAGCCGGTTCACGGTTTGGCCCGGAATGTCGATGGGCAAGCCGGCGAGCAGGAGCGCCATTCTCGCGACATTCCGATTGTCCTCACCGGCCTGATTGCTGCACCCGAGGATGACGTCATCAATGCGACTGACGGGTAACGATGCCTGCTCCACCAGCGCCTTGATCGCCCTGGCTGCAAGATCATCGGGGCGAACCTCGGCCAGACTTCCCCCGACTTTGCCGATCGGTGTCCGCAGGGCAGTGGTGATGACCGCCTCGCTTCCCCGCCGCCCCGCTGTCCCGCTCACAGGCCTACCCACACAGTCTTGTGCTCGGTGTATCCATCGAGCGCAATACGACCCAGGTCCCGGCCGAAACCAGATTGTTTGTACCCGCCGAACGGCGCGGTGGGATCGTAGATGTTATACGTGTTGATCCAGACTGTACCGGCCTTGATCGCTCGAGCGAGGCGATGGGCCTTGCTGACATCACGCGTCCAGATGCCGGCGGCCAGACCGTACATCGACTGGTTCGCGAGCTGGATCGCCTCCTCAAAGCTGTCGAATGGGAGCACGGCGAGAACCGGGCCGAATATCTCCTCCCGGGCAATCGTCATTTCCGGAGTGACGCCATCGAACACCGTCGCCTCCACGAAATAGCCTTTGCCATTCACCTTCGCGGCGTTGCCGCCCGCGACGACATTGGCGCCTTCGGCTTTCCCCTTCTCGATGTACCCGAGGACATTCTCCTGCTGCTTCCGCGACACGAGGGCGCCCATCCGGGTCGCCTTGTCGAAGGGGTCGCCCGGCGTCAGCTTCTTGGCGCGATCCGCGAGCTGTTCAACGACCTGGTCCTTCACCGATCGCTCGACCAGCAGCCGGCTCCCCGCCGCGCAGACTTCTCCCTTGCCATAGAAAATGGCCGACTGTGCGCCGCGAACGGCCGCGCCGAGGTCCGCGTCGGCAAAAACGATGTTGGGGCTCTTCCCCCCCAGCTCCAGCGTAAGCCGCTTTACCGTGCCGGCGGCTTCGCGCATGATCGTCTTTCCGACTTCGGTTGAGCCGGTAAAGGAGATCTTGTCCACGTCCGGGTGGCGAACCAGCGCCATGCCCGCGGAGCGGCCGCCGCCGGGCACGACGTTGAGTGCGCCCGCTGGGAGACCGGCATCCAGCATGACCTGGCCCAGCGCGATCGCGGTGAGTGGCGTTTCCGTGGCCGGCTTGAGAACGACGGTGCACCCGGCGGCAAGCGCGGGAGCCACTTTCCACATGGCCAGGTTGAGCGGAAAATTCCAGGGGACGATGGCGCCCACCACCCCGATCGGCTCGCGCAGGGTGTAGACAAAAAACGGGCCTTCGACGGGCAGGGTATCCCCGGTCAGTTTATCACACCAGCCGGCGTAATACCGCAGCGTTTCGATCGCCATCGTGCAATCGATATTCGACTCGAAAAGTGGTTTCCCGTTCTGCAGTGATTCGAGCCGGGCGATCTCTGGCTGTCGACTCTGCAGGATTTCCGCCGCCTTGTTGAGCAGGGCTCCCCGCTTTCGGGCCGACATCTTCTGCCACCCATCGGAATTGAAACACGCGCGCGCGGCACTCACCGCGGCGTCGACATCGGCCGATTCTCCCTCGGCGACCTGGGCGACGACTTCTTCCGTGGCCGGGTTGACGACGTCGAAGCGTTTGCCGCCGCTGGCCGGGCGGTACTCGTTGTTGATGAACAGATCAGTATGCATAGAGTTGAGATGCGGAACGGTCAGGCGGCAGACGGACGAGTGCCCGTGCTGCCGCCCTTGCCGTCTGGCCGCTTACTTCGCTTTAAAGGTGGCCATCCGCTTCTCGTTGTACGCCGCGATCCCTTCCTTGGCGTCCTCCGACTGGAACAGCTGCTGCTGAAGCTCGCGCTCGATCGCCAGGCCGCTCTCGAACGGCACCTCGGCGCCGGACTGGACCGCCCGCTTGATGAGACCGACCGCCTTGGAGGCCTTGTGCGGCGGAGTGAACTGCTTGGCGTAGACCAGGAGGTTGTCCCAGAAACCTTCGGGCTCGAACACCTTGTTCACGATACCGAGGTCTTCCGCGGTTTCGAAGGAAAAGGTCTCACCCGTGCACATGAGCTCGATCGCCTTGGACTTCCCGATCAGCCGGGCGAGGCGCTGGGTGCCGCCGGTGCCGGGGAGCACCCCCAGGTTCACTTCCGGAAGGCCGATCTTGCCGGAGTTCCGCTTGGCGATCCGGATATCGCAGGCCATCGCGATCTCGAGGCCGCCGCCGACGCAGTGACCATTCAAGGCCGCGATGGTAAGCTTGGGCGTCTGTTCCAGCCGGCTCAGCGTTTCGTTCGCATGCAGGCAGAAGAAATACTTGAACCGGGGCGTGACCTGGTTCAGCATTCCGATGTTGGCGCCGGCCGAGAAAAACTTCTCGCCGTGGCCGCGGATGACGATGACGTGGGCATCCTCCGCCATGCGGGCATCGAGAATCGCGGCGTCCAGCTGCCGCATCATTTCATAGGTGTAGGTGTTCGCCGGTGGATCCTTGAGCGTGATGATCGCCAGGCCGTCGGTGACTTCGTACTCGACCAGGACCTTCTCGGTCGGAGCGGGGGCGCCGGGGCGGGGGGCGAGAGTTGTTGCCACGATGATTATCCTCCGTGCGTCGCGACCAAACGGGCCGCGTGAGTGGTGGGTTGCAGGAACCCGTTGAGAAACAGCTGAGTCATGTCGTCCGCCAGGCGGTCGGGAGTGACCGGCCCGGAGGGTTTGTACCAGGTGTAGATCCAGTTCATCATGCCAAAGAGCGCGTAGGCCGCGACCTGGCAATTGACTCCGGATCCGGTCACCTGTTCGAGCAGTTCGAGCAGAAGATTCACATACTCACGTTTGCGTCGGCGAACCTGGGCCCGCATCGTGCCCTCGAGTTCATCTTCCTCGTGGGAGAGCACTTTCATCTCGGCCATGTGTCCAGTGAAGAACTCAACATGGTGCCGGATAAATGCGCGAAGTCGCTCATTGGGCGTTATTTCCGGCGCGATGGCCGCCCGGGCCCCGACAATGACCTGGGCGAAGCAGCGATCCTGAATCAGGAACAGCAACTCGGTCTTGCTGGTGACATAATGATAGATCCCCGCCAGGCTCAGCCCGCTTTCCCGGGCAATATCGCGCATGGACGTGGCGTGGAAGCCATTGTCAGCGAAGACGTTAACCGCTGAATTCAGGAGTTTTTGCTGTCGCTCATCATAGCTGGTCATGTCTCGTCCGAACGTTCGTTCGGTTCTAACCTAGTCCGGCCCACTCATCGGGTCAACACTTAACAGTCGGGGCGAGATCGCGTCCTCCACACCTCAATGACTGTCATGCCAGGCCGCCAGGAAGACTCTGACAGCACCCTGGTCGCGGCATACCGCGGCGGTGACCAGCGTGCGGCCACCGTCCTGGTGGCCCGGCATGCACCACCGGTCGGTCGATTTCTGTATTCGTCGGGCGCCGGCGGCGGGGAGGTGGAAGACCTGGTCCAGGAGACGTTTTTCCGGGCGTTCCGACGGATTGATTCCTGGCGGGAGGAAGCCTCGTTCAGGACGTGGCTCTTCACCATTGCGGGAAACCTGCTCAAGGATGCGTATCGGAAAAACCGAGGCCACAAGCTCCTCTCAATTGAGGAACGAGATTTTCCGGACCATCATGACCCCCACACCGAACTGGCGGCGAGTGAGACGGAGCAACAGCTTCGAACCGGTTTGGAGAAACTCCCCCGGCTTCAACGTGAGGTGTTTCTGATGCGCGTGCAGTTGGGCACCGGCTACGATGAAATCGCCGTCGCGCTGGGTACGACTCCCGGGGCGGCACGGGTTCACTATCATCATGCAGTGAAGCGTCTCAAGGAGTTCGTCGCATGACCTGCGAATCATTGTCAGATCGAATGCCCGAGGTCGCGCTGGGCGGTGAAAGCTTTCACCCGGAAGAACTCCGTCACCTGGAGACGTGCGCTGAATGTGCTCACGAATGGAGGCTGGTGGGCCAGGCGAGTAAAATGGGCCAGTCGATTCAGCTGGATGGTGGCGGAATTGCGGCCACAGTTCTGCATCGCCTCGCCACCGAGCCAGCTCAGTCAAATTCACGACGCTACGCATGGTTTACCGTCGGAGGAATGGCTGCCGCCGCAGCCCTGGTCCTGCTGGTGCTCCGGCCCGGGCGCGTGAATCATGAGCTCCCGGGGACTCCACCGCCTTCGGCCGCCTTCCAGATTCCACTGGTCGAGTTGGACAGCTTGAACGGGGAACAGCTGCAAGCCGTGCTGGAATCCATTGACGAACCGCTGGAGACGCCGAGTCGAATCGAAGCGCCTTCGATGCTGGAGCTTGATGATCAACAACTGGAGCGAGTGCTTCGCTCCCTGGAGGGCTAATGCGACGAATCATTCTGCTGGTACTTCTCGGCTGGGTATGTGTCGGACGTCTCAACGCCCAGGCAGAGGCCGATCCCCAACGGGCGGATTCGCTTCGGGTCAGAATCCAGGAGCGATTCGCCCGCGTGGTGCAGGAACAACTCGGATTGACCGATGACCAGGCCGCGAAGATGCGAACGACGGCGCTCTCGTGGTTTTCCAAGCGCCGGAACCTTGATGCCGAAGAGCGGAGGCTTCGAGGCGCGTTGGCCGCCCAGATGCGCCCCGGGGTTTCCGCGGACCAGGATAGTGTTGCGACGCTCACCGATGCACTGCTGACTCTGCAGATCACCCAGGTTCAGAGTTATCGAGATGAACTGAAAGAGATGAGCTATCTGACGCCGGTACAACGTGCCCAGTTTTTCATTCTCCGAGACCGACTCCTCAAGCGGATTGAGGAGGCGCGGGATGAGCCGCGACCCGAGCGAGGCCGGCTCCGACAGCGGAGATGAGGTGGATGTCGTTGTTTATTTGACGATGGCGATGGGTGTTTGCCATGCGCCAGTGGCGTATGGCAATGGCATGCGGTCTTTCCCCCTTCCGGCTTTCCTCCACCCCGCTTCCTAACGCCGCGGTCCAAGGCTAGCTTTTCTGCATTCCCCCAATGAACGGAAAGTGGATGCGGTTCTTCTCGTTCCTTCTGCTTCTCGCCTCGGTTGCGTCACCGGCGGCGGCTCAGCACAAGGTGGTTTATCGTGTCCAGATAACCGGAACTATTGAAGGGGGCCTCGCACCCTACACGGCGCGAGGGATCAGTGAAGCCGAGCATGCTGGCGCCGCGGCCATTATCCTCGACATCAACACGCCGGGAGGGCGCATCGACGCCGCCGAGACAATGGTCGATGCCATTCGTGCGTCCGCCATTCCGATCTATGCTTTTGTGAATCCACGGGCCTACAGCGCCGGTGCCATGGTGGCGCTGGCCACTGATGGGATCTACATGATGCCGGGCGCAGTGCTCGGTGCCGCGACCCCGGTCGATGGCCAGGGGACCAAACTGGCCGAGAAGTACGTCTCGGCCATGCGGGGAGAGTTTCGCGCCTTAGCCGAGGAGCATGGGCTTGATCCCCGGATTGCGGAGGCGATGGTTGATGATGGACTGGGCGTTCCTGGTCTGCTCGACAAGGGAAAATTGCTCACTCTGAGCACCAGTGAAGCCGTTCGGGTGGGATACGCGAAGGCACAGGTGGAAAGCCAGTCGGAGCTGCTCGCCGCCATCGGTCTTTCGGGGGCCCAGGTAACGACGGTGGAAGCCAACTGGGCGGAATCGGTGGTGCGTTTCGTCACCAGCCCACTAGTAGCCCCGTTGCTTCTTTCCCTGGGGATGCTGGGGCTGGTGTTCGAGATCAAGGCCGGCGCGTTCGGCCTCGGGGGAGTGGTCAGCCTGCTGGCTCTCGGACTCTTTTTTGGATCCCATTACCTGATTGGCCTCGCCGGATGGGGGGAGATGATTCTGCTCGTGGCGGGTCTTCTTGCGCTGGCGCTGGAAGTGTTCGTCCTTCCGGGCTTCGGTGTCGCCGGGGTGGTTGGTCTCGTCCTGCTGGCGGCATCGGTGATTCTGGCGCTCCTCGGATCACAACCCACGCTGGGAGATATCACCCAGGCGCTGGCCGTCCTGTTTGCCAGCCTTGTCTTCACTTTCGCGGTGATCTTCACCTGGATTCGTCACCTGCCCAACAGCACCCGTTTTCGCGGGCTGCTCCTTCAAGGTGGATCTCCCTCGGCCGAGGGATACGTTTCGGCGCTCTCCCGGACCGACCTCGTCGGGCAGGAGGCCGTGGCATTGACGGATCTGCGGCCTTCTGGCACCGTGATCCTCAAGGGAGAGCGAATCGACGCGGTCACCGAAGGCGAGTATGTTCGGGCCGGAAGCCGGGTCCGGTTCATCGGGGCCGAAGGGTACCGCCAGGTCGTGCGGGTCGTCAGCTGAATCGGCAGGTCGCGTCATTCCGCCAATATTCAAGAGTCCTTTCTCAAGGAGCATTCGATGGATCGCGTGATGGAACTGGGCCCGGCGTTCCTGTTTGTCCTGCTCATTATCGGAATCCTGGTGCTCACGATTCTGCTGCGCTTCGTGCCGATTGGTCTCTGGATCAGGGCCCGGGCTTCCGGGGTTCACGTGGGAGTTCCCACGCTGTTTGGCATGCGACTCCGGAAAGTTGATCCGTCGAAAATCGTCCAGGCCCTGATTACCGTGCACCAGGCCGGGCTCCAGATCGGCCTGCGGGACCTGGAAGCGCATTTTCTCGCCGGTGGCCGAGTCGAGAATGTCGTCCGCGCCCTGATTGCCGCGGACAAGGCCGGGATTCCCCTGTCACTCAAACAGGCGACGGCCATTGACCTCGCCGGGCGAGATGTCTTCGAGGCGGTCCAGGTCAGCGTGAATCCCAAGGTGATTACCACGCCCAAGGTGGCTGCGATGGCCAAGGACGGGATTCAGCTGCTCGCGCTTGCCCGAGTCACCGTGCGGGCGAACCTGAACCGGCTGGTCGGTGGTGCGGGAGAGGAAACGATTCTCGCGCGGGTCGGCGAAGGCATCGTGAGCACGATCGGGTCCGCTTCGTCCCACAAGGCGGTGCTGGAGAACCCCGACCTCATCTCCAAGACGGTGCTGGCGAAGGGCCTCGATGCCGGCACCGCATTCGAAATTCTCTCCATTGATATCGCGGATGTCGACGTGGGCAAGAACATCGGCGCCGAATTGCAAACGGACCAGGCCGAAGCAGACAAGCGAATTG
>JBDTRF010000185.1:0-7382 GCA_039931815.1 Gemmatimonadota bacterium
CTGATGATCGCGGCCTTGGGGCGCAGGCGATCAAGAAAGGCATCGCTGGTGGCCGTTCGCGACCCATGGTGTCCCACCTTCAGGATATCCACCGGTTTGAGCCGCTTGATGAGGAGCGGCTCCGCTTCGAACCCCGCGTCCCCGGTGAAGAGCGCCTGGAAATCGCGATACTGAACGAGGAGCACTACCGAGTCTTCGTTGAGGTCCGCTCCCCACTCATTCCAGGTCGTGTCCGGGTGAAGCAGGGTGAACGAAACGGAATCCAGCTCGAACCGGTCTCCTGGACGACCTGGGTGCCATGGAATGTTGTTCGCTTCGAGTTGGGCCAGCAACTCGAGATACCGGGGATCGTCGCTCAGATCTCCTGGCTCGATCACGATGTCGGCCGGAAAGCGCTCCAGCACCGCAGGGACGCCGCCCAGGTGGTCGGCGTGGACGTGGGATATCACGACAGCCGAGAGCCGATTTACCCCTTGGCGCCGAAGAAAGGGGACCACCACCCGCTGCCCGGCGTCCGACCCCTCGAACTTCGGGCCGGCATCAACAAGGATCCAATGACCGCCCGGCGTTCGGATGGCGGCGCCGTCCCCCTGCCCCACCTTGAGAAAATGTAACGTCAGAACCGAGTCCCTGTCATGATCATGGGGCAGGACAGCTATGGCAAGCGAGGCCCAGCCTGCCACCGCGATGCCGAGGCCGATCCTCAGGCCGGCGACGCTCAGGGTGTTGACCCGTCCCATGCTCCAGAGCACGAGGCAAAGCACCAGAAGCCAGGGGACGGATGAGGAGAATCCTACGGCCTGGACCACGCTGCCTCCTGGTACGCGCGATCCAAGCATGGCGACCCCGTCCAGGAGATTGAGACCGGCGCCGGCCCCGGCGGCAAGGGCGCTGGCGAGATGAGGCGACACCTGGTATAGCGCGACGCTGGCGAGCACTCCCGGTACCGCGATAGCGGCCAGTGGGATCGCGGCAAAGTTGAGCACGACTCCGATCAGCGCCACGCTGCCCAATGCCCCCGCTGTAAACGGTGCCGTCGCCAACGTGGCCCCGAGCGATGAACTGAGCATTCGCCAGCCTGTGGCGGAACCCAGTGCTCGATCGCTCCATCGAGAAAAATGGGTCGCGCCCCAGAGGGCGGAGGCCGAAAGCCAGGCTCCCAGGTCGAAAATGGCCGCCGGATCCAGCAGGAGCACCAGGAGACAGGTCACGGCCAGCAAGGCGTCCGGTTCCACCTGTCGTTGACGTACTCGACAAATGGCAAGGAGCATGACGAGGCCGGCGGCCCGCGTGGCGGGAGCGGGCCAGCCGAGGAATGCGACATATAACACGCTCGTCGCGGCGGCAACCAGCATCGCGCTCGAGCGAGATAGTCGGAGGAGTCGCGCCAGCAGGTAAAGCCATGCCGCGATCAGCCCGACATGAAACCCGGAGATCGAAAGAATGTGCACGAGGCCAGATCGGGCGTATGCATCCGTCAGCTGGGGGTCCATGGAACCACGCCGATTGAGAATAAGCGCGTCGACCAGGGGGGCGCGCTTCCCATACAGTTTGCCCGTAGTCGCGATGATGCCTCCGCGCAGGCGGTGTACCCACGAAGGTTTGGCATGAATGAGCGTTCCACTGCTCACGATCATGACTCCTTTGCGGCCAGTCCCGGACTCCTCAGGCGGGAGCCATCGTGCTTCCACTTTCCAGAGCTGACCACTGGCCGCAGGGAGATCCTCGGGCCATCGGCCCGTGATTGAGCCGTGACAGGAAGCATTAATGGGGGTGAGAACCACCAGGCCACTCTCGGGCGCCGGTGGTTCGGCCAGGCGAACCGACAGGGACAGGATCGCCGGAGGGAGCCGCTGGGCACAACCTTCCAGTGCGTTCAGCCGCCCGAGCATGCCGCTCGCAATACCCAGTGCCATGACAGTGCCGGCAAAGGCGGCCATGCGATATCTGGAATACAGTAGAACGACGACGGGGGCGAGAAATGCCAGAGCGGGTACTTCAAAATGCAGAAGACCGGTCGCGAGACCGGCCCCAAATGCGCCTGCGATGATGATCGGTGGCCGCGGCGTCATCCGCCTGCCACCGGGTGGAACTTCGTGGGAGATGCTAGGGCGTCGCCCTGGTGCCGGCTTTTCCGCAGCGCGGGGCCATGCTGACTTTCCGCAGGCCTTCCATGATCATGACGTCGATGTTGACCCGGCTCTGTTCGCTGTCCAGGTTCAGTTCGGTCATGACCTTGCCTTCGTTGGTCGCGACATAACGAGCCTGCAGCCGATTGAGAGCGAATACAAGAACGTCTCCCCGACAGATGTCGCACCCGCAGAAATCGGGAAACTGGGGGCGAAGTGAGTCGTACGCCGAGAGCACGCGGGCTTCGACCAGGTTGTGAATCATAGAATCGCGAGCTGGGGCCGGGTGACCGAGGCCGTGAACGTGGAACCCGTGGTACCGGTGAGCGTAACCTGATGGTACTCGCCGATCGCGGTAAGGGGAAGGTCCACCAGCGCCAGGAAATTGGTGCGCGTGCGGGCGAGCAGGAGATCTCCCCGGCGAGCAGGCCGTTCCACAAGAACCTCGTGGGTGGTTCCCACTCGGCCAATGTTTTTCTGCCGAACCCGCCGCCGCACCTCCGTAATGAGCCGCTCGAGGCGCTCGCCGGCGACCTTATCCGGCACGTGGTCCTTGAGCCGCACCGCCGGCGTGCCTTCGCGCACGGAATACTTGAAGGTGTAGGCGTCATCGAAGTCTGCGTCCCCCACCAGCGACAACGTCTCCTCAAACTGCTGGTCGGTTTCTCCCGGAAATCCGACGATAATATCAGTCGAGAACGTGATACCGGGAATCGCGGCCCGGAGTTCAGCCACGACCTCGAGGTAGCGCTCCCGGGTGTAGCGCCGCAACATTCGCCGAAGGACGGCGTTCGAACCACTCTGCACCGGCAGGTGCACGTGCTCGCAGACGGCGGGCGTCGTGGCCATGGCCTCGATGACCCGGGAAGTAAAGTCGGTGGGATACGGGCTGGTAAAGCGCAGGCGGCGAATTCCGTCGACCTCTCCCACCGCCCGAAGCAAGTCCGCGAAATCTGAGGTTCCATCGTGGTAGCTGTTGACGGTCTGGCCCAGCAGCGTCACTTCACTCACGCCCTCGGACGCCAGGGTCCGGACCTCCCGGACCACATCCGCCAATGTACGACTCCGCTCCGGCCCCCGGGTAACCGGAACGATGCAGAAGGTGCACTTAAAATCGCAGCCTCGCTGAACGGTGACGAAGGCCGTGGCCCCGATTTCTCGAAGCGGCGGTACGTCTTCGTAGTGTTCCCAGCTTCGAAACTCGGTGTCGGTGACTCGTTGCCCACTGAGAGCGAGGTTGATCAGGCTGGGAAGATTGCGGTAGGCGTCGGGACCGACGACGAGATCGACTCTCGGCACCTGTTCCAGGAGGATGGGGCCCAGGCGCTGCGCCATGCACCCGACCACCCCCAGCACTTCACCATTCCGGGTGAATCGTTGCAATTCACCCACCCGCCCGATGACACGCTGCTCGGCGTTGTCGCGAACCGCGCAGGTATTGACGAGCAGGACGTCGGCCTCCTCGGGATTCTCCGTCCGGGCGTAGCCGTCACGGCCGAGCACGCCGAACATGGTTTCGGAATCGGCCACGTTCATCTGGCAGCCGTAGGTCTCGATGTAGACGCGCTTCATAGGCGGAAGATAGCCGGGAAGGCGGAACGGGGGTACGACGGAGGAGGGAACGGGATCTGGATGATCATTACTCCCGAATCGGCGAAGCCTTATGCAGACTGTTTCAGCGACCGCGATCCGCGTTGCCTGCGCGGATCACGATCTAGGGTTGCTGCAAGGCCGGCCTCAGCGAGACTCCAAATACCAGGAGCCACCCGGACTCGCTGTAAGCAGATCCGAGCTTCCGCCAATTGTGCTCGAGCGCGAGATCAACTCCACCCCGCTGGGCGGCGAACCGGGCGCCGGTGCCGATCGACACGCTGTATTCGGTTGGCTGGTCTCCACCCGTGGTGAGGAGAAAAGGCAGCTGGGTATAGCGGGCACCGAAACGGATCGGCCGGCGCCAGGGACGGCGGGGATCGGAGGTGAACTCGATTCCACCCGCCAGCTCCACGGTGTTCTTCGCGCCCGCACCGCCCTGCTCGAGGAGATCGCTGTTGGCGCCGGACCAGGTCTTGTACGTGGCCTGGGCGGAGGTCATGAGCTTGGCGGAGGGGTGGAACTGGAGGCCGGCTCCGAAGGTGAAGGGCAGGTCAACCGAGAAGGCTCGACTGGAGTCGCGGTCGACCGTCGCTTTGCCGTCCGATCGCACCGTCGCGGCCAGGCTCAGCCTGCTGCTGGGTCGGAAGATCGCGCCGAGAGAGAATCCAACGCCGTTGTAGGAGATCTCGGAGCTCTGGCGGGAGGGAAGAAAGCTCGTGTCCGAGAACACCCGGGCCTGGTCCAGTCGATTCACGCCGGTGATGATGTGAAACGCCGCCCCCACATCGACCCTGGGCCCCAGCAGATAGCTGGCGGCGACGCGGATGTCGTTCATCCCTCCGCGGGAGGTCAACGTGTCGATCACCTCGACCGGGACACCACGAATGTCCTCACTATGGGTGCTGACGAGCTGGAAATCGCGGGAGGTGTAGCTCCCCATGCTCACGCCAAGTCCAAGGAAGGTGGACTTGAGCGGTCCCCCGACACTGAAGAGGGGAAACTGGGTAAGCCTGGTCGATTCTTTCCCGGCCGGCGTTTCGACCGTTCGCCATTCGGGGACGATTTGAAAGGTCGCCGTGACCGTGAGCAATCGGGCGAGCGCGGCCGGGTTCTGATTCGATTCGGGGTCGAACAGCGCACCGGCACCTGATAAGCCCCACCCATGGGCCGAGACGCTGCGGGAGGGGAGGCCGAGACCACGAGAACCAAAAACGGATGACTGGGCCGATGCTGCGGGCGCTATGCCAGCCAGAAACAGGACGATTACAATCGCTCGCACTCAGGGCCTCTCGAACGGGAACTGCTGGTAGTAGGTAATCCGAACCTGGGGAGCTCCCGAGGCGGAACGAGTTGACCGAAACACCGGACTGGTAAAGCTGGCGGCTTCCGGGGAAATCGCGAGGAACACCAGCTGAGGAACACCAGTGCTCCCCTGCCAGATTCGCACGAGTCGAGTGATGTCGATGGATACGGTGGAACTGGTGCCATCGTCGATGGTGGTGGTCGCGATGGTATTGCCCGAGCTGATAATCGGAGACTTGGCGCCCAGATCACCGATGGCCCCGAACGCCTGGAGTGTCGCGGGATCGTTTGGGAGGCCGTGAATCGTGACATCCGGCGTCATCTCCAGTGTCGCACGCAGAATGGTGACCGAATCCCGGATGGCCACCGGCAATGCAAATCGGAGGAGTGCCCGCGCGGACGGTGCGCCTCCAACCGGCAGCAAGTCAAGGTCGGACACGGCGGGATTCTGAGAAACGAACGTGTTGAACTGGGGAAACCGAACCAGGGTCTGCTTCGCCTTGGTCGTATCGGATGGAAGATTGACCCGGAAATAACTCGTCAGGTTGGGCGACCCGGTCGCCGCGATGCTCGCAATCCGGATGCCGGTGGGCGCATTGGCCGTTATGGTCACGCCAATACCAATCCGGCCGATGGAATCGGGCTTGAGTCGGATGGTATCCACCCCCGAAATAACGGCGCGCAGGGTCCCGGCCTTGAGGCTATCTGGCACCACGATGCTGTCAATCAGGTTGGCGGCGATAAACTGGGGATCGACATCGGCGAACGTCGTATTCGTATCCAGATCGGTCGGCAGGCTGTAGATGAACAGCTTGAGCCCGGTGACCAGGGTATCGCGCTTCTGCAGCGTCAGCGAAATCGCGGCAGAGTCGAGACGGACGATGGCCCGCGCGGTGTCGTTGACCGTGATGGAGTCAGGCCGAGGGAGGAAGACGGTGAGGGCGCGATCTTCCGACGCGGGCAGGCCGTTGCTGATCCTGAGGGAGGGTCCGATGCCCGGCCCGACGTAGCCGAAATAGGAGGTGTCCATATTCAGCGTGGCCGGTAGCACCAGCTCCTGCACCGGCTGCTGACCACCTGGGCAGAGTGCCGGGCAATCGGCCGGCGTGGTGAGTTCATCCCGACAACCGGAAAGGCTCGCACCCAGGATTCCGACCATCAGCGCCGATCGGAGCAGTACCGTACGTGGATCAGGAACGATCATCGAATAACCTTCACATTACAGATAACATGACAGTGAACAGGGAACCGGGCCGAATCCGACCTCAACGGCACGAACTACAGCCCAGCAGATTTTGAATGCGCAGCGAATGCCGAGCGGGGGCGGCTTCACTCTCTCCGTCGCGGGACCTGGTCGGGACCAAAGAATGACGGCAGTAGCTCCCGCAAGTTCCAGCGAAGTGTCTGCTTCGGGCCCACCGCCTCCACCACGAGATCCTCGCCGAATTCGATCAGGACCTGGCGACAGGCGCCACAGGGCGCTGCCGGGGGATCGGAGTCCGACACGATGACAATGCGGCGAAATCGGCGCCGACCGGCAGAGAGCGCCGCACCCACGGCCACCCGTTCGGCGCAATGGGACAACCCATAGGACGCATTTTCGACGTTGCAGCCGAGGAATATCGCACCATCCTCAGTTTCCAGAGCAGCACCAACCCGGTACTGGGAGTACGGCGCATAGGCATGGGATTGCACACCCCGGGCCGCCAATACGACCGGATCCCCAGTCACTCGACCCATATTTCGGGAAGGAACGACGTACCAGCGGGCAACGGTGCGGTTCCCAGAAAATTCGCCACAGTCTGGCCGATGTCGGCGAAGGTTTTCCGCCGTCCCAACGCAATCGGCCTGACCCGAGGCCCCATCACAAGCAACGGGACGACCTCCCGCGAGTGGTCGGTGGACGCCGTGGTGGGATCGTTTCCGTGGTCGGCAGTAATTATAACGAGGTCGTCATTTTTCACGGGGGCCAGGAGTTCCGGCAAGACCTGGTCAAACTCCACCAGTCCCTGATAGAAGCCACGTGTGTCGTTTCGGTGTCCCCAGGTCTGGTCAAATTCAATGACGTTCGCGAACAGGAGCCCCCGATGCATGGTGCGGAGTCCATCCCGGATCATCCGGTAGGCCTCGCCATTGGTCGGCGCATGGACACTGGTGATGTGCCGGCCGGCAAAGAGGTCATCCACCTTCCCCACGCCCAGGCGGGGAATGTGGGCATCGTGGAGACGGTCGAGCAGGGTTGGCCCCGGCGGTGGAACGCTCAGGTCGCGACGGTGCGCGGTCCGTTTCCAAGCCCCCTGTTCCCCGGCAAATGGTCGGGCGATTACGCGGGAAACCGCATGCTCTCCCGTCAACAGA
>JBDTRF010000186.1:0-7356 GCA_039931815.1 Gemmatimonadota bacterium
GACATGAAGCAGATCATCATGATCACCGATGGAAAGCCATCGGCGCTGACGATGCCGGACGGACGGGTCTATGTCAATTCGATGGGGCTCGACCCGATGATTATCAAGGAGACATTCAAGGAGGTTGCCAACTGTCGCCGCAGCGGGATCATGATCAACACGTTCATGCTCGCGCGGGACCGGAGCCTGGTGGATTTCGTGAAGAAGGTGGAGGAGATCTGCCGGGGGAAGGCGTACTTTACCAATACGATGACGCTGGGACAATTTATTCTGATGGATTTTATGAAACGGAAGACGCGGAGGGTGAGCTAACCCACCCCTGCCCGATGCTGGCCTCACCCTGCCCTCTCTCGACTTCGTGGAGGGTCTCTTGCCTCACCCTGCCCCCTCGCCATTCTCACCCCCAGGACATTTTCATGGAGAGGAGACCTTGATGGAGGAGAATCTAAGTCGCTGGTCAACATTCCCTATACGAATGTCATCAGGTGAGAACCAAGATTGATTTGAGATGGTGCAGAGGAGAATGATCGAAGGGATACGGGAAATGACACCAACTAATCCTCGGGCCACAACCTTCCCGGGGACACGGCACGCTCGATCGCGTCGACAATCAGTGCCCGGGTAATCCTCGGTCCGGAAATATGGGCGATCTTGAGTTGAACGCCCTCCACCGTGCAGGTTTCTGCCTGAATGGGATGTTCAGTAGCGGAATCGGCGTCCATTTGAAGAATGATTCCGAGTTCGGGGCAATAAAAACCCACCACCGCCCCGCCCATCAGGGCGTGCCGCCGGAAAGAATATCCCAGGATTCCCCTTTCCAGAATACGCCACGCCTCACGCTCGGCAGGCGTCCAGACGCGCGCGAGACCGCTCGCCAGCTGACTGGACGTGTCCGTGGAATTGACTGGAGATGACATGCCCCAATCTAGCACGGCCTGCACCGCGGTGCGAACCTGAAAAATGCGAACCGCAACTGAATCACGCCGATCAGTTCAAAGGATATCAGGCATGCCACTCGACGACATCAACGCCGCCATTATCGGGTGCACACGTTGTCCCCGGCTCAGGGCCTACTGCACGGCCATTGCCCAGGCGAAGAAACCCGAGTTCAGGAACTGGGATTACTGGGGCCTGCCAATTCCAGGCTTTGGTGACCCCGAGGCGTTACTGCTGATTGTTGGCCTGGCACCCGCAGCCCATGGCGCCAATCGCACCGGGCGCATGTTCACCGGCGATTCGAGTGGCAACTGGCTCTTCGCCGCCCTGTATCGTTCTGGTTTTGCCAGTCAGCCCACCTCCACCTCTCGCGAGGATGGCCTTCGCCTTCGAGGTTGCTACATCGCGGCAGCAGCCCGATGTGCCCCACCCGACAATCGACCGACGCCGGAAGAACTGGGGCATTGCCGTCCGTATCTGGAGGCAGAAATCGAACGACTCCGGAAGATCAGGGTTGTCATCGTGCTGGGCCGAATCGCGTGGGAGTCCTGGCTCAGGGCTGCGGGGTGGTGGGCGCGCCTGCCACCGCGAGATCGCCCACCATTCGGTCATGCGAGGGAGTGGACCGCGCCAGACGGGACGGTGCTGTTGTCGTCGTATCATCCCAGTCGGCAGAATACCAACACTGGGAGGCTGACGGTCGAGATGTGGAATGCAGTCTTTGATCGGGCGAAGGAATTAATTGAACGTTGAAATCAGGGACTCAAAGACAGGAAGTCGCGGCGCCCATGTTCATTCGATTACGTGCGAGAGAGTCGCGCCGGCGGGGAACCGGGCGATAATCTCAAAACCCGCTTCGGTGGCGGGCTCCAGATAGGGACCGTTGTTGAGCTCGAGCCACGCGTGAGCGTCCATCCCGTTGACGCCCCGGCGAACGCCAAGACACAATTCAACCGGCAAACCATTCCTTCGAAGGAGATGATAGAGAACGATCGATCGGGTCAGACAGGTTCGTCGCCAGGGCGGAGGAAGAAGGCCGAGAACGCGATCCACCCTGGCCGCGATGGCGAGTTGCTGGGCCTGACTGGGCGTTCGGCTGGAACGGCGACGCCCCACCTTCTCCGCCAGCCGGTCGAAGGGGACCAGCCGGAGGAGCAGCGGGAGCACGAGTGAAGTGGTCAGGATACGGAAAGACCAGAACAGTGACATTGATCCGGGGACAGGGAGATTGATCTCTGAATCTATACCCTGTCCCCGCCGACTTCAGGGCTTGGTGCCCACGACCTGTTTGACGGTGGTCCCTGCCGCAATCGTCTGGCCAGCATCGAGATCGTTGATCAGCCCAACTTCCCCGACCGCGATGGGCGAGGGATATGCCTGGTAGAATTGCTCCAGTGTCATCGGCCGGGAGACTTTGACCAGCTTCACCCGCATCGGCTGAACGTTGAGCGCTGACTGATCGGTAAGCTGACGGAAACTCGACGTAGTCCGCATCAGATCATTCTGATAGGTCCCGATTTTTGCCGCGGACGTATATCCCAGGATCTGGTAGGTACTCCCGCCATAGGAAATGAAGGTGATGACGCCTCGAATGACGCCCTGGTCGGTTTGCCCTTCGAACGCGGAGGAAACCGCCGGCGAGCCATTGATATTGGACTGATTCGTCTGCAGGGCCCGCACACCCTGTTGACTGAAGAATTCGGTGCTGGCCTGGGAGGGAGACTTGTTACCAGCCAGGGTCAACTGGATGATCGCATCCTCTGCCGGGCTCAACGCCGCCACCGATCCCGTCTGGTTCTGAGTCTTCCACCCCTGGGGGAACTCCAGCTGGAAACGAAGATCCGGGTGAAGGAAAAGCCCGCTTCGGAAAAAGCCCATCCGGGGATTGTCACCATAGACCATGTTGTCAATCATCCGGAGATATCCATCACGATTGACCGTGGTATTTGCCAGGCTCCGGCTCAGTGTGTCCAATCGTGACTGGGTCTTGGCCAGGCGGTTCCCTGGATCAGGATGGGTGGACAGCCATTGGGGAACGCCACCGCCGCCCAGTACACTCACCCGTTCCAGGGTCCGGAACAGATCCAGCATTTGACGCACGTCGTAATTTCCTGCCATGGCGTAGCGAAATCCCAGGTCGTCCGCCTGCGTTTCATCATCCCGACCGTACTTGAGAAAGAGCAGCCCCAGGCCCTGGCTCGCCAGGCCGCTGAAGCGGGCGACATCGCTCGAGAGAATGCTGCCGACACCGAGCCCGATCTGGGCGATCTGCGATCGGCTGATTTGCTGGACCGAGTGCCGGGCCGTCACATGTCCGATCTCGTGACCCACGACGCTGGCGAGTTCGGCTTCAGTATTGATCGAGGTCATGAGACCGCGGGTGACGAAGATGTATCCGCCCGGGAGCGCGAACGCGTTGACCGCCGGATCATCGACGACCTGGAAGGTCCACGGCAAGGACGGTCGCTCCGTGAGCGCGGCAAGTCGCTTACCAATTCCCGATACGTAAGTCTGAGCCTGCTGGTCGTTGTAGAGACCAATCGACTGGGCGACATCCTGGGCGCCTTGCTGCCCCATCGCGATCTCCTGCGACTCCGACACCAGCGACAATTCGCTCTTGCCCGTGACTGGATTGGTGGCGCAAGCGGAGACGAGCATCGCCAGCACAAGAACGGACCCTCGACCTGGAAAACGCATAAAGTGAGGCTCACCATTGGAGTTATGCCCTGAAACCGTCCCTCGTGCCCGGGCTGGCAGGATCGAATCTACTATGGTGAGGATTCAGGGCTGTGCCGCCGGACACAACCGTTCTTCACATACGGATCGCAAACCGGGCGAGTGGGACTGGGAACTCAGGGAAGCGAGGAGAGAAATCTGGGGAGAAAACCTGGAAATGCACCTATGACCGAAGTGTAATTGTGAAGATTGATTCCGAACCCGCAAACACTTTCACGAGCCGTTGTGAGAGTAGGCTGATATTGGGACCGCCGTCTCCTCGCCAGGTCGTTGCCGGACCTCTGGTCCCGGTTTCCGAATTTTGAAGTCTATTTGATCCTTCGATAGGCTCGCGCAATCCATCCCGCTGGAAGCCCTTCGGAGGCTCCCCGCTGTTGAATCTCCTCGAGCGCCATCCCGGCCACTTTGCACCGATGCACAAAGGCCACGCCGTTTGCGGTCTTCTGATAGACCGCTCGCAGGTCCTGAAGAGTGCTCACGGGCCCGTGGCCTGGAATCACCCGGGTGGTTGAGTCGAGATGAGAGAGAAAATCACCCAACGTGGAAAGATAAGTTTCGATATCCTGGATACCTCCGAGTTCCATAAAGGGATTGGCCCCCGGCAGGTAGTTGTCCCCGATGTGCAGAATGCGCGCCCGGGGAAACCAGGCGATCAGATCGCCGCCGGAATGCGCCGGCATCGGGATGATCACCGCAGTATCACCGTTCACCGCCAGCCTTCTTATTTCGGTGACGGGTTGGATCTGCACGGCGAAAGGCTTGGCCGGAGCGTTAACCCCTTCGATAAACTCTTGCGATGCACCCAGCTGCCTGATAGCCTCGGGATGGGCCAAAATTGAGGCGTGCTCGTCGAGTAACGGTACGCCACCAACGTGATCCTCGTGGGCGTGCGTCAGGACAATCCATCGAGGGAGCGATCCGCCTCGTTCGGTGATTGCCCGGGCGATGGCGGCACCACCGGGTTCATAGCCCGCATCGATGAGCAGGGTGCCGTCCGGACCGAGTGAGACCAGCGAATTGCCACCCGCGCCCTCCAGGAGAAATAGCGCCCCCCCCATTGGGGTCACCGCGAGCGTGAGCCGGTTCACATTCTCGAACACCGCACGATACTCAGGTGAACGCCGAACCTGGTTGAACGCCGAGTCCTGACCGGCATACCAGATCATCAGCCCTTCGATTCGCTCATCGAGAATGCGCTGCAGCCACGCGGCCGAAATCGAAGCCCGTCCGGTGAGCGCATTGGCCCTGGCTGCCTGGTATTGAACGAAAGGGCGATTCAAATGGCCCACCGGCATCTGTTCCGCCGCGCGATTCATCCAATCGCGAAAGCCCGCCGTGTCCCCGCTCTCCAATGATTGGGTCGCAACCCGATAGAGAGAGTCGGCGAGGTGAATGTCCTGGGCCTCAACCGGAGAGACCGAGACGGCGATGCCAAGGGCGATGAGGCCTGCGCGGATTGTCATCGAGTCCAGTGGTCGAGGAGAGAGAACCGGACGACCGGGGGAGGAAGGAGGTTTCGTCTCCAAAAAATAGAAAGGTTGGAAGGACTGGGCGGCCACTGGCGTCACCAGGAGAAGGACCACCCCAGCAGGGGAATGACGACTTGAGCACGTCGCGTAGAATCCTCCTGCTGATCCAGGGAGTCGCGAACGAACACTGGCCCGGGATGACGTGCTGGCTCGTACCTACTGCACGCTGATGAGGCGAACCTCGAAAACCAGGGTCGCGTTGGGAGGAATTCCTGCGCCCGGGCTCCTGCTTCCATAGGCAAGTGATGGGCGTATGACCAGGAGGCGATGTCCACCCGGTTTCATTCCGGCGATACCCTCATCCCAGCCCGGAATGACCATGCGCCGCCCGAGAAGAAATTGATAGCCCTGCGCGTTGGCGTCGAATAATGTGCCATCTGCCAGCCAGCCCTGGTAGGCTACCCGGACCCGGCTCCCCGGTTGGGCGGCCGCGCCTTTGCCTAGCTGCGAATCGAGGTAGTAGAGTCCCGAGGCGGTCTGCCGCATGAACTGGAGATCGACCCCCAACTGGGGGCTGAACCTCAGTTTCTCGGGTTCGCCTGCGACGACCGGTGGAGCGGGAGCGGGCGTGGGGACGGAGGATTTGCCAGAGCTACAGGCGCCGGTCAGGCAAAGGACGAGCATCAAACGATGAAACCGATGGCTCATGGGTCGACGGAGTCGAGCGTCACGTCAAATACCAGGGTGGCGTTGGCAGGAATTCCGGGCCCCGGGCTCTGTTGACCGTACGCCAGCGATGGCGGAATCACGAGGAGTCGGCGACCGCCCTGGCGCATTCCAACGATGCCTTCATCCCACCCGTCGATCACTTCACGATTCCCCAGTACGAAATCGTACGGATGACCCGGCGCACTCTGATCGAAGACATGACCGTCCGCGAGCCAGCCCTTGTAGGCCACCCGAACGTTTCGGCCTTTCTCGGCCGTGGCACCGGAGCCAACAGTGCGATCCTTGTAGTACAGTCCCGAACTCGTGCGACATTTCATCGAGATTGACTCCGAGCGCCGAGGCGTACTTCAGGCTTTCCGGCTCACCGGAGACACCTCGACCAGTTCGGGTTCGGAAGGTATCGAGAGAACAGCCGGTTCCCGCCAGCAGGATGACTGCGGCGCCAATCGTGAATCGGAGGGTCGAAGGTTTCATGCGCCTGATCTGGGATAGAGAGTAGCATTCCATGCGGACGATTTGACCGCTCAGATTATAATCCCCTGCATCATGGCTTCCCAATTCATTGCTGAGGTCGTCCCTGCCCCGGGCCAGGTCTATGCTCCCGGGGCACAGGATGCGATTGGCTTCATTCTCCGGCTGGGCCGGTCGCTCCACACTTACGGCTACGCCGCGCATCGGCTGGAACAGGTGTTGGACCAGGCGACGAACCAGTTGGGCCTCACCGGGCAATTTTTCTCCACACCGACCTCGATTTTCGCCTCATTCGGCCCCCAGGACAACCAGCGGACCTTTCTCATCCGGGTCGAGCCCGGAGAGGTAGATCTTGGCCGCCTGGCCATGCTCGATGGTGTGACGATCAAGGTCTTGCACGGCAATATTTCGCCAGCCGTCGGGTCACAGGAAATCGAGGCGATCCTGAACTCGCCAGAACGATACGGCCGGGTACTCACCACCCTCGCCTTCGGACTCGCCTCCGCATCAGCCTCACGCTTTCTCGGTGGCGGGTTGAGAGAGGTGGAGATCTCTTCGTTACTTGGCCTGGTGATCGGATTACTCGCCCTCGTGGCCGGGAAACGTCCCGCGCTGGGCCGGGTGTTTGAGCCGGTGGCGGCCTTTGCGGCATCGCTCCTCGCTGCCTCAGCGGGACACTGGATCGGCCCCTACTCTGTCTACAACGCCACGCTGGCCGGCCTCATTGTGCTGATTCCGGGGTTCACGCTGACCGTGGCCATGACGGAGCTTTCCACCCGGCACCTGGTCTCTGGAACGGCGCGGCTCACCGGAGCGTTCGTCCTCTTTCTCACCATTGCCTTCGGAGTTGCTCTTGGATCCCGCATCTCCTCCGAGTTCTTCGGCCCTTCAGTGATCGCGGAGGCCATTGCCCTTCCTTCGTGGACCGGAATGATCGCCCTGGTCACCGCGCCGCTTGCCTTCACGGTATTGCTTCGAGCCCACCCTCGCGATGCCATCTGGATTGTCCTCACCG
>JBDTRF010000187.1:0-7341 GCA_039931815.1 Gemmatimonadota bacterium
GGCGTCCTCGGGGGCACCAACTTCTTCAGCTTCAGCATTGGCTGGTGAATCAACATCGGACCGGCACGAACCGCCACGGAACGGCACGCACCCGGAGGACGGGCTCCAACGCCTGAGCGGGTCCGTGCAGTCTCGTTGCGTTGCGTTCAGTTACTCAAAGTCTTCTGAGATACGGGTAGCTGTAAGGAATTGAAGGTGAAAGCGAGTAATGTGAGGTGGCTGAAGCATCCTCTCCAGCTGCTTTGTGTTGCCAGCCTTTCCTTCCTTGCCTTGCTGCTACCTGTTTTTTTAAGAATAGCGAAGCACTGGAACAAAAAAACTTTCAGGTACACAAACTCGCAACTGCAACGGAATGCTTGTCGGGGTCAGACTGCAACCAGGTAAATGCGGGCTCACGGTCCATTCAGCAACTGTTCTCCGTTGTCCTCCTTTGTCCTGCGTCTTTTAACTTTGTTTATTTGAGATCTGAGGTGCAGTTCGGACACCGGGTTGCCTGGAGCGGGATGGTAGAAAGGCAGAACGGGCAGGGCCGAGTCGTCGGGGCGGCGGGGACCTCTTCTTTGCGGCGAAGCCGGGCAACGGCTCGCACCATCAGGAACACGACAAACGCAATGATGAGGAAGGAGACGACCTTGGTAATAAACACGCCATAGTTGACGGTGACTGCTCCCGCGGCCTGGGCGTCCCCGAGGGAGGCGTAGGGGGCCGGCGCTTTCACTCCTTCTTTAAGCACGAAAAAGAGGTTGGAGAAGTCGACGTTGCCCAGGACGAGGCCGATGGGCGGCATGATGACGTCGTTCACCAGGGAGCCAACGATCGTGCCGAAGGCGGCGCCGATGATAACACCGACCGCCAGGTCCACGACATTGCCCCGCAGAATGAATTCCCTGAAGTCCTTACCCATAGAATACTCCGCTTGGTTGGGTCGGCCAGATGATCAATCGAGGGTAATACCGGGACTTACTGTGGTTTGGGTGCCGAAGTAGCCGCGATCAGGCTCCGGGCTGCTTCCACCAGCCACTCCATTTCAGGATGTCCCCGCGGGAGCTTCCCGGAGCGCATGTCCTGGGAGATCTCTTTCATGATTTCGGTCGCGCGTCGAAGTCGGAACCGCTCGACGAACGACTCATACTCCCCCGATGAAGCGGCTGACATGATTCCCCAGAGCCGAAGCCGGACTTCGTCAACCGCGCTTTTGAAATCGGCGAGTCCTTCCTCTGGGACTCTCCCCCGGGCGACCTGGCCTTCAACCGTCTGCAAAACGGCGCGAATATTTGCCACCTGTTTGCTGAGATCAAGTTCAGTCACAAATCCATCCCTGTCAATTGAAAAGTCGCGCGATGAGGTGTGGAGGCAATGGCCGGGGCATAAGGACACGTGCTGCTTTGAATCTGAAGATAGTACCGATCACGAACATTCTCTGAGCAATGTACAGAGCCTGTTCACAGGAGCGGGGTAGAAAGCTGAGAGTAATATGATTGGGCGGAGCGGGGCAAGGCAGCGTGAAGGCTTCGATTCTCAGCTATTGAACCAGCCGGAGAAGGTTTTCTGCGACGGGTTCTTCGCCGCTGACCCGGGCCAGCGGATAATTCACTTCACCCCGCTGGACCAGGTTGGTGAATGCCTTGACGATGGCGGGGTCATGATGACTCCCCGCCGAGCGGGTGATGTAGGCGACCGCGGCCCGTGAGGTCCACCCTGGCCGGTACGGCCGCTTGGACACGAGCGCATCATACACGTCCGCGACCGCGATGACCCGGGCCAGAAGAGGGATCGCATCGGCGGCCAGTCGGTCCGGATAGCCGGTGCCATCAAATCGTTCGTGATGATGAAGGACGATGGGAATAATGTCCTGAAAAACCGAGATCGGGGCAAGAATTCGAGACCCGACCACAGGATGGGACTGGACGATCAGGATTTCCTCCGGCGTCAACCGTGCAGGTTTCTCCAGCAGCCGAGGCGGAATGCCGATCTTGCCGATGTCATGGAGCAACCCGCCACGATGCAGCATGTCCTGTTCACGGGCGGAAAGACCGAGTTCCTTTCCGATCAGGAGGGAGAGTTGAGTCACCCGCTCCGAATGGCCCGCGGTCCAGGGGGAATTGGCATCAATCGTACGAGCGAGGGCTGAAAGGGTGCCCCAACTCAGCTGTTCCAGCCGCCCCATGAGGTGATTGTTCGCGAGGGCCAGCGTGATCTGGTCCGCCAGCTGCCGGGCGTGAACGGTTTCTTCCGACGAAACCACGGCGCCTCGCGGATAGGCGATTATCAGCAGCCCGATCATGGCACCTTCGTCACGCAGTGGCAGGAGGAGAACCTGGGAATGTCGATCGAGCGCCGGGATCATATCCAGAACGGCATAGCCCTGGGGCGCCTGGTCGACCATGAGGTAATCGCCACCCCGGTTGAGCACGCTCAACTCACCGGGCGACAGGCGGAGGTCGCCATTGGAAATCTGCCCGTCCTTGATCGATGTGGCGTGCCAGCCCTCCGCCAGAGCAGGCGATCGAAGAATCACCGCGATCGTCGTCGCCTGGATGTCCTGGCCTAACCGCACCAACACGGCCTCGACCATGGATTCGCTCTTGGGCTGTGCGAGCGCGCTGCGGCCAATGTCATTGATCAGCGTCAGGGCGTTGAATTGGCGGCGCAGTTGAGCGGCCATGGTGTTGAATGAATGGGCGAGGCGTTCGAATTCGTCTCCGCTCTCCACGATGACCGGCGTGCTGAACTCGCCCCGGGCGACCCGCAATGTTCCCTCCTGGAGCCGGAGCAGTGGCTCCATGCCACGACGGATCCGGTCATTGCTGAAAAGAAAAATCAACACCAGCGACACGACCGTCACCAGAAGAAAGTTCCGGGTGAACGCCGTCATCGGGGCCAATACCCGTGCGCGAGGTTCGCTCAGGACCACCGTCCACGGGCTGGCCATCCAGTGTGGGCCCATGGCCACGGTCCAGTATCCAGCCGAATATTTCTGACCTTCCTGGATCCACTCGGCCTCCCCGCTTCCCTGGGCAGAATCCAGCTGGGCAGGCATTCCCTCAGTGTTCTCAGCGGGGCAGGCCAGCACCCTCGTTCCTCCGTCCGTCAGAATGCAGAGCTCGACCAGGGTCCGGTTGTTCCGAAGCGGGCCCCAGAGTTTTTCCGGGTCGATCTGCGCCCAGAGAACGCCTTGTTTCGGTCGGTCGGGATCCATCAGGCGGGCAACGAGTACCGCTGGAGTCGTGCTACGGCCTGTTACCAGTAGCAGGGCCCCGCCCATTCGAAGGTGATCCTCCTGCTCGGCCGAGATCGGAGGAATGGTCGCATCCATCCGACCGCTGAGCGCGTAGGGCGTTGAACTCCCTCGCACCAGTGCCAGTGCCTTCACCCGGGATTCCCCGGCAATGAGTTCCTCCGGCACCGCCGCTTCGACCTCAGCCAGAGACTGCAACGTTGTACTCGCCATTCGCAGCTCGGCATCGATGAGCTGGAGGCGTTCAATCAGGGCCATGCCTGAGACCTGGCTGGCCTCGCGAAGGCGATCTCGACTCTGTTGATTCAGCTGGCGGGAAACGTGGCGGTAGGACACAACGACGAGCAGCACGATGGGGAGCACCGCGCAGAGCAGAAAGAGCCCCAGCATCCGGCGGGCAACCTGGGTTTCCAGGAAGGTCAGCCTGCTCTGCACGAGTTGCCTTTCCAGCGCCCGCAGGTGAATGCGAGCATCCGTCTAGCCTTCAGTGAATCCCTGATCGTTCGGATGACAACGGCATGGGGAGTATTGGCAAGCAATGCGCCACCCCTTAACAGCTTGATCTTAAAGGAGATACAACTACGATACCTGGAACGGGACGGGCTTCTTGCAATAGGATGGAACATGGGAGGTCGTTTTGAGGGCGCAGCTTCAATCTGAGGCCGGATTGTGACTTCTTCACGGTGTCAGTCGCACTAGATTCTCCGTATGCATCGCTTTCTGTTGGCGACCATTCTGGTCATCCCGCCCGGCCCCGGCACACCGCCACCCTCACATCCCCACCTGGTGGTCTTCATCGCCGTCGATCAACTGCGAGGCGACTACCTCGAGCGCTATCGAAACGAGTGGACCGGTGGTTTTCGCCAGATTCTCGATCATGGCGCCGTTTTTCCGAACGCCCGGCAGGATCACGGCGTCACTGAGACTGCCCCAGGCCACAGCACGATGCTATCGGGACGGACACCATCTCATACCGGCATCGTGAACAACTCGCTCGGAGTCCAGGACTCTGCCTCCCCCCTGGTGGAGTCGACAGGTCCGGGCGCGTCGCCCAGACGGTTTGTGGGGACAACACTGGCCGATTGGATGCGCGCGGCAGATAGCGGGACCAGGGTATTGAGCGTGTCACGAAAAGATCGGGGGGCGATTCTCCCGGTCGGCCGCGGGCCGGGGGAGGTGTACTGGTACTCCGGTGTCCAGTTCACCACCAGCCAGTATTACGCCGATCATTTGCCTTCGTGGGTGCTGTCCTTTAATGCTCGGCGAGGGCCCCAGAACCTGGCGGGGACCAATTGGGACCTGCTTCGCCCACCCGGTCAGTACCGCGAAATGGACTCCATGCCCTTTGAGCACGGCGGGGCGGATTTCGTCTTTCCCCACCGTCTCCCATCCGATTCTGCAGCGGCCGCGCTCCAGATGCCGGACTTTCCGTGGATGGACTCGCTCACTCTCGATTTCGCCCTGGATGGAGTTCGCGTGATGGGCCTGGGCACCGATAGCGCGACGGATCTCCTTTCAATCTCGCTGTCAACAACCGATGCCGTTGGCCATGCTTACGGTCCCGACTCGCGGGAGCTGCACGATCAGCTGCTGCGGTTAGACCATTGGCTGGGATGGTTTCTCGATTCGCTCTCCCAGTCCGTCCCGCCGAGTCAGACGGTTTTTGCCATCAGCTCAGATCATGGAGTCCAGTCCTTTCCGGAATTCGCTCGCCAATATCGGCAGCAGGATGGGGGCAGAGTATCGTTGGCGGACCTGGTCCGACAGCTTGGTCGAGACCTCCAGGCCCGGTATCAAAGCCGCTTCGAACTGCAGTTCGAAAGTGGTCTCCTGACGGCCGATGTCGCCGGGATGCGGGCCCGGGGAATCAACGTGGACAGCCTCGCGGAGGCACTTGCTGTCATTGCGCGAGGGCGCCGGGGCGTCACGCGCATTCTGACGCCTGCTCTCCTTGCGTCCGCGCGAGACTCGGACCAGGTGGCTCGACTCTGGAGGCGGGACATTCCGGCCGCCCAGGGTTGGCTCCTGGCCGGGACGCTCAAGGGCGGTTTCATGTGGTCGGACTCCGATGGCTGGACCACGCATGGGAGCCTTGCCGCTGACGATATGTCCATTCCGATCGCATTCTGGGGAGCCGGAGTGAAGAGCGGGATATTCCGCCGCACGGTCAGCTCAGTCGATATCGCGCCGACACTGGCGGCCCTTGTCGGGGTTGCACCCACGGAAGCACTGGATGGGCAGGTTCTGCACGAGGTGAAAGGTGAACGGTGAAGAGGGCCAGGTCATGACCGAGCCGTGTCGCCAATGAGAGTTCCCCGATCTCAGCATTTCCTGGCAAGCCGTTTGACCTTTTCACTCTTCACCTTTCACCCGGATCGCCGCTAAGCATTCTCGCTGACGGGTCGTTAACTTTGTCGTCCATGTCTGATCAATTCCCCTCGCTTCCATGTTTTCCCTGTCCGCACCAATCCGCCTGCTGCGGATGGGGAGCGACGCTGACTGAGACTGAGGCGCGTGGCATTGGCGAAATGCTGGGCCACGATAAAGTGTACCTGACACGGTGGGGAGAATGGCGGACGCGGGTGCGCGGCGGGCGCTGCATTTTATGGAAAGACAACGCCTGTTCCATCTATCATACCCCGTGGTACCCTGCCGTCTGCGCGGGTTTCCCCTGGACCGATGCGGAAACCGGCGGACCTTACGAGTTCGATCAGACGATTTGTCCCGAGTTCCAAAGCCGTCCGGAGCTGGTTCAGATCAGCCGGGCGTTGCCACGCCACGCGAGATAATGCTCCACTGATTGTTCTTCTCTAACCTGGACAACGTGATGATCTCAGCCCGGCTGGTGTCGCTTTCCCTCTGCCTGTTCTGCCTGTGCGGTTCATTGACAACTGCAGGGCACGCCCAGCAGGAAGATCCCATGGTTCACGCCCGGCGGCTGCTTCGAGCCTCGCCGGTGATCGATGGTCATAACGATCTGCCCTGGGCCATTCGCGAGAGCAAGGACGCACCCCGCGATGTCGATGCCTATAACATCCTCGAGCGAACCAAGGGGCAGACCGATATTCCCCGACTGCGCTCGGGCGGCGTGGGAGGTCAGTTCTGGTCGGTCTATATCCCGGGTGAGGCAAAGGACAGTGGTTACGCGAGAATGCAGCTCGAAGAAATCGATATCGCGCGCCGCACGATCGAGCGTTACCCCGAGCAGCTTCAGCTGACGTTGACCGCGGCGGATGCCGAAGCCGCAATGCGACGGGGGAAAATCGCCTCGTTCATCGGGATGGAAGGTGGACACGCGATCGAGAATTCCCTGGGCGCCCTGCGTGCCTACTATGACCTGGGTGTCCGCTATATGACGCTCACGCACAACGTGACGCTCGATTGGGCCGATGCGGCGCTCGACAGCGTTCGGCACGATGGCCTGACACCGTTCGGGGAAGAAGTGGTCCGGGAGATGAATCGGCTGGGGATGCTGGTCGACCTTTCCCACGTGTCGGCCGGAGTCATGAGCGATGCTATCCGCGTAAGCGAGGCGCCGGTGATGTTTTCCCACTCCTCCGCCCGTGCGCTTACCGACGTCCCCCGGAATGTGCCGGACTCTATTCTCCGGTTGTTACCCAGGAATGGCGGGGTCGTGATGGTCACCTTTGTCCCCAGTTTCATTTCCAGGGCGATTAACGATTCCAACGCGGCCTGGGGACCGCAGGTCCGCGAACTGCTGCAGGCGGCCCCCGACGATAGCGCCCGGGCGCGCGTTCGCCGCGATTTCCGCGCGGCGCATCCGGAGCCACACGCCACCGTCAAGGACGTGGCGGACCACGTGGAACATGTGCGGGATGTCGCAGGGATCGACCATGTCGGGCTGGGGGGAGACTATGACGGCACCGACAATCTTCCCGACGGCATGCAGGATGTCACCGGTTACCCGGTGCTGTTTGCCGAGCTGATTCGAAGAGGCTGGAGTGACGCGGACCTGGCCAAGCTGGCCAACGGAAATATTCTGCGGGCGCTCAAGCAGGCGGAGGTCGTCGCGGCCCGGTTGCAGAAGGAGCGGCGCCCGTCGATCAGGACGATCCAGGAGATGGACCAGTCAACTCCCTGAT
>JBDTRF010000188.1:0-7308 GCA_039931815.1 Gemmatimonadota bacterium
AGGTACGACCAGGTCGGGTTACAACATTCACCCCGGTTCCCCTGTCAAACCCAAGAGCCGCCTGCTGCCGCTGACTTCCTTGCCTGAGGGTTCCTTATGATTTCATTGCTGCACCGCCTGGCCTCCCGGGCCCGCCGTCGACCGATCCCGTTCCTCGTCCCCAGTATCATGGTCGTCGCTTCATCGGTCCTGCTCGCCATCCCCCATGGCAATCGCACCGGAGACTGGCCCCAAGAAGGGGACGGACGGGACTCGAGTCGGGCCCTGGCGTTCATCGATGCCGTGCGAGGGGCTAACCCGGTCGTATGCGAAATGACGGTGCGGTCTCTCCGGAACCATAATTGGAACGGATTCGGCGGAGACATCGATGAATTCCAGCCGTTTTCTCCCGATTCGGCCTCACGCGACGCGATCGGCTGGGCCCTGGGACCGTTGTCAGACCCTCGAGTCATCCCGCCACTGGAAGCGGGACTTCGAGACCCCGTTTCTTGTGTGCGACAGGCCTCCGCGGTGCTCCTGGGCCGCCTTGAGCACCCGGACGCCAGGAAGGCGCTGTTGAACGCTTTCGCCATGAGCGATCCCTCGATCCAGGAAGCCGCCGTTCTTGGCCTGGGAGAGTCCGATGATACGGCAGCGGTTCCCGCTCTCCTCCGGCGCATTGGTGCCGAGTCCCCCCAGATGCGAAGGCTGGTGGCCTGGGCCCTCGGTCAAATTGAAGATCCTCGCGCGATACAGCCCCTCACAAATACCCTGCACGATCCAGTGGCGGAAGTTCGTCAGTCTGCCGCCCTTGCACTCGGGCGAATCGAAAGTCCTGAAACCGTCGACGCGCTTCTCCAGGCGCTCAAAGACAGCGATGCCCGGGTGCGGAGGGCGGCCGCCCACGCGCTCGGTGAAATTGAAGACAGTCGCGCAGTCGACGGACTCCTGATCGCCTTGCATGACCGCGATCTGCCGGTTCGCCGGGAAGCCGTCTGGGCCCTGGGCCAGATCGAGGATGGCAAAGCGGTCGATGGGCTGGTCGAGGTTCTGAAAGACAACGATGCGACGCTTCGACTCGAGGTCACTCATGCACTGGGGGAAATCGAGGATGCCCGCGCCGTTCCGGGACTCTCTACTTCTCTCAAGGATACCGACGCGCGGATTCGGGAATCGGCCGCGTGGGCCCTGGGGCAGATCGAGGACGCATCGGCGGTCACCCCGCTGAGTGGTGTGCTCAAGGACCAGTCACCTGACGTTCGCCAGGCAGCAGTGCATGCGCTGGGAGAAATCGAATCCGCCGATGCCGTGGGCCCGCTGACCTCGGTTCTCAGTGACGCGATGGTCGAGATCCGACGAGAAGCCGTCTGGGCCCTGGGGCAGATCGAGGACGCTCGGGCGGTCGAGCCGCTGAGCCAGGCGCTCAAGGACCGTGATGCCGAGGTTCGTGAGAAAGCCGCCCACGCGCTGGGAGAAATCGAGGACGAATCGGCGGTCGGTCCGCTCAAGCCTGCTCTCTCGGATCCTGAGGTGAAGGTGCGGAGAGAGGCGGCCTGGGCGTTGGGGCAGATCGAAAATGCGGATGCGGGAAATGCGCTGATTGAAGCGCTCAAAGACCAGGATGTTGAGGTGCGAACCAATGCGACCCATGCGCTCGGCGAACTCGGTCATCCCGGGGCGGCCGATGCCCTGGCCGCCGTGCTTTCCGATGGATCCGTCAACGTCCGGCGGGAGGCCGCGTGGGCCCTCGGAGAATTGAACCTCAAGCGCGCCCCATCCGGACTGGTCACCGCCCTCCGCGATTCAGATCGCGAAGTTCGGAAGAATGCGGTGTGGGCCCTGGGAGAAATAGAGGACGAGACGACCGTGTCCGCGATCGTTCCCTTGCTCAAGGACGCGGATTTCGAAGTGAAAGAGGCGGCGTTGCAGGCGTTATCTGAATTCCGTGGCCAGGAAGCCGTCGCGGCGATATCGTCACTGCTCAAGGATCCCGACGCCAGGATTCGGCAGAAGGCGGTCGAAGCGCTGGGGAACTAGGCTCAGGCGCGCGTCCCTTCCCCGCGTCCGGGGAAGGGACCCGCTCTGTTCCCTTCATCACCTTCACCTCAGGCGGAACAATCACCAATCTTCAATCAAGCAGGGTAAACTCTACAGTCAGTTCGTTGTGACTGTCCCCATTCGCACCACCTCGAAATCATCCCCCGTCACCTGTCCCAGCTCGTGCATCTCGTCATCGTCCCAGCGGGGATCCGGAGCGCCGGAGATATACCAGTTGCTTCCATTGTCAGCCACGATCATACCATAGGTCTTAAGCGCCTGCAGAATGACCTGGACGCGCGGAGAGAACGACGTGATGTCAACGGTGGACTTAAGCCGGACCCGCATTCCCATCGGGGGAAGATTGGGACTGGTCGCATCGCTGGCGTAGTGGCGGGCCGGCGCGATGTATCCATGCCGGGTCTGGCTGACGGTGAAGCGAAGCGCGTGGTTGATCGCTCCCTGTTCCGCCACCTCGTCATAGCGAACCAGCCCGGGAAAGATCGGAAGACCGGCCGCATCGGCGCTGGTCCAGCCGGTGGGTCGCAAAGCATTGGAATTGAGGTCAAACACGGCGCCGGATCCGGCGTTCCATCGGTCACGCTGGGGATACGCCGCGAACAGCTCGTAGAGCTTCCAGCTGGCGCTGTCAACGATCAGGATGTGGCGGTCACCGCTCGAACTGGATCCGCCTTCGATCGGAGCGTTGATGGGAACCGGGTAGGGGCCGGGGTCGCTCTGATCATCATACGAGAAAGTGACGGGAACACTCTCCACCGACCCGTCGATGACAATATACGGAATTCCAAACGGCCCTCCCTGCCAGTTGGCTCCGAAGTCAGGGTGCAACCCGATGTTCCGTCCGATGCTGTTGATGAGTGCGTCAGAGTTGGAATCCACCGGCGCCTGATCGATCGGGGTATTCCAGGGGTTGTCCGCAGGAAATGGCCGCCGGCCGCCGAGGCTCGCGTTGGGAATGCCGATGCCGTTACCGGGAACATCGGAGGAAGGGTCTCCGGCCCCATTGCAGGCGAAGAGCAGTGCCGCCGCCATGAGTACGCCAAATCGAGTAGCCATAGGATATACCTCGGCTGGAGTCGGGGTTTTCTGTAGACAGGTGTAGTGAGCCAGCGAGCGGTGCATCAGTCCTGTTGGCTAGTGCGCGAACACTACGACGCTCTCGGTCCCGTCTCTCCCCAGCGACGCCACGCCAAAGAAGTAATTGTCGATGTTGACGTTGGTCAGGGTAAACGAGTTTGCCAGGCCCACATCGGCATGGTAGCGCCACTGGGGTTCGGTGGTCTCGCGCCAATAGATGCGGTATCCGGCGAGCGATGGTGATGACGGAGCGTTCCACGTAAACGTGGTGCTGGGAGTCACGGCGCCCTTGATCCTGACCGAATCCGGCGGCGGCGGCGCCCACGCCAGTGATGCGAGCGACGTCGCGTTGGCCGAGGCCACGCGGGCGATATAGGGAAAACTGATCTCCTCGATGACGTCACCGTAGGAAATACCGTTCTCCGTTCGGACATCCTGGTGCTGGCGGTTGTAGTCCTCGTTCATCACGGTAAAACGAACGGCCGGAAACCCCAGGTCATTGAAGGCGCGATGATCGCCCCCCCGGCCGAAGCGATCCAATCGGTAGATCATCACGGCATCGGCCCCGGGAACATATCGGGCGGTGATTCGATCGACGTAGCGCGCCAGCTGACGCGACGGGCCATCAATCTCGCCACCCGAGGCCCGGCGGGCCCGGCGCTGCTGGTCGGTTTCGTCGACCGGGACCGGCTCCGAGAAAACCCGGAACGTATGGGTGTTTGCCTCCCCGGTCATGCCGCGGGCATTGCCGATGATGTCATTGTTGAGCACTCCCTCCACGATCCAGCCCGAGTCCCGCGCCATCTGGGCGAGTTGCTGCCCGCCGTAGAGTCCCTGTTCCTCGCCGGACAGGGCAGCCAGGATCACCGTCTTGTGAAAGGGGGCGGCAGAGGCGAGCACCCGGGCCGTTTCGATGACGGCGGCAACGCCGCTGCCATCATCCGCCGCGCCGGGCGCATCGGTCAAGGTGTCATTGGCGTTGCTGGCGCGCGAGTCGAGGTGCGCGGTCATGAACACCACGCGTCCCGGCTCCGAGCTACCCCGGAAAATCGCCAGCACGTTGACGATGTTCACGTCCCGCACGAGGCGATTGCCGTCAGCCTTCCATACCCTGGGCTGATAACGAACCTCGAGGCACCCGCCACAGCTGGACGCTATGCGGTCGAATTCACTCTTGACCCACCGCCGAGCGGCGCCGATGCCGCGGGTGGCAGAGAGCGTATCGGACAAGGTGTGCCGGGTTCCAAACCCGACGATCGTCCGCAAGTCGCGCTCGATGCGTTGGGCGGAGATCTGCCGGGCAATAGTCTTCAATCGAGCGTCCGCTGACTGGGCTGAAAGCGTGGAGTTCGCGACCAGGAAAACTGAGAGGATGAGCGAGGCAACCCGCATTGACATGACCTTTGGTGGGTGACTTGTGCCTGAGGATTTCGTGATTCTGGCACCTTACCACGCTACCAACCACTACGGCTTTAACACCACCTCCAACCCACTGACGCTTTCGCCATCTCGGGTGGACTTGAGGGTGAAATGAACCGGCTCGGCCGTCATCCGCAGTCGGCTGCTCGCGGATTCGGTCACGGTGATATCATAATCGCCGGGCTTGATTCCCATCAGGTAGAAATCACCGTCGGAGAACGTCATGACGGAACGGCGAACCCCGGTCTTCCGATTGGTGACAAAAAGCGTGACCCCGCCCATCCCGACCGGACCCGTGTCCGAATGGCGAAGCACCCGGCCCTCGATCAGGCCGCCCGGCGCGATCGGCAGGTCCAGGGTTCGAAACTGGTTTGGCCCGGGCTCTACGCTTACGGCGCTGTATTGCGGAATCCAGAGCGGAGAGGCGAGGCTGATCGAATCCACCACGACCAGCACCGGTTCGAACGGCAAAAGGTCCCACACCCGATAGCGTCCCTGAGAATCCGAGACCGACGTGATGTTGCCGACCCGCACCCGGACGTCCGGCAGCAGTTCCTCGCCTACGTCCCGTTTGCCGTTGCCATTCACGTCCAGGAAAACGAGACCCGAGACGCCGGCGCGCTGCACTGAAGGGCCCGAGGAGAGCGCCACCTGGCGGCGCTCAGGATTGTAGAGGACGGAGCCCTGGACGTAATTCACGGCATCGGTTCCCGCCGGACCGCTGGAAATGGTGGAGAATGCGCGGACCGATCGCAGGGTAGTGGAGAGCACGAGGGAAAAGCTGGTCCCACCGTGTCGCATCCAGGAGAGGCCGGTTTCCACGCGCAAACCTTCGCCGATGGGTCGAGCGACATAGCCCGCGGCGGACATCATGTGGAACGAAGCATCGGATTCCATCTGGGTCCGCGCCGTCACCGTGCTCATGAATCGGCCCAGGTTGGCCCGGGGGAGCACGAAGGTATTGAGTCCGTAGAATGTATGAGTCCCGGTCCCCAGCCCGAGTGAGGCATCGCGCTGAATCCGGAGTGATGGCATCATCCGGATTTCCGCCGTCTGAAACGAGACCAGGGCCCGGGCACTGGTGTGAGTCCCGGTGATGGACTCGATGACATCAACGCTCCCGTCAACGTAGAGCGAGCTCAAGCGATTTGGGGCGGGGCGGAAGAACGCATTCGTGGTCCACTGACGGAGCCGACCCTCCGGAGTGAGGATAGGAGAGACGGTGTGCCGGGCGAATTCGTTGAACTCGGTGCTCAAGCGCAGATCGGTCGAAGGCTCAAACGCGAGGCCAGTCCGAGCGACCGCGTTGGCGACGCCTTCGAACTGGACTGACCACGAGTTACCCAACGCGCCGGAAACGATCGCGTAGGGGTGAAAAAGATCAGGACGGCTATTCCGCCAGAACTGATCGAGGCCGGCCTGGACTGTAAGACGCCGCGAGACGCCATACCGGAGGTCAAAGTTGGCGCTTGACTGACAGGCGTTTGATCGACAGGCGCCCGCCGCGAGACCGTACTCCAGCTGGTGCCGCGGCAGCACGTTGTCGACGACTCGGTAGGTCTGGTTGAACTCCCGGATTTCACCGAACGGACCGTAGGCGACAAAATCCACCGGGTTTTCACCGTATTGCACTGGCACGTCCACCGAGAATTGGCCGAGGGCGTCGGCGGAATCAAACGCGACCAGGCGACCACCCCGGTAGGCTTCAATCTGCCAACCCGGTCCCAGGCGACCGGCGTAGGGCACCTGCCCCAGCAGGGCGGAACGTTGAAAAGGAGAGTTGGTGATCGAAAAGCCGCGTACCGTTCGCGGACGCGGGCCAGTGGAGATACCATCACCCAGTCTCAGCTGCTTCACCCAGCTGTTTTGACGCCAGACACCAGACCACGAAACGTCGGCTCGGCTGTGTCCCTCGTCCAGTCGCCCTTCAGTGGCGAGGCCCATCTCCAGTGATCCACCGAGGACGTCCATGCCGAGCGCGGTCGCGATCGCGCCACCATTGATGGCATCCCTGGCCGGTGAAAGCACGGAATAGTCGAAGACCATTCCATTCCAGTGACGCCGATCGAGGGTGAGGGCGATATCGGGCCGGACGCCGGTCTCCGATGCGCTCAGTGATGATCGGGCGGCTTCTCGGGCAATTCGGCGACCGAGCGGAAGTCGCTCAGGATCCGCGACCGCCACATTGAGATCCGACCAGTCGATCACGAAACGGATATTGAGCAAACTCCCCAGAAAGGCGCTGCTCAGGTACACCTCCCCGTCCTGGCCAATCAACGAATGAGGTGGGGCCGCTATGCTACGCCGGGCCAGGGCCAGGCTGTCCGTGACGGTGTTGATGACGAGGTGGAGGTCACCCGGCTGCAGGATCGCGTCGACCACGCCAGCCGCGGGAAACTGGAAACGGATTTCGGCCAGGTCAAAAAACTCGCTCAGGGGAAGCAGGACGTCATTGTTAAGGCGGAGGGCGTTGACGGTGCGTGTCGCCAGGCGTCCAAGTTGCAACTCAACGAGGACCGGTTCGGGAGTCGCCTGGCCGCGCACGATCCCCGGCTTCGCGATCATGAGAAGCGCGAAGAAAAGGAGAAGCGGGGCCGACCTCCGGTTCCGCATGGCTCAGCGCGACCCGGCGTGCGTGCTCACGGTAGCTGCACCAGGGCCGAGTCCCGAACCGGCACCGCGTGGAGGAGAATCTCGGGGGAGAGATCCTCCCGCTCGGTGGCCAGTTCCACTCGCAATCGATAGCGCCCAGCCGGCGGGTGCGATAGCGGTGCC
>JBDTRF010000189.1:0-7298 GCA_039931815.1 Gemmatimonadota bacterium
CATACTGCAGGTCGCCCCACACCATGGGCTTTCGTTCATCCGGATCATCGGCGCCCCACATCCCTACCTCGTCTCCGTTCCAGATCTCGGGCGCACCGGTCGTGGTGAACTGCTGCACCAGGATCATCCGTTGAATCCTGCGGGTCTTCGCATCGGGTCGGTCAATCCGATACAGCGAGTCCTCCCGTGGCGTATTGTGGTACTTGTATTTCCCCGGATTAAACAACGACGTGCTGAATCGGGGAGTGTCGTGGCTCGCCGTCAGGTTCATCATCGCCCTCTGCTGCGACTGGCCGATACCGATGTTCTGTGAATCCAGGCTGGCGACATAGCGCGAGGCGGTGAGAAACGGCGGCGCGCCGGCAAAAAAACTCCGGGTCGGCGCGTACCAGCGATAGTTCATCACGGCGTCGAACACATCGCCTTTGAGCCACGGCGCCGGGTCATACAGCCTATCCGGCCATTGCTCCCACCAGATTTCACCGACCAGGTAGGCATCCGGGTTGATCCCTCGCACGAATCGCCGGTAGTCGCGCCAGAAGCCGAGCGGCACGACGTCGGCCACATCGAGGCGGAAGCCGTCCACCCCGTCGGAGGGATCGCCGTCACCATTGGGATCGAGCCAGCGGCGGGTGACACTGAATATGTGGTCCCTCACGCCAGGAACGAGGTTCCCTTCGATCGCGCCGTGGGTCTGGCCTTCCGGCCGGCCGACTTTCTTCCACTCCGGCAGCCAGGGTACGCTGGCCCATCCTCTATAGGCGAACTCGTTGGTGTCCGGTGTGGCAGGATCGTCAAAGCGTTCGATCTCGTACCAGTCGGCAAAGCGCGAGGCCCGTTGATTCTTGAGGATGTCCTGCCAGGCCCAGAAGGCGATCCCCGTGTGATTCCACGAGTAGTCTACGATGATTCGCATGCCCCGCCGATGGACCTCGCGGACCAGGGTGAGGAAGAGGCTGTCCGCAGCGGTCCATCCCCACGTCATCGGATTCGCTGGATCCTCGGCTGCCATGCGCCGCTCGTCACCCCGCGGGTCGGGCCCGAAGTTGCGATCGATATGGTGATAGTTGCGCGCGTCGTACTTGTGGAGGGATGGCGCGTCGTTGATCGGATTGAGAAAGAGGGCGGTGACCCCGAGTTTCTGGAGGTAGTCGAGCCGGTTCATGACGCCCTGCAGGTCACCTCCGTAGCGGCGGAACTGGACGGTCCCGTAGAAGTCCTTTCCCGTCGCCCTGGCCCATGGCTCCTGCCGGTACCAGTCGTGGGTCCAGGGCGTGACCTTCCAACCGTCCGGCGTCTGTTCGTTGGTCACGCCGATCATGTCGTGTGGCGTTGGATCGTTGGACGAATCGCCGTTGCGGAACCGCTCCACGAATATCTGGTACCAGACCGCGTCTTCCGACCAGGCGGGGACCTCGCGTGTGACGCTGGACGTTGCTGACTGTCCAAAGAGGAAGGTCATCTCATTGTCGAGCCGAGCCCGCCAGGATGCCTCGTTGTGGGTGGCTCCCTCGTAGCGCCGGATCTCGAAGTCCCGCCCCTCGACTTTGCCCTGCCGCAGCAGCCAGGCGCGGACGACCTCATGGGTAGGACCGTAGGCGGAATCGAGTCCCATGCTGCCGTAGTCGAATCGGTAACGGGCATGCTGCGGCGCGACGAGGCCGGCCCGGATGTCACTCACGACGTAGGGCGTGGTGTTGGGAACGCCGGAGGGCTTGAAGCCGGGAAACACCTGCGCGGCCACCGCTTCAGACAGCGGGAAGTGGGTAGACACGCAACCACAGGCGCCGAAGGTCTCCTGGTGATGGGTGACGAGATAGAACGACAATAGCCCGCCCATCGAGGAACCCATGACGGCCGTATTCCCGGGACCGGTCAGGGTGCGGAACTCATGGTTGATCCGCGGCATCAATTCTTCAATCAGAAACCGGGCGTAGTCCGGCGCGCCGTGCCACGGGGAATACTCCTTCCACCGCTCAGCAGTGCTCCAGGCTCCCACCACGATGACCGGCGGAATGACGCCTCGTTGCACCAGCCGCACGATCGACTCGTCCACTCCCCAATCCACTCCGGTGCTCGCGATGCGGGGGTCGAAGAGGTTTTCGCCGTCATGCATGTAGAGAACGGGGTAGCGCCGGGACGTGGAATCGTCATACCCCGGTGGCAACCAGATCTCCACGTTGCGCGCCGGTCCCAGGAACTTCGAGGTGACATCGGTCCAGTAAATCAGGCGGCCCTGGACTCCGGAGCTTTCCGGGTGGGCGATGTAGCCGTGAAGCGCGAGGGCGGCGGCCCGCCGCCCGGTCTCCGCGTCCTCCTGGCTCCTGAACCCGGCGATCTCGTGCACGACCACGGTGTCGCGGTCGAGCACGATCTCGTTGTCCCCGGGAGTCGACCCATCCGGATTCAGCGCTTCGCGATCCCAGGATCCCAGGGTGAACTTGTATCTCAGGGTGGTGCCGGGCGCCGCGGTAACTGCGACGCGACGCTCGCGACCCGCGCCGGTGAGCGCGAGCCCATCGGGGCGCCAGCTCCCTGCCTCGGCGAGGCTCCCGGCGAGGTACACTGTACCGGTGACCTCCGGTACCCGCACCTTGAAGGTCACCGTGCAGCAGGGCGCGACACGCGAGCCGAAAGGGCCGGTGGCGAGAGTCAGCAGCACGGCAAAGGCCAGGGTCGGCCGTCGAGGGAACATCAGTTTGGCGAACCCGCGCTCATGGCCCGTGAAACCGGCGCCAGCTGCTCCGATGGCAGGCCGGCGATTCCGTCGGCGATCATTCGGGCGGCCCAGCACATGTCAGGCGCGGTCGGGGGCGGGTGGGTGGAGATGGCCATCAGGCGAGCCCGGTCTGTCTCTGAGAGTGCACCAAAAATACCGAGCATCGCGGCTTGTACCTCCTCAGTGGATCCCACGCGTCCGCCGGTAGCCGAGGTCGCCCGGGCGCGAATGACGCGTTCGAAGACGGTCCCCCAGTTCGCCGCGGTCATGGAATCGACATAGCCCAGCATGACGGCACCATGGGTTTGCCCATGCGCCTCCAGCAGCATCGCGCCACAGACGCTATCCGGCACCTGGTGCAACGTCGCTGCCATGGTGCGCACGTAAAGGTTGAGCGAGGGATCGTCCAGCAGCAGGTCGAAATGCCCAGTGTCCATGGTCCGGGCGAGGTCGGGGGGCGTCAGCCGTCGGAAGCTTTCTGGCAGGGTCGCGTCGGCATCGAGTTTCCGGGCCAGCGCCGAAAGTACCCGTCCTGCGTAACTGGTGTCCGGGAGCTGCCCGTGGAGAGGAGTGGACGCCAGGAGGGTCGCGATCATCGCGAATCGAGTGCGCATCGTCAATGTCCTCAGTCGCTCGTCATGATGAACAGCGGGGCACCATCGAACTCGTAAATCGGGCGCAGGCGATCGGTGTTGTAATATTTCGAGACGTTGACGACTTTTTTCTCCGAGGTCACGCTGCTGATCGGCACGCTGTCATAAAACCCGCGGTGGATGCTGACCAGGCGGCCGTACTCTTTCTTCATGACCAGGTCCAGCGCGAGGTTGCCGAACGCCATCGGGACGATCGAATCAAGGGCATCCGGATTGCCCGAGCGTACGAGATAGCCAAGGCGCTGGTTGACCACGTCAATCCGTCGCCCGTTGTTGTACTTCGGCGAGCATGCCTTGAGCGCCGCTCCGACCTGGTCGCCGATCCCGCCCAGTTTACGGTGCCCGAACATGTCCGTCTCCTCGCTCTCGAAGCTCATGCCTTCGTGCGACGTCAGACGCGCCCCTTCCGATACCAGCACCACCGAGTACCGGCTCGGGTTCCGGTTGCGGTCGTAGGTGAGGAGCTCGGCCAGCTGCTCGACATCCACCGGGTACTCGGGAATTACGCAGCGGTCAGCCGCACCGGCCATGGTCGGCAGAAGGGCGGTGAACCCGGCATACCGGCCGAACACTTCGATGACCAGGAACCGTTCGTGCGAGCCGGCCGATGTCCGAAGGCTGTGGGTCAGCTCGATGGTCCGCGTCACGCAGGTGCTGAAGCCGATGCAGTAGTCGGTTCCGTAGACGTCGTTGTCCATCGTCTTCGGGATGGCGACGACGTGCATGCCCTCGTCGTGGAGCCGCTTGGCGTAGCTCAGCGTGTCGTCTCCGCCAATCGGGATCAGGACATCGACTCCGATGTGCTCCAGGTTCTTGAGCACGTCCCGGGTGATGTCGTTGATCGGCTCACGATAGCCGTCCAGGTGCGGCGGCAGCCGTTCGAGGGGCAGGTGGCTCGGCCGAGCCCGCGAGGTGTGAAGGAAAGTGCCGCCGCTGCGGCCGGCACGGTTGACGATCGCTTCCGAAAGTTCCTGGACGTTCTCGCTGTTGTCGGCCCTGGCGTCGCGCTCATAGTCGACCAGCCCGGCCCAGCCGCGCCGGATCCCGACGACGCGATACCCGTCGCGCACTGCCCGAATCGTAATCGCCCGGATGGCCGGATTCAGTCCGGGGACGTCCCCACCGCCAGTCAGAATGGCTATCGTGCGCTGCCTGCTGCCCATGAAAATCTCCTTACCCGGTCGCCCGTTGTGGCACCGGAAGGTAATCACGGTCCATCCTCCAACTCCGGGCTACTGGCTGACCCGGGACACTAGCGTCGAGTCGGCCTGACAGGTTGACGGAAGCTCGACGCGCATCAGCCGGCGTCCTGCCGGACTTGAAACACATTGCCTTCAGGATCATGTCCATCGCAGGCCCGGAAGCCTCGGCTCTCCCACTCCCTGTCCCGTGCCTGGATTGCTCCACCATGTATCGCAGCGGCGGTTCGCGCAGCGGTGATACTTGCGACCGGTAGACATACCTTGACGTAAGTGTCGCGACGGATGGGTACCGGGTCGCCCACCGGGGATGGGTTGACCTCGCCTCGCAACGCGTGGATGACGAGTTGAAAACCCTCGACCTCGAGGACCGTGTGATCGAGAGCCTCGTGGAGAAGCGTCATTGATGCCACCTCTCTGTAGAACGTGGTGATCCAGGCCACCCTTGCCACAAAGACAACAGCACCAGGTTTCGGCAGGGGCGACATTATGGTCTCCGATGTGCCTCGGTCGCACGTTGTGGATCAGCAGGGATTGCGATGGTCGAATGGTGATGGACGATGTTTCCAATGGTCCGTATCGAACCCACCCGCAGCTCAACCAGCAATCGACAATCGCCTATCAAGGATCAGGTCCCCTGCCCCGGACCCATATACGATCGACCTTTGAACCACTGCCAGTCGCTTCGAATCAGCCCCATGCGCGCGTCTGCGCGGCCGTCGTTTTCGATCGGGCCGAGGTTCCACGCCAACTGGATAACGAACTGCTGGGTCCACTCATGCACGGCGGCGAAGGAGAAGAGGTGCGATTCGTCGTCAAATTCGACGAGAATTCGCGACTGGGACGACAGTCCGAGCTTGGGTCCCATCTCTTCCAGGCCCGCGGAAAAGTTACTCATCGTCTTCTCGGCCCAGCGCTTCCGGTCGCCACTCAGCTCGTCGAGCAACAGGAGCGCGATAGCCCCGCGAGTCATCGTGGGCGCCAGCACCGCGGGACACGGCAGACCCACCAGGAACGACTCGACCTGATCCGGCTGAATCGCCCTCGACGAAGGCAGGAAAGTGTAGCCGGTGTTGGTTGGTGGCGGGCTTTGCGGAGTCTTGAATCCAACTGGATGGCCGGCAACGCTCTCAAACCGAATCAACGTAAAGGCGAGGCGGGCGGCGTGGGACCGCAGATCGTCGCCATTGGTCGCAACGGCAGTCATAGCAAGCTCCGGTTACTCCGTGGTCCGGCCTGCGGGCGCCATGGTGGGCGAATCTTGAGCCCGGCCGTTTTGATTGCCGGGCAGAGGGGAGGCTCTGGAGCGTCGTCCATGTATTCCACCGCCACAAACGGTCAACGCGGCGTGCGCAGGGGATCTACCGGGCCCGGTTTTGTCGTCTCGGCAGCGAGCATTCTTGCCCCCGGGCCGCCCAATTGGCGTAGCAGGGTGTCTTGCAACTCCGTCAGCTCGGTCAATTGGGAGATCGTATAGTCCGACGCCTGCTCAAGGTTCGCCAACCGTTCGTCCAGCCGACCTGGGTCGGGCAGCGTGGCCTGCAGGTGGCTCAGCTTGCGGTGGGTGCGCCACCAGCCGATGCCGCACGCGATCGTACCGATGGCGCCGACCTTGGCAGCGGCGAACAGCAGTCCCAGCGCAAAGCCACTCAGTTGCGGGTCCATAATGGGCTCGGATCTCGGGTGACCTGGAAGCTAATCGTTTGCGAATCGCCCGACACGAGACGAATGCCCGGCGGGATCGCGAAACTGAATCAAAGCGAATCAGCTAATCCTTGACAACCTGGAAGAACACGTCCGTGCGAATCTGCGACGGATCGGTGTTCCACTCGTCCTGCCAGTGGCCATAGATCTCCCAACTGGGGCCGGCAAGGCGGACGGATTTCTCCCGGCACCACTCGTGGATCAGGGTGTGAGCACGGTGCAACGTCTGGTAAGTCCCAAGGTGCGTCGTGGTCGCCACCAGGCCACTGGGCGTGGCCGAACGAACGACTTCACCGGATACGCTGAAGGGACCGTCGATTTCAGCACCGACCTCAAGGCGAATCGTCCCGTCCCAATAGATGGCAACGTACCGACCTCCTCGCACCTGTTGTTCCCGAAGCACGTTCCAGACGAGCCCACAGCACTCGGGCACCAGGCGCCGAACGTCGCTCAGTTCGGCCTGGCGCTTGATCACGGCGAGTGGGATGCTGGCGACTTCGTGGACCTGGACCATCATTGGAGCGAGCCTTTCAGGCCTGACCGGCAATGCGGCCCCGATCGAGACGCGCTTTCAGGACGGTAGAAACTTGCGGCGTATGGTCAGGCTTCACCGCCTGGGATGCGTCTCTCCAGGCAGCACACAAGGTGGCGCAGGACGATACCGATCTGTCTCGTTCCGGTGAATGCAGGCTTGAGCCCTGGCGCATCGTCGGCCGCAGGCCCCCTGCTCTGCATTTCGCTTATCACACTCTACTATCGTGCCGTCATCGCTGTGGTCCATCACTGCACGAATTCGGGGAGAGCACATTCTCCGAACGTCGATTGGTGAAGTGACCTTCGACGTGGAAGGGGGGGGTATCGCCAGGGTATGTAGTCCCAATGCGCATGGGGGGCAACCTCAATGAGATCGCCGCAGTGGGAATGCCAGGCGCGAAGCGCCATCAGTCTGGACCCACGTGAGAGACGCACGCCGTCCTCGCCCTCGTAAGTTATAGCCCGGCCAGGGGCTTGCGGCAAGGCGGG